>NZ_JBHXNK010000020.1:12378-147713 GCF_042719755.1 Nocardia sp. NPDC058519 | reverse complement strand
TAGCCGCCGTTGCTTGCTCCTTCGTCGCGTACGCAACGGCGTCTAACCGGCGACCCGGCCGCGAACCGGCCACTTCGTGGCCGCCGCTCCCTAGGGGTCGCGGGTGCGGGGTTGGGAGTGCGGTCATGGCGGTCTTGGGGTGAGCGGTGTGGCTGGGAGTGCGGTCGGGGCTGCGAACCAGGGAGGGTGCCGGGGGGCTGGTAGTGCGGTAGCCCAGCGGACCTGGGTTCGCCGGTGGCCGGGTTCGCTGGTGTGCGGACCCGGCCGGCCGGGTGTGCGGTCTACTGAGCGGCGCGGTTCACGGCCGAGACGACCGCACGCAGCGAAGCGGTGGTGATCGAGGTGGCGATGCCGACACCCCACACGACCTTCTCCCCGATCGCGACCTCGACGTAGGCCGCGGCCTGCGCGTCGTCACCGGCGGACATGGCGTGCTCGCTGTAATCGAGCACCCGCACATCGAAGCCGACGGTCGCGATCGCGTCGACGAACGCGGCCAGCGGGCCGTTGCCGGAACCGCTGATCTCCTGCTCGGCGCCCTCGACCTTCACGGTCGCCACGATCGTGTCCACACCACCGTCGGTTTCGGCGGCGGTGACCTTCTGCTTGATCCGCTCGAGCGGCAGGATCGGGTTCAGGTACTCGGTGGCGAAGACGTCCCACATCTCCTTGGGCGTCACCTCGCCGCCCTCACCGTCGGTGATCGCCTGGATGGCCTGCGAGAACTCGATCTGCAGGCGACGCGGCAGCACCAGCCCGTGATCGGTCTTCATGATGTAGGCCACGCCGCCCTTGCCGGACTGCGAGTTCACCCGGATCACGGCCTCGTAGGTGCGGCCGACATCCTTCGGGTCGATCGGCAGGTACGGGACCTCCCAGACGATGTCGGATACGTCGGCGCCCTGCGCGTCGGCGGTGGCCTTCATCGCGTCAAGGCCCTTGTTGATGGCGTCCTGGTGGCTGCCGGAGAACGCGGTGTAGACCAGATCGCCGCCGTAGGGGTGACGTTCCGCGACGGCCAGCTGGTTGCAGTACTCCACCGTGCGACGGACCTCGTCGATATCGGAGAAGTTGATCTGCGGGTCGATGCCGCGCGAGAACATGTTCATGCCCAGCGTCACCAGGCAGACGTTGCCGGTGCGCTCACCGTTGCCGAACAGGCAGCCCTCGATGCGATCGGCGCCGGCCTGGTAGCCCAGCTCGGCGGCCGCGACGGCGGTGCCACGGTCGTTGTGCGGGTGCAGCGACAGCACGATCGAATCGCGACGGGCCAGATTGCGGTGCATCCACTCGATCGAGTCGGCGTACACGTTCGGCGTGGCCATCTCGACGGTCGCGGGCAGGTTGAGGATCAGCGGCTTCTCGGGAGTCGGCGCGATGATCTCGGAGACCGCGTCGCAGACCTCACGCGCGTAGTCCAGCTCGGTGCCGGTGTAGGACTCCGGGCTGTACTCGTAGCGCCACTCGGTGTCGGGGTAGCGCTTCTCGATCTCCAGGCACAGCTTCGCGGCATCGGTGGCGATCTTCTTCACCGCGTCGCGCTCGGCGCGGAAGACCACGCGACGCTGCAGGATCGAGGTGGAGTTGTAGAAGTGCACGATCACGTTCGGTGCGCCGGCACAGGCCTCGAAAGTGCGCTCGATCAGCTCGGCGCGGCACTGGGTGAGGACCTGGATGGTGACGTCGGCGGGGACCGCGCCGTCTTCGATGATCTCGCGGACGAAATCGAAATCGGTCTGGCTCGCGGCCGGGAACCCGACCTCGATCTCCTTGTAGCCCATCCGCACCAGCAGGTCGAACATGCGGCGCTTGCGAGCCGGGCTCATCGGGTCGATGAGGGCCTGGTTGCCGTCGCGCAGGTCGACGGCACACCACGCGGGCGCGCGATCGATGATCTTGTCCGGCCAGGTGCGGTCGGGCACCGTGATCGGCTCGACCTCTTCGGCGAAGGGCCGATACCGGAACGACGGCATCGAGGAGTTCTTCTGGGTGTTCCAGGCGGGCTGGTCGGCCGGTGCGGGTTTGCCGGGGGCCGAAATGGTGCGCGAAGCGGATACGAATGCGTCAGCCGAGGACATGCAAGTTTCTCCGTGGGTGTGATGGATTCCCTGATGGGAGCGGGTCGACCGGCGCGTTGGAACCCCGCGACGGGAGCCGGTCCGTATCAGGACCCGTCGCGGCGGCCGAGAAGAAGAGCCCGCTGCAGCATGATCCTCCGAGCTTACCGCGTGCCCACCCTCGCTTGTCAGCGACCCGGACCAATTCGGTGAATCAAGTCCGCTGCCATTCACTCACCAGTTGACCAGTACGGTTTCCCCCATAACGCACGCTTGTACGGACCTGCGCGTCCGACGAGACGTACCAAAGGAATTCGAATGACTTGGTTACAACAGGTGGCCATCTTCGCCGCGGGTATCGCGGCGGGTGGCATCAATACGATCGTCGGATCGGGCACGCTGATCACCTTTCCCGCGCTGCTCGCGTTCGGGTTGCCACCGGTGACGGCGAATGTGTCGAACACGATCGGGCTCGTCCCCGGTTCGGTGAGCGGGGTAATCGGGTACCGGCGCGAACTGCGGGGACAGCGGTCGCGACTGCTGCAGCTCGGCACCGCGTCGCTACTCGGCGGCATCACCGGCGCGATCCTGCTGCTGACGATGCCGGAAGAGGCGTTCAAGGCGATCGTCCCGGTCCTCATCATCGTGGCGCTGATCCTCGTTGTCGTGCAACCACGACTGGCCGCGTGGGTGAAACAGCGCCGCGAGGGCGGTGAATCGGCCGCGCCGGAGCACGGTGGCCCGATCCTGCTGGTCGCGGTGTTCGCCACCGGCATCTACGGCGGGTATTTCGGGGCGGCGCAGGGAGTGCTGCTGATCGGTTTGCTCGGTGTCTTCGTGCACGAGGACATTCAGCGGCTCAACGGCGTGAAGAACGTGCTGGCGCTGATCGTGAACGCGGTGTCGGCGGTGATCTTCATCGTGGTCGCCGAGGTGGATTGGCAGGCGGTGGCGCTGATCGCGGTCGGTTCGATCATCGGCGGGCAGCTCGGCGCGAAAGTGGGCCGGAAGTTGCCACCGAATGTGCTGCGCGGGGTGATCGTGGTGGTCGGAACGATCGCGGTGGTACGCCTGCTCACCAGCTGAGTTCCAGCCGGGCCGCTCGCGCCGTCGTGACTTGGGACAAATGTGGGTACCACCGGGCGATTTGCGTGTTTGCGGGGTATTCTTCGCGTCGGCCATGCGTGATGAGGGAGGTGGCCTGGTGCACAGACGTGCCTTTTTCAAGGCGGCGGGACTGGCGGCTGTTGCCGGTGCCGTGGGAACGACGCTGACAGGCGCGCCCGCTTCGGCGGATCCGCGCGAGGCGATGTTCCGGTCCTGGGTGCCGGAGATCTTCGCCCCGATTCCCGACGCGCCCGCGCACTCGCCCGCCATCGTGATCGGATCCGGCTTCGGCGCTGCCGTGACCGCGTTGCGCCTGGCCGAGGCCGGAATCGCCAATACCGTGCTCGAGCGCGGTTCGCACTGGCCCAACGATCCGTGGCGGGAGATCTTCACCGGCGACGATCTGCCCGATGGCCGCGGGTTCTGGCATCGCACCAGCTTCACCGGCGTCACCAAGGTGCCGGTGAGTTTCGGCGCGTTCGGCGGGGTGCTGGATGTGACCGAGTATTCCGGTATCGATGTGTGGCGGGCCGCCGCGGTCGGTGGCGGATCGGTGATCTTCACCGGGGCGATGGTGGCGCCGGAACGCAGGCTCTTCGACCAGGTCTTCGGTGGTGTGGTCGACTACGGCGAGCTGGAACGCGTCTACTACCCGCGGGTGCGCCAGATGCTGCGGCTGGACACGATGCCCGCCGACATCTACAACTCTTCGCCGTTCGCCCACTCGCGCGCCTGGGACGACCAGGTACGCGCGGCCGGTTACCAGCCGCTGCCCAACGATTCGATCTTCACCTGGAACGTGCTGCGCAGCGAGCTCGCGGGCAGCTCCCGTGCCTCGGCCACCTCGGCCCGCTCGAACCTCGGCAACTCCAACGGCGCCAAGTTCGATCTCAACCAGAACTACTTGCGCTATGCCCGCGAGACCGGCAAGTCCCAGGTCTTCCCCGGCCACCGCGTCGACGCCATCGCCCAGGAGGCGAGTGGCAAGTTCGTGGTCGCCGTGTCGAAGCTGGCACCGAGCGGTCAGGTGCTGAGCACCCGCAACCTGACCTGCGACAAGCTGTTCCTCGGCGCAGGCTCGATCGGCACCTCGGAACTGCTGGTCCGCGCCCAGGCCACCGGGACGCTGCCCAACCTCAACGAGCACATCGGCGACGGTTTCGGCACCAACGGTGACGTAGTGCTCGCCCGCGGCGCGAGCGCCATCGCGGGCCACGGCCAAGGTGTGCCGAGCGCGAGCCGGATCTACGACGAATCCAGCGTGCCCCTCACCCTGGAGAACTGGTACATCCCCGGCATTCCGTTCGAGACCGGCGCGCTGGCCTCGCTCGGCATGGTCCTGGACCCGACCCGTGCCCGCTTCGGGTATCACGCCGCGACGGGCGGCGTCGGCCTGAACTGGTCGGCGGCCACCCAGCACGCGGTCGCCGGTGCGGCCCGCGCGATCGACCACCGGATCGCCGAACGCGCGGGCGCGGTCGCCGAATACGGCGCGCTCGGCTACGACGCCAACGCCCAGTTCACCGCGCATCCGCTCGGTGGCGCGGTCCTGGGCAGGGCCACCGACGCCTTCGGCCGCGTCCACGGACACCCCGGTCTCTACGTGATGGACGGTGCCGCGATCCCCGGCAGCACCGCAACAGTCAACCCGTCCCTGACCATCACCGCGCTGGCCGAACGCAATATCGAGGCCATCCTGCGGGGCTGAACACGCCGCCGCCCGGCGTCCGCAACTACCCCTCGCGGCACCGGTCAACCAATTAGCGTGGGCATCTCGAGGCCGACCTACGCGGCGCCGACCGCCAGATGATCAGGAGCAACAGTGGCTTCACCGGGGATCGAACGGGTCGAGGCCCTGCCGGACGTACGTTCTAAAACGCCCACGCTGCGCACCGACATCTTCATGCTGATCCTCGCGATCATCTCGGTGGTGCTGGTCGTGTGGATCACCTTCTTCGACGTCAGCGAACCGACCTATCACGCGATCGTCATCGTCGACACGTCGATCTGCGCGATCTTCGCAGTCGAGTTCCTGTGGCGCTGGCGGCGGGCGGGCTGGCCGTGGTCGTACCCGTTCATCTACTGGTACGAGATCATCGGCATGATCCCGGTGACCAGCCCGCTGTTCCGCAGTTTCCGGCTGCTGCGGATCGTGGTGATCGTGATCCGGCTCGGCCGGGTCGCCGATCGGGCGCTGGGGGAGCGGGTCACCGCATCGGTCGTCAACCGGTTCGTCGGCACGATCGTCGACGTCATCAAGCGCCCGATGACGATCGCGATCCTCGACGAGGTCTCCAAAGTCCTGCGCGCGGGCCACTACACCCAGAACATCGCCGCCGCGCTGGAGGAGAACCACGCCGAGGTCGACCAGCTGATCATGGACCTGATCAAGAACGACCCGCAGACCGGCAAACTGCGCTACGTCCCGTTCCACGACGACATCATCCGGCTCGTCGCCGACACGGTCTACCGCATGCTGCGCCAGCTGCTCGACGACCCACGCACCGACGAACTCGTCGCCGACATGCTGCGGGAGAACCTCGACCAGATCAACGACGCCGTGCGCGCCGGGGTGCGGGTTCCGCCGTCGCACCGTGGGGCGACGCCCGCCGAGCACGGCGTGCGCCACCACCTCGGTCAGATCAAGCGTGTCTGATCTGGTCGCGCGGCTCGGCGAATCGCAGGGTCTCGAAGATCACCAGCGCGGCCAGCAGCGCGCACAGCAGGGTGAGTGAGGCGAGCGCGGGCAGATGCGCGGCGAACGGGATGAGCCCGAACAGCAACGCGGCGACCACGAGGCGCTCGGCCGACAGTGACTTGGTCGCATAGTACTTCGCGAACGTGATGCCGATCAGGAACAGCGCCGGACCGCCGTAGAGCGCGCCGAGCGGGATGCCGTACAGCGGGTCGGTGAGCGTGTGATGCGACGAGTCGCCGACGTAGTACAGCACCTTCTTCAACCCGAGCGAGAGACCGATGATGCCGACGATCATCGGGAAATGCCCGTACATGTAGGTGTTCTGGGCGATCTTGATCTGCCGCGCGTCCTTGGCATGGGCGAAGGCGTGCTCGATCGAGATCGCGGCGACGTCGAAGTACAACCACCACAGCAGGCCAGAGATGGCCAGGCCCAGCATGGAACCGAGTGCGATCGGCCAGGAGATGGGCAACCCGGCCACCCCGATGCCGATCGAGACGATGGATTCGCCGAGCGCCACGATGATGATGAGCCCGTAGCGTTCGGCGTAGTGCTTGGCCGAGTTGAGCCGCCAGTCGGTGCCCGCCGCCCAGGTCCACAGCATGTCGCCGACGATCGCGGCGAGCCACAGCAGGATCTGGGTGAGACCGGTCGTCATCGCGGCGACGACCAGCAGCGTGGTGCCGACGGTGATCGAGCCGAGCGCCCAGCGCAGCAACTGCTTGCGCAGCTGCGAATCCCCGGCGCTGATCGTCCAGAACACCGTGACGTGCACCAGTCGCACGATCAGGTAGGCCACCGCGAAGACCAGCGGACCGGACCAGCCACCGGGTAGATCGGTGAAGGCCTCGGGAATGGTGAGCGCGGCCAGGAACGCGCCGCCCATCGCGACGAACATCGCGACCCTGGTGATGCCCTCGTCGGCCCGCACCACATTGCCCAGCCAGGAGTACGCGATCCACAGCCACCACATCAGGGCCAGGACCAGCGTCGCCCGCAGCATGTTCGCCGCGGTAGTCGCCTCGGCGGCCAGTGCCGTGACCATCGTGAATGCGAAGACGATCACCAGGTCGAAGAAGAGTTCGAGCTGGGTCACCGAGTTCTCTGCGGTGACGGGCTGGAACCGGGCCCGTCGATTTCCGATCATGCGCCAATCGTCGCACCCCTGGCCGCGATTCGCGCGGACAGGAAATCGACGACGCGATGGTTTCGCCGACGGCGCAACTAGCCGGCCGCGAAGCCCCCGACCTCGGGGTACCGCTCTGCGAAGTCGATGAAGTTCGCGACCGTCTCCTCGTGCAGCTTGCGCAGCGAGCGGTTGAACAGGATGCCCGGAATGGGTAAGGGGAGCGAGAGCTCCACGTGGTAGTCGACCTCGGTGCCCTCTGGAGTGTCGAGCAGCTCGATCCAGCCGCCGCCCTTGGAACCGCGGCTGCTGTCGACGACCCGCCACGACGACCGGTACTGCTCCCAGGTGTATTCGAGTACCTGGGCGTCGGAGTTGCCCATGAAGTGGGCGGTGGCGAAGACCCGGCGTGGCCTGCCGTCGGCATCACGCGGGCCGACCCGGACATCACTGAGCGAGGTCGACCACTCCGACATCAGGTCAACGGCCAGTAGTGCGTCCATCACTTGGTCGATCTCGGCGTCAACGGTGAATCGGATGTCGATCTTCGAGCGCATCTGTGTCTATCCTCCGAACCCCCGCAGCTTTCGCGCCCGATTGTGCACAGTCGTACTAGTGATCGTCAACACGTCTATGGTCTGGACATATGACCGGGTCAGCTGCATATCACACGCTCTACGGCTTTTTCGATCAACGCCATGCTCTGTTCCTCGGTGAAGATTCCGGGCAGTGTGAGGTGTTCGACAATGAGCCAGTTGAGCGCCAGATAGAGCAGTAGTACCGACTCCGCGTCGCCCGGCAGCCCGGATGCCAGATGGTTGCGCACGTTGAAATCGATGTCGGCGCGGACGCGTTCGGTGAGCACCTCGCGGAGTTCGGGGCGCCGGGTGGCCTCGAGGCGGAGTTCCAGCAGCGCGAGATAGGCCTTGCGATGCGATTCGATGCGCCCGACCACCTCTTTCATCAGTGCGGTGATGTTCTCGACGGTTTTGGGGCCATCGCTGACCAGGGCCATCGTCTCCTCGCTCGGCTGCACCACCTCGTAGAAGCGGATGCCCGCCTGGGTCAGCAGTTCGTCGCGATTGGCGAAGTAGTTCGACGCCGTGCCCGCGGGGACGGCCGCCTGTTTGTCCACAGCGCGGAAGGTGAGGCCACGGGCGCCCTCATCGGCGAGCACGTCGATGGCCGCGTCGAGCAGGGCTTGTCGTCGTTCGGGGTTGGTACGCACTTGACACCACTCCATCTGTAGTACTACGTTGAAACCACTTCAATCAGAGTACAACAACTGAGGCGGTAACCATGCGAAAGCTTGTCTACTACATCGGCGTCTCCCTCGACGGCTACATCGCAGGTCCCGGCGGCGAGGTCGACTTCTATCCGACACCGCAGAACTATGTGGAGTGGATGACGGCCGAGTTTCCCGACGCCATCCCGACCCACCTGCGTGCGCACTTCGGCATGGACCCCGACCTGCCTGCCGAGCACTGGGACACCGTGCTGATGGGGCGCGGCACCTACGTGCTGCCGGATGAGCACGTCGAGAGCCCGTTCTCGCACCTGAAGCAGTACGTCATCTCGTCCACGCTCGACCAGGCCGATCATCCCGGGGTCGAGATCGTCTCCGGTGATCCCCTCGAGCTGGTGCGCGAGCTCAAGCAGCGCGAAGGTGGCGACATCTGGCTGTGTGGCGGCGGGAAGCTGGCCGGGCAGCTGCTCGACGAGATCGACCAGATGATCATCAAGAGCTATCCGATCGTCGCGGGTGACGGCGTCCCCGTCTTCACCGGCGTCTTCAAACCGACACAGTTCGCTCCGGTGCGGCGTAAGGAATTCGACAACGGCACGCAGGTCACCTGGTTCGATCGAGCGTGAATCCCGTGGTTATCCACAGGTGACAAGCCTGTGTCGTTTTCCACAGGCAGGGTAGGTAGCAGCAAAACCGGTGGACCTGGGCCGGTACTCTTGGTCGCTGATACCAACCTGACACTCGATCGTGAAGGACCTGCTGTGGCTCTCGTAGTTCAGAAGTACGGAGGATCCTCGGTGGCTACCGCCGAGCGGATCCGGCGCGTCGCTGAACGGATCGTGGAGACCAAGAAGCAGGGGCACGACGTAGTTGTCGTGTGCTCGGCCATGGGTGACACGACCGATGAATTGCTCGATCTCGCGGAGCAGGTGGCCCCGGCGCCGCCTGCTCGCGAGATGGACATGCTGCTCACCTCGGGCGAGCGCATCTCCAATGCCTTGGTGGCCATGGCTATTCATACTCTCGGCGCCGAGGCTCGCTCGTTCACCGGTTCGCAGGCCGGCGTGATCACCACCGGCGCGCACGGCAACGCCAAGATCATCGACGTGACCCCTGGCCGCCTGCAAGAGGCACTCGCCGAGGGTCAGATCGTGCTGGTGGCGGGCTTCCAGGGCGTGAGCCAGGACAGCAAAGACGTCACCACACTGGGCCGCGGCGGTTCCGACACCACCGCCGTCGCGCTGGCCGCGGCGCTGAAAGCCGATGTCTGCGAGATCTACACCGACGTCGACGGCATCTTCTCCGCCGACCCGCGCATCGTGCCCGACGCCCAGAAGCTCGACAAGATCTCCTACGAGGAGATGCTCGAGATGGCGGCCTGCGGCTCGAAGGTGCTCATGCTGCGCTGCGTGGAATACGCGCGCCGCTACAACGTTCCCGTTCATGTTCGGTCGTCCTACACCGACAAGATCGGCACCACTGTTTTCGGATCGATGGAGGACATTCCCGTGGAGCAGGCAATCCTGACCGGCGTCGCGCACGACCGCAGCGAAGCCAAGGTGACCGTCGTCGCCCTACCGGACGAGCCGGGCTACGCGGCCAAGGTGTTCCGCGCGGTGGCCGACGCCGAGATCAACATCGACATGGTGCTGCAGAACATCTCCAAGGTCGACACGGGCAAGACCGACATCACCTTCACCTGCCCCAAGACCGATCTGGTCCGCGCGGTGCAGATGCTCACCGCGCGCCAGGACGAGATCGGCTTCGCCGAGATCCTCTCCGACGACCACATCGGCAAGGTGTCGCTGGTCGGCGCCGGGATGAAGTCGCACCCGGGCGTCACCGCCACCTTCTGTGAGGCGCTGGCCGACGCGGGCGTGAACATCGACCTGATCTCCACCTCGGAGATCCGGATCTCGGTGCTGGTGCGCGATACCGAACTCGATGAAGCGGTACAGGTGTTGCACAGGGCATTCGATCTCGGCGGCGACGAGGCCGCTGTCGTCCACGGCGGAACGGGGCGTTAAGCAATGGGTGTACGTGTAGGTGTTGTCGGTGCGACCGGTCAGGTCGGCACCGTCATGCGCAAGCTGCTCGAAGAGCGCAACTTCCCGGCCGACGAGGTGCGGTTCTTCGCCTCCGCTCGGTCCGCGGGCAAGACGCTGCCCTGGCGTGGCGGCGAGATCGTTGTCGAGGACACCGAGACCGCCGATCCCGCCGGCCTCGACATCGCGCTGTTCTCGGCCGGTGCCACCATGTCGCGTGTGCAGGCCCCGCGTTTCGCCGCGGCCGGTGTGACCGTGATCGACAACTCCTCGGCCTGGCGCAAGGACCCCGATGTGCCGCTGGTGGTGTCGGAGGTCAACCCCGAGGCCACCCGCAACCTGCCCAAGGGCATCATCGCGAACCCGAACTGCACCACCATGGCCGCGATGCCGGTGCTCAAGCCGCTGCACGACGTGGCCGGATTGCAGCGCCTGATCGTTTCGAGCTACCAGGCTGTTTCGGGTAGCGGGCTGTCCGGCGTGGAGGAGCTCGCCTCGCAGATCCGCGCGGTGTCCGCCGACGCGGAGAAGCTGGTGCACGACGGTTCGGCCGCTGAGTTCCCCGCGCCGAACAACTACGTCGCGCCGATCGCCTTCAATGTGATCCCGCTGGCCGGTGCCCTGGTCGATGACGGTTCCTTCGAGACCGACGAGGATCAGAAGCTGCGCAACGAGAGTCGCAAGATCCTCGGGCTGCCCGATCTGCTGGTGAGCGGCACTTGCGTGCGGGTTCCGGTCTTCACCGGGCACTCGCTGTCGATCAACGCCGAATTCGCCGAACCGCTTTCGGTGCTGCAGGCCAAGGAACTGCTGGCCAAGGCGCCGGGCGTGCGCCTGGTCGACGTGCCGACCCCGCTGGCCGCCGCGGGCCAGGACGACTCCCTCGTCGGCCGCATCCGCCAGGATCCGGGCGTGCCGAGCGGTCGCGGTCTCGCGCTGTTCATCTCGGGTGACAATCTGCGAAAGGGCGCCGCGCTCAACACGATTCAGATCGCGGAAGTGCTGCTCGAAAACCGCTGATTCTCGCAGGAAAGGCCGGGTCATCGATCACGATGGCCCGGCCTTTCTGTTGTCCTCAGCCGATCGGGCGGATGCCAGGGGTGCGTGGGTCGTTGCCTACGCAGGCGAGGATGGCGCAGCCGGGCGGGATGCTGGCGAACGGCGGGGCAAGGGGTTGGTTGAGGCAGTCGAAGACGGTGCAGCCGGGGTAGGCGCCGGGGCCGATGCCGAAGACGGCAAGCAGGATGTTGGCGTCGATGAGCTTGCCCGCGTCGAATTGGAGTGGAGGCTCTACGTAGGGTTCGGCGATCGGCACCCGCGTGTCGGTGATGGCGGCGAACAGGCGGCGGAAGAATTCGTGGGGCAGTTCTTCGGCGTGCGCGAGGACGCCGCTCGGGCCGTGGGCGGTCTGGTTGCCGAAGGGGCCGGTCCACATCACCGTCATGTCGAGGCTGGGCAGGAAGAACACGTTCTGCAGGCCGAGCCCGGACATGAAATACGTGTCGTCGGCCATGAATTCGGGGGATTCGCCGCAGTTGGCGCCGAGCCAGAACAGGTAGCCGTAGCAGCTGTTCGCTTTCGACGGTGTGCGCGCTTTGCGCAGATAGTCGGCCGAGATCACCCGTTCGGCGCCCCAGCGGCCGTCATTGGAGACGAGCAGCCCGATCTTGGCCAGGTCGTTGGGCGGCAGCATGAGGTGGGCGTAGCCGTAGGTGTGGCCGGATCGGTCACTCGCCCAGTAGTAGTCGGTGCGCGGGATGCCGAGTGGGTCGAACAATTCCCGCTGCGCGAACTGCTGGAGCGGTTCGCCGACGGCCAGCTCGATCACATACGACAGCAGGTCCACATTGCGCTGGCTGTAGCTGAACGTGGTGCCGGGCGGGTTGGTCAACTCCACCGACAGCGCTTGCACCGCCGAGTGTGGGTCGATCGGGATCACCGCGGTGATGCCCTCCGAAAGCACACCCACCTTCATACCCGAGGTTTCGGTGAGCAGGTTCTCGACGGTGATCGAGCGGTGGACCGCGTCGCCGAGACCGGGCGGCAGATAGCGGTCGATGGGCGCGGCGATGTCGATTTTGCCTTCGTCGGAGGCGATTCCGGCCAGCATCGACACCACCGATTTGGTGACGCTCCAGATGTTCCACGGCGTATTGCCGGTCTCGTCGTTGCGCAGCCCTTCACCGACGAGGCAGTTGTGCCGGAAGATCTGGACATTGAGCCGGTTGCGCGTGGCGGCGAACTGCAGTGCCGCTTCGAGTTTCGCCGAATCCAGCCCGACCTGTTCGGGTTCGGCTCGTTCCAATTCGCGACCGGATGTCACCTCGCAGGTCGTACTCGGCGCTGCGTTGGCCGGAACGGCGAACAAGCTCGCCGAGGCCAGCACCGCAGCGATCGTTCCCGCGAAAACGCCCGTGATGTGCCGCATGTGGGCGAGAGTAGCCCCCGACACGCACCGTAACCCGTATAGCGTGGCCGCGGAATCAACCGCGAATCCCATATACCGCAGCACCAACCGCGAGCACAGCGAGCCCGGCCAGCACAGATCCGATCGGCAACGCGAACCCGACCACCACACAACCCACCGCGCCGAGCACCGGAACCCAGCGCTGCGGCCTGCCCTCGGCGGCGGTCAGTGTGGCGGCCGACAGGTTGGCGATGAGGTAGTACGCGAGCACCGCGAACGACGAGAACCCGATCGCCGCCCGCAGATCCACCGTCGCCGCGAGCACCGCGACCACCGCACCCACCGCGAGCTCGGCCCGATGCGGGACAGCGTATTTCGGATGGATCTCGGCCAACCCCTTGGGCAGATGGCCGTCACGCGCCATCGCCAGCGAAGTCCGCGAAACCCCCAAGATCAACGCCAGCAGCGAACCCGCCGCCGCCAGCACCGCACCCACCCGCACCACCGGCGCCAACCAGTCGGCCCCCGCCGCCTCGACGACCTGCGCGAGCGGATCACGCGCCGCCGCCAGCCCACCCGACCCCAACGTCAGCAACGCAGCCACCGCGACCAGGGCGTACACCGCCAATGCCACCGCCAATGCGAGCATGATCGCCCGCGGAATTGTGCGCTCCGGCTCACGCACCTCCTCGCCGAGCGTGGCGATCCGCGCGTACCCCGCGAACGCGAAGAACAACAACCCCGCCGCCTGCAACACCCCATACGGCCCGATCTCCTTGTCGAGAACCGTTGCCTCCGTATGACTCCCACCGACCCCGACCACAACAACCACCGCCAGCACCGCCAGCACGACCGCCACGATCACCCGCGACGCCGACGCCGACTTCTGCACTCCCACATAGTTGATCCCAGTCACCACCACCACGGCTCCCACAGCCACCGCGTGCGCCTGCTCCGGCCACGCGTAACTCCCCACCGTCAACGCCATCGCCGCACACGACGCCGTCTTCCCCACCACGAACCCCCACCCCGCCAAGTACCCCCAAAACGCCCCCAACCGCTCCCTCCCGTACACATACGTCCCCCCGGACACCGGATACAGCGCGGCCAACCGCGCCGAAGACATCGCATTGCAATAGGCGATCACCGCGGCCACCCCCAAAGCCACCAGCAACCAAGACCCACCCACCCCCGCAGCGGGCCCCAGCGCCGCGAAAACCCCGGCCCCCACCATCGCCCCCAACCCCACCACCACCGAATCCCCCAACCCCAACCCCCGCCGCAACCGCCCATCCGAAGTCATAGGCCCATCCTCGAGCATGCGCGAAGGGCCCGCGACCCGGACACGGCGGATGCCGCCAGGGATTTCGAACACCCCTGCGCACGCGGTGGCGGGATGGAACACTGGCAGAAGGCATTTCATGTCGACCATCTGGTCAGGGGGATCAGCATGCCACCGTCGAATCTCGACAATGCTTTCCGGGGAAACGCGGCCGATTTCCAGGCACACGAGGTGTTCTCCGATCGGGATGCCGAGTGGGCCGCTGTAGTCGACAGCGTCCGCAATGTCTGGGAAACGGTGTCGGCCTCGACGTTCGACGTTCAGGATCTGGAGAGTCCGCGCCGCAATGTGCTCGTGTTCTACGGTGTCGGCGGTATCGGCAAGACCACGTTGGCACAGCAGATCGCGCGCCGCCTCGGTGGCGACGACGTAGCGATGTCGCACTGGGATGTGCCGGATCCGCCCTTGCCCCGGACAGTTCCGGAATATCTGGATCTGGCGAAGAACACGACCTTCGAATTGGACGAAGTGATCTTGGCGATTCGACTGGCGCTCGCGTCACGCGGTCATCGAGCGCCCGCGTTCGATCTCGCGCTCAGCCGATACTGGGAGGCGTGCCACCCCGGTGAGTCGCTCGACGACTACCTGCGTGTGCGGACACGGTTGAGCCGGATCTCGTCGAGGCTGCCAGAACAGGTGAACGAGATCCTCGGTGAAGTCGCGGACAACTTCGAGCTGCCCGGCATGGTCGGCGGCCTCGTCAGCCAGGGCGTCGGCGCGCTGGTCAAGGCGTTGCGTGATCGGCACGACCATGCGCTCGCGCTACGCTGCCGACGGCTACCCGCCATTCTCGAAGAAGAGCCCGACCTCGACGCACTCAGCTACTACCCCCATCTGCTGGCCTGGGACATCGATCGATTGCCGCCGAAGCAGGCGCTGCTGCCGGTCGTTCTGCTCGATACCTTCGAAGACATCGCCGAGCGCGGGAACCGGAAGAACGAGCGGCTGATCAACCGCCTGGTCTGGTTGATGCCGAACGTGTTGTTCGTGGTGACCGGGCGTAATCGGCTGCAGTGGGACGATGCCCGCCTACGCGAAAAGCTCTGGCGCACCGGTGCGGTCCGCTGGCCGTTGCTCCGGTCCGATGTCGGTGAGCCGCGTCAGCACCTGGTCGGCTATCTGTCCCCACACGACCGCGAGACGTTCCTCGCTCATCGGTTGACCAGCGATGGTCGACCGATGATTCCGAGTGGGCACCGCCGGTTGATCGCGGCGAGGTCGGAAGGCCTGCCCCTCTATCTCGACATGGCCGCATCACTGTTCGTCGAACTGCTGCAGAGCGAGGGCAGCGTCCCGCCCGTGCAGGCGTTCGACCGTGATTTCGCCGAACTGGTCACCGCGACATTTCGCGATCTCACCCCGGACGAACAATCGGTAGTCAGGGCGGCAAGTCTGCTCGAGTCCTTCTCTGTCGAACTAGCTACCGCCGCAGCGGGATTGGCACGTGACAGCGCGGCGCTGTGCGTTGTCGACCGGCCGTTCGTGGAATTCGATGAATCGGGGTTGTGGCCCTATCGGGTGCACAAGCTGGTGCGTTCCGCGATCCGCAATGCTGGTTTCGACTCTGACTCGCGGGAACCCTGGAGCGAGGCCGACTGGCGCCGAGCGGCCCAGCGGGCCTTCGACGCCATTGGTGTCCAGTGGCGCCGCGACGACGACGACCGTCGAGTCCTCGTGGCCTGTCTGCGTGCGGGCCTGCGGCTTGCTCGCGACTTCTCGCTGCGCCTCGGGTGGCTCGAGGACGCCGCCGTCGAATTCGCACGGGACTCTGCGGTCGAGGCGATCGACATCGGCGACGCACCGAGCGCCGCCGACGGCACACCGCTGCCCATCGATGCCGCTGCGGCTGCACTGGCAGCGACGTTGTCGGTAATTGCGCGACGCAACGTCGCCCACCGGCAGACAATCGCCGACGAGCTCCGCGCGATCCTCGCGGACGGTGACCTCCCAACGCGGATGCGGGAGATCCCGGAGTACTACATCGCCATGTGCGAGCGTGATCTGGGCAATTTCGACGCGTCCATGCGTGGCATGCGCAAGGTTGCCGACGACGGCGGGCGGTTGGCGCCCGACGCCCGCCGTGGTCTGCACCATTTGCTGCGCAGGCTGGGCAGATTTCGGAACGCGCTCGAAATCGCCGAGCAGCTCGGCGCGACGGGTAGGCAACAGCGTGCGCTGGGCGAGCTCTGGTGGTCGCAGGGAAACATCGCGCTGGCCTGTACCTCGCTCGCGGTGGCGCGGGATCACTCATCGGCGGCAGGGCTGTCCGGTGAGGCGGCGCTGTGCCAGTCCTATCTCGCCTTCGCCGCGGCGTTCCAGGATCGGGCGCGGGCCAACATCCAGGTCGAGCACGCGCATGAGCTGATCGGCCGCGCGCGGGTCGGCTGGGCGGAGGTGCTGTTGCAGGTTGCCGCGTTGGTTGTAGATGCCGGGCATGACCCGGACCTGCCGCAGCGCGCCGACCACGTCGCTGCCTCGGCCACGGCCGTCGGGCTGACCTCGCTGGCCGGCTACGCACGCCTGGCAGCATGCTTCCATGCCGCTGTCATCGATTCGCCGCAGCTGAGTGACCACGCACGGATGTTGCTGAGGGAGAGTGTTCGGGGGGCCGAGTTCGCCTATCTCGTCGAGATCGCCTATATGTTCACCAACCGCGATTCACCGTCGGCTCTGCGCTCAGACTGGATCGAGGGCGAGGCGGCGGCGAAGCAGCGGTGGAGTGGGTTGGTCACGGATCGGCGGGCCGAGCTCGCCGCTACTGGGAGGAACTGACGAAGAGGGCATGGCCGAATACACGACGTTGAAGGACCTGGACCCAGACGAGATCCGCACCGAGTACGACATCGGCGAAGTGGTGTCTATCGAGCCGGTACCCGGCGGGGCCGCCAACTCGAGCTTCCGCCTGCGTGGCGTGAAAGACGGTGGCACCACGGATTACGCGCTGACCGTCCTCGACAACGACCCGGCAAGTGCGCCGCGGCTGGCATCGCTACTGGGCAGGCTGTCGGGCCGCTTCGACACCACCGCGCTGGTTCGCTCCAGAGACGATCAGCCTGCAGTCGCCATCGGTGAGCGGGTCATGATCCTGAAACTCTGGGTTGACGGAAACGTTTACCCGGTCTTCCCAGCGGATCTCCTCGGTGAAGCAGGCAAAGCGCTCGCCCGGCTACACGCCCTTGCGGCGGATGAGGTAATCGGTGACGAACCGTTGCCGTCACCTGGCCGCAGGCTGACGACCGAACGCCGATCGCACATCGCTGATTTCGCCGATCGCGCATTCGCTGACTGGCTGACCGTCCGCCTCGCCGCGCTCGATGACATCCAGAGCGGACGGCAGCACACGCTGATCCACGGCGACCTGTACTCGGACAACATCATCGTGCGCGAAAACGGCGAGCTGGTCATCATCGACTGGGAAACGGCGTGCCGCGAGGATCCTCTGCTCGATCTCGGCATGGCCATCATCGGTCTCGGCGTCGTCGAGGGCCGACTGGTGCCGGAGCGTGTCGAAGCGATCGTGGACGGCTATTCGGCTGTCCTCCCGCTGACCGAGCAAGAGCGCGCCGGCGTACTGCGCGACATGGTCGAGTTGTCGGCGCTGATCATCGCCTTCCATCGCTACTACCGCCACAACGTTCGATACCCGGGGTCGCCCGCGGCAGACAAATACCGCGAGATGGTCGGCATCGTCGACAGTCTTGCGGACTGCGCGCTGCACGGAAGATAAGAAACGCCGCCAGGTCGATGAGGGTGACCTGGCGGCGTTCGCTGGGGCCGACGCCCCACAAGCGCCTCTCGGCGGGTGGTCGCTCGTAGCGACAAAGGGGTGAGGCCCGGGGCTGTTCGGACGTCGACTCCCGTGTTCAACCGCGGCAGGCAGTGAACTATTCCGACGGCTCGATGTGATCCGCGCAACGCACGAGGCAGGTACCGCGAAAGGCGTACCTGCCTCGTGTCATAGCGGGGCGAAGGGCCTGGTTCCGGGCTCTTTCGTGGTCGGTGTCAGGGGTCAGAAGTTGCTGAACCAGTACAGGATGCTTGCCAGCAACCAGACGATCGCGGTTTCCATCGTCGTTCTCCTTGCGTCGGTACTTCCATCATCGCCGACGACGCGCGTTTGCCGACAAGTTGTTCTTAAGAAGCTCTAGAGACCGACACCGCATTGTTGCTTCAGACACCGGAACAACCGGGTCCGATCGGTCTCGAGGGGTGATCGGTCGGACCCGGCGGTGCAGACCAGAAGGTGGCTCTTCCAGACGCTGAAGACGCACTGCCGACGGTAACCACACCGACGGGCTGGGCCGGGAATGTTCCATGACGTGTCGTCGGGTATGCGGACCGGGCCGGTCTGATCGAGGGGTGATCGGCCCGGCCGTTTGCGTATGGCCCGGATTCGGGTAAGGGTTGTGGGGTGGTCGATATTGCGGAGCACTCCGACGCGCTCGACCGTGCTGAGGTGCGGCTGCGCGAAGAATTCGCGACAATGTTCGAGCCGGAGACGATCCATCGTTTCCTGCATTCCTCCTACGACGACTTCGCCGCCAGGGCGACGGTGACCCTGTACTTACCGCTGCTGGCCGAGCGATTCGGGCGGCAGCGCTTGCAGGCGCTGGCCAAGATCGAGGGCAAGGTGGCCCAGCCGCGCCCGACGGTGCTGTTCCTGTGTACGCACAATGCGGGCCGCTCGCAGATGGCGCTCGGCTTCTTCGAGGACTTGGCGCTGGGTCGGGCGGTGGCCTGGTCGGGCGGGTCGGTGCCGAGCGGGCAGCTCAATCCTTCCGCGGTGGCGGTGATGGAGGAGGTCGGCGTCGATATCTCGCGCGAGTATCCGAAGCCGTGGACCGACGAGATCATCCGCGCCGCCGACGTGATCGTCACGATGGGCTGCGGCGACACGTGTCCGCTGGTGCCGGGGGTGCGCTACGAGGAATGGATCATCGAGGATCCGGCCGGGCTGGAGGTCGAGCACGTGCGGCCCATCCGCGACGACATCGGTCATCGCGTGACGGGCCTGCTCGCCGAGCTCGGCATCGACGTCATCGATGCCGTAGATACGCCACCCAGCTCCCGTACCGCGTGATGTCGGTGGCGGCGACGGCGGCGTCGTAGCTGCACGCGAAGCCGACCACCGCGCGTCCGTCGGACAGATCGATGCTGGTCAGGGCCATCGGCGGCGGTAGTTCGGCGAGGAATCGGCCGAGGCCCGCCGGGGAGACCAGGAACAGTTCGCCGAGGATCGGTGCGCCCTGTCCGTCACCGTGGCGGACCAGTCCGGGTTTGGCCGGGGTGGTGTCGAGGGCGGTGAGTCGGTAGGCGTCGCTGGTGGTGATCTCGCCTGCGAAGCGGGCGCCGAGGTGTTCGAGTTGCCAGTGCAGGGGTTGGCCGCGCAGGTGTGCGCCGAAAACCGCGAGGGGCACACCGGTTTCCACGAGTAGCGGTGCCGGGGTGTCGGTGATGCGGGCGGCCAGGTCGACGGCGAGCTGGTCGGCGAAGGCGGGGACTACGACCGTCACGCCGAACGGGAGGCCGTCGGTGGTGGGCCTTCCTGGGACCGCGACGGCCGCGAGGTCGAGGAGGTTGCAGAAGTTTGTGTAGGTGCCGAGACGGCGGTTGATCGCGAGTGGGTCGGCTTCGACTTCGGCGATCGACGGGTGCTCGGTGGTGGTGGGGAGTAGAAGACCGTCGAAGTCGGCGAGCAGTGTCGCCGCGGTGGTGCGTGCTCGGGCCAGGGTGTCGAGATCATGGACGAAGGCATGGGCGTCGAGTTCTTTTGCGGCGCCGATGATTCCAGCGACGGTTTCGTCGAGGCCGTGGGCGCCTTTGTCGACGAACTCGCCGACCGCCGCGTATCACTCGGCGACTATCGCGCCGTCGTAGAGCAGGCGGGCTGCGTCGAGAAGTGGGGAGATGTCGATTTCGGTGATGTGGAGCCCCTGATCATGCAGGGCTGCAACAGTTTCGGTGAAGGCAGTGCGGTAGGCCGGGTTCAGGGGCTCGAGATCTTCGGGCCGGGGGATTGCGATCTTGGGATCGGCGGATACCGCGAGGCGGACGTCAGCGGGCCATTCTCGGCTACGTGGGTCTCGAGAATCCTTGCCCGTCATCACCTTTGCGGCGGCGGTGGCCAGGTCGAGATCGGCGGCGAAAATGGTGACCGCGTCATAGTCGGCGCAGGCGGGGACGACGCCATGGGTGGGGATCACGCCGAGGGTCGCCTTGATGCCGACGATTCCGTGAAACGCGGCGGGCACGCGACCCGAGCCCGCCGTATCGGTACCGATGGCGAGGTCGGCGATGCCGAGCGCGACAGCCGCCGCCGAGCCGGAACTCGAACCACCCGAGATCAATTCGGGATGCAGCGCATTGCGGACGGCGCCATAGGGGCTGCGAGTGCCGACGAGCCCCGTGGCGAACTGGTCGAGGTTGGTCTTGCCCAGAACCAGCGCGCCCGCCGCGACCAGCCGCTGCACAGCAGCGGCGGTTTCGGTTGCCTCATAGGCGAATTCAGGACAGGCGGCGGTGGTGGGCAACCCCGCCACGTCGACGTTGTCCTTCACCGCGAGGAGCAGACCTGCCAGCGGGAGTTTCTCGCCCGCGGCGACACGGCGTTCCAGATCGACGGCCTCGGTCGTCAGATCCTCCTGCGACCGCAGCGTGATCCAGACCTCGGGCCGATCCACCTCGGCGATCCGCGCGTAGGCGGCGGCGACCCGCGCGGTCGGGGTTACAGACATTGACGCTCCTGTGATCACTGAGGGCTCTATTCGCTGAGGGACATGGCGGCAACGGCACGCGAAATGCGCTCGAGCACCACATCCAGCGAATCGCCGATGTGGGTGTGCAAGAGCTGCTGAGCCAGCGTGAGGTCATCGGCGAGAACCGCGTCGAGGATGCCGAGGTGCTCGCTGATCGTGGTCTCGATGCGGTTGTTGATCATGAAGTCGTACATGCGCACATGCCGGATCCGGGAGTTCACCGCCACCAGGGCGCGCACCATCTCGGCATTGCCCGCCGCGGTCAGCAGCGCGACGTGGAACTCCTCGTCGACGACGACGAAACCCGGCTCCTGGGCGGGCGGGTCGGCCTGCAGGGCCAGCCATTTCTCCTGTTCGGTGCGCAGCAGCGCCGCGTCGTGGGTGAGCCGCGGATCCACCCGCACCCGCGTCATCCCACCCAGCTCCAAGGTCAGCCGCAGCTCGTAGAGATCGCGAATGCGCGCCACACTCGGCCGCACCGGACTGAACCCGAACTCCTCACGCTGCAACAGCCCGTCCGAGCAGAGCATCGTGAGCGCCTCCCGAACCGGCGTGCGGGAGATCCCGAACCTGGTCGACAGTTTCGGTTCGGTGAGTCGCTCCCCGAACCGGATGTCGCCGTTCATCAACTCCCCCCGCAACGTCGAATACACGACGTCACGCAACGGCCGTCCCGAGCCATCGCCCGGTGCATCCACCCTTGTCGACATGGGTGTATACGCTATCGACCGCGAATTTCTATCAAGTGACAGAAAGTAAGCGCCACGTTATCCCTTGCTCACACCGGCACCCTCACCACGCCGAGCCTCGCGAAGGGAGAACTTCTCAACCAACCCCGAACACGCAGGCAACCCCACCCGCCACGCGGACGCCCACACTCGAACCACGAGCCCACCGCCGCGCTCCCACTCCGCTCACCCCGGAAGGGCGACCCCATGAGCCCCACCATCCTGGCCCTCATCCTCGGCCTGATCTTCCTCACGGCCATCACCATCTGCTGGCCGAACCCCCTCGACCGCAAGCCCCCACAGACAAGCGAAGAGCCCCTGACCAGTGAACTGATCAGGGGCTCTTCTGTGTCTCAACCAACACGTCGGGGTGACAGGATTTGAACCTGCGACCTCTTCGTCCCGAACGAAGCGCGCTACCAAGCTGCGCCACACCCCGTGAGGCGAACCTGAAGTAGCTTACAACGTGGGGTCGTGAAACGTTAAATTGGCTGGTCAGGTGGGGGTTAGTCGAGGGATCTGATGGTGCTGAAGATGCGCTTGGCCGCTGCGGCGTCGATGGCGCCGGGGACGCCGGTGTCGGCGATCATGACCATGACGAAGCTGCCGTCCTTGGCGCCTTTGAAGGCGTAGGTGTAGACGGAGTAGGTGGCGGCGCAGCCGGGTTTGGGGGCGGGGACGGTGCCGGTGGTCTCGGTGAACATGCCCTCGGTTCTGCCGTCGATCGACTTCAGGGGCTGGGCGGGGCCGGGGGTGCCCTTGGAGCCCTGGTAGGCGAGGGGGGCGGCCTTGGTGCCGAGTTCGGCGCCCGCCGCGGCGTTGTCGGCGTTCTTGGAACCGGTGAGCAGCGACATGGTGCGGGTGGAATTGGGGCAGTAGTCGCGGCCGTCGGAGGCGTAGCCCTTGCCGATCACGGAGTCGCCGGGAGGTTCGCCGACGCCGCCGATGGTGGTTTCGGTGGCGACCTTCCAGCCTGCCGGGACGTCGTAGGCGGCACCACGGTCGGGGGAGGCGACGACCTGGTAGCCCTCGATGAGGGGTTTGCGGTTCGACGCGGCACCTGTGGGGGCGGGGGTGGTCGTGCTGGGTTCGGACTTGCTCGACGAGGTCGGCTTGGGGGTGGTGGACAGGGCGCTGACCATCGACGGAGTGGCGCCGGCGTTAGTGGTCGGTGCGTCGTCGCCGCGCGTCAGCGCGACCGCGGTGATCGTGCCGCCGACCAGGAGTAGCGCCGCGACACCTGCCGCGGCCCAGATCGCCGCCTTGTTTCCGGATTTCTGACCGGGCGGGAAGGGCTGGCCGTAGGACTGGACGCCGCGGTGGTCCAGCGGGGGGACTTCGCCGTATTGCTGCGGCGCGGGCTGCTGCCAGCTCGGTGCGCCGACCCTGGTCGGATCGGCATGTCCCGCCGGTGTGCCCCACTGCTGGCCGGGAGGCACCCACTGGCCCGCAGGCTGGTGTCCGGCAGGATTCATGCCCGGTTGCGGACCCCCGGGGTGCCACTGCTGGCCCGGAGGATGTTGTCCCGCCGGGGGATTCATGCCGGGCTGCCATGGCTGATTCGAACCCGGCTGGCCCACAGGCGGATTCGCGCCCGGCCAAGGTGCGCCCGGCTGACGGAGCTGGGTCGGGTCGACCTGCCCCGGCGGTGGACCCTGTTGTCCCGCAGGAGGATTACCGGAATCCTGCCAATCCTGCGGACCCGCGGGCGCCCACGAGGTGGGCTCGGGGAGCCCGGGCGGTGGGCCGGAGCCGTCCCAGCGCAGCGTTGGCGGGAGGCCGGTGCTGCCCGGCGTCCAGACCGCGGTGGGGTCGGGTGTGCCCGAATTCGGTTGTCCCGCAGCCGGATCTGGCGAACCGGGCCGCTGCCACTGCTGGTCGGGCTGGTTCGGTGCGCCGGGCCCGCCGGATACGGTCGGGTCGTCGGGTCCACTGCTCACGGTCGTCTCCTGATGACACCTCAATGACAAATGTCGTTCGGAGCCAGACCCTAGCGGGCGACGGCCTCCGAGGTCGAAATGCCGAAGCCGGTGTCGGCGGAGGGCCGCTTGGGCTGGGCGCCGACCAATGTCAGCAGCGTGGCTTCGGGTCGGCAGCAGAAACGGTAGGGCGCCCACGGTGAGGTGCCGATGCCCGCAGAGACGTGCAGCTGGGTGTGCTCGCCCCACTGGGAGGCGCCCTTCACGCGGGACTTGTCGATGCCGCAGTTGGTGACCAGCGCGCCGTAACCGGGAACGACCAGCTGCCCACCGTGGGTGTGACCGGCCAGCACCAGGTCGTAGCCGTCTTCGGCGAAACGATCGAGCACGCGCGGCTCGGGCGAGTGCGTGACACCGATGCTGAGCTGCGCCAGCTGGTTCGGTGCGCCCGCGACGGTGTCGTAGCGGTCGCGCTGCAGGTGCGGGTCGTCGACGCCGGCACTGGCGATGCGGATACCCGCCACTTCGAGGTCGCGCCGGGTGTGGGTCAGGTCGAGCCAGCCGCGTTCGGTGAATGCCGCGCGCAGGTCCTTCCACGGCAGCGGATCACCGTAGACGCGACGGTGATCTTTCTTGAAATACTTCAGCGGATTCTTCGGCACCGGCGCGAAATAGTCATTCGAACCGAACACGAACAAGCCAGGTCGAGCCAGCAGCGCACCGAGAGATTGCACCACGGCGGGCACGGCCTTGGGATGGGAAAGATTGTCGCCGGTATTCACGACCAGGTCGGGTTCGAGCCGGTCGAGTTCGCGCAGCCACTGTTGTTTGAGCTGCTGGCCCGGCATCATGTGCAGGTCACTGACGTGCAGAATGCGCAACGTCGGCGAACCGGGCGCGAGCACCGGCATCGTGGCTTCACGCAGGACGAACGCGTTCCGTTCGATCAGCGTGGCGTAGCCGATGCCTGCGACGGCGGCCCCGGCGGCTCCCAACGCGGTTCGGCGGACAGCGGACGTCGAGATAACGGGCATTTGCCCAGCATAGGCGACCCCCTCCCGGATCGGCGCGTGTGTTTCCGCACAAACGGTCTGGAATTTCCGTCGCGACGAAAATGTGATGGGACTCCACAGGGCGAACGACTACGGTAAACCGCATGTCGGAACTGAAAGCCAAGCTGCGCGCGGATATGACCACCGCGATGAAAGCCAAGGACAAACTGCGTCTCGCGACCCTGCGGATGCTGCTCGCCGCTATCCAGACTTCCGAGGTCTCCGGTACGGAGGCACACGAACTCTCCGATACCGATGTCGTGTCGCTGTTGCAGAAGGAAGCGAAGAAGCGCAACGAAGCGGCGGTGATCTACGAGCAGAACGGTCGCGGTGAACTGGCCGCGAACGAGCGCGCCGAAGAACAGATCATCGAGGAGTACCTGCCGACTCAGCTCGACGACGCCGAGGTGGCGGAGGTCGCCGATACCGCGATCGCCCAGGTCGCCGAGGAGCTCGGTGCGCGCCCCGGGATGAAGCAGATGGGCCAGGTCATGAAGGCCGCCACCGCGCTGGCAGGCGGCAAGGCCGACGGTTCGCGAATCTCCGCCGCGGTCAAAGCCCGGCTCTGAAACGAACAAGGCCGCCGTCCGAATCGGACGGCGGCCTTGTTGTGTGACTAGCGCGGCACCGGAATGGGGATCGGTGGCAGGCGCGGAATCTGCGGCAGCCCCGGAATCACCGGTGCGGGCGCGGCGGGCGGAGGAGTCGTCGGCGGGGGTACGCGGACAGTCCCGTCACTGATGTAGATCGTGACCACCGAGCCCGGAATGGCCGAGCCGTTCGGGGAACTGCCCATCACGGTGCCCTTGGCCTGCGAACCGGCCCCCGTCACCGCGGAGACCTGGAAGCCTGCACCGGACAGGATCGAGGTGGCCTCGCCCTGCGACTTGCCCGCGACATCGGGGACCTGGGAGTTGTTCGCGCCGCGGACGTACTTGTCGTCCAGCGGCGGCAGCGCGGCAGGCGGATATCGGTCCATCAGCGGCTTGATGGCGTTGAACCAGGTGCGGGCCGGTTCATTACCACCGAACAGGCCGGAGGCATCGCTGGCGCCACAGTTGCGCAGCGGGAACGAGCAGATCTCGCCGGGGGTCGGGCTGTCGCCGTAGACGTAGACCGACGATGCCAGCGAGTTGGTGAAGCCGAGGAACGCCGAGGAACGGTGGCTCTCGGTGGTGCCCGTCTTGCCCGACATCGGCGCCGACCAACCCGCGGCACGCGCCGCGCCCGCGGCGGTACCGCTGATGTCGTCCTTGCTCATCGCGTTGGCGAGGGTGTTGGCCAGGCCGGGGTCGACCACCTGCTCGCAGGCCTGCTGGGTGAGCGGAACGGTCTTGCCGCTGCGGTCGAGGACTTCCTTGATCGGCGAGGGCGGGCACCACTTGCCGCCCGAGCCCAGTGTGGCGGCCACGTTCGTCAGCTCGAGCGGGTTGATCGAGAACGGGCCGAGGGTGAACGAGCCCATGTTGTTGTTCTTGATGTGGTCGGCCAGGCTCGAGTTGCCGTGGCCGGAGGTGCCGGGTTCGGTGTAGGCCCGCATGCCGAGGCGCACAGCCATATCCACCGCGGCCTCGACGCCGACGTCCTGGATCATTTTCACGAAGGTGGTGTTGGGCGAGGTGGCGAGCGCGTCGGTCACCGACATCGATCCCGGGTAGTTGCCCGCGTTCTTGACGCACCACGAGTCGGCCGGGCAGCCCGGCGAGTTCGAGTAACCCATGCCCCTGGCGGCGTAGGTACCGGGCACATCCACCTGGGCGGCGATTCCGAGGCCCTTCTCCATCGCGGCGGCGGTGGTGAACAGCTTGAAGATCGAGCCGGCGCCGTCACCGGCCAGCGAGTACGGCTGGCCGAGCAGCGTCTCGTTCGCGTCGCGGTTGAGGCCGTATGTGCGGCTCGACGCCATCGCGAGAACGGGATGCGAATCCTGACCGGGCGCGACCACCGACATGACCTCGGCGATGTTGTCGAGGTTGGGGTCGGCCTGCTCGTTCACCGAACGCTTCACCGATTCCTGCAGGACCGGATCGAGGGTGGTCTTGATCAGGTAGCCGCCCTTGTCGATCTGTTCGCGACTGATCCCGGCCTCGGCCAGGTATTGCAGCGCGTAGTCGCAGAAGAAGCCTTTGTCGTTGGCCGAGATGCACCCGCGCGGCAGACCCTTCGGCTCGGGCAGCACACCGAGCGGTTCGGCCTTGGCCTTGCGGAACTCCTCTGCGCGGTGCGGGATGTTCTGGATCAGCGTGTCGAGCACGGTGTTGCGGCGGTCGGTGACGCCGTTCACGTTGGTGTAGGGGTTCAGCTTGGAGCTGGACTGCACCATGCCCGCCAGCATCGACGCCTGGGTGATGTTGAGCTGGGCCGCGTCGATGCCGAAGTAGGTCTGGGCGGCGTCCTGGACGCCGTAGGAACCGTTGCCGAAGGGCACCAGGTTCAGGTAGCGGGTGAGGATCTCGTCCTTGGACAGTTCGCGGTCCAGCGTGAGCGCCATCCGGATCTCGCGCAGCTTGCGCGCCGGTGTGGTCTCGATCGCGGCGCGGCGTTCGGCGTCGGTCTTGGCGACCACGAGCAGGTTGAAGTTCTTCACGTACTGCTGGTCCAGGGTCGACGCGCCCTGCTGCACCGCACCGGAGGAGGTGTTGGTGAGGAACGCGCGCAGCGTGCCCTGCCAGTCGACGCCCTTGTGGTCGGCGAAGCGTTTGTCCTCGATGGACACGATCGCCAGCTTCATGTTGTTGGAGATGCGATCGCTGGGCACCTCGAAGCGGCGTTGCTCGTAGAGCCACGCCATGGGCGACCCGTTCGCGTCGACCATGGTCGAAACGGCGGGGACGGTGCCCTCCACCAGTTCGGCTGAGACATTGTCGACGGCATCGGCGGCGCGGTTGGAGATGAACCCGAATCCACCGGCCAAGGGGAACAACAGCCCAGCGACAAGCACGGCGGCCAGCGCGCAGCTGCCGGCCAGCCTCGCGAGCGTTTGAGTGATCGGCACCAGCCCAGACTAAGGGGTGGCGTGGCGAGGTTCACTGCTGTGCTGCTCGATGGGGAATGTCCGGGCGGTGCCAGGGGGGTTGCTCGGGCGTGTCAACAAAATGATCACATCGGCGTGTCGCGACCGGCCACGCCGGTGAACAGCACTACTGCGCCGTTCTGGCCGGATTTGAATGGACGCCCGTACCAAAAAATCAGGGGGCGGTCTTGCGTAACCGCCATACCTTTACCTAGATTGAGAACCCAGTGTGATAGAGCTAACACTCAAAGTGGAATGTGGTGCGGGACGCAGCGGTAGTTGGGTTGCTGTGATCCGCGCTCGCGATTCTGGAGCGCCGCACAACGGTGTTCGGACTGCAAAGGGGCACATCAAATGCACATCACAACCCCCATCGCTCGACTGGATGTAGAGCAGGCCGAGGCAAGGATCGCTTGGGTTGCCCAGGCGCGATGCAAGGAAGTGGACCCTGATCAGCTGTTCGTTCGCGGTGCGGCCCAGCGCAAGGCGGCAACGATCTGCCGTCACTGCCCGGTGCTGATGCAGTGCGGTGCTGATGCGCTCGACAACCGGGTCGAGTTCGGTGTGTGGGGCGGGATGACCGAGCGGCAGCGGCGTGCGCTGCTCAAACAGCATCCCGACGTGACGTCGTGGGCCGAATTCTTCAACGCCCAGCGGCAGCACCAGGTGGCTATCTAGCAGACGAGACCGGACCGTTATCACAAACGGCGCCGAGACCGCGTGGTTTGCGGAATCGGCGCCGTTCGTGAGTGTTACCGGATTGTGAGCTATAGCGGATTTGTCTGAATCGATCAGGCCGAAGCCGGGGTACCTGTCAGCTGATCGGCGACCGCGCGCAGTGCTTCGAGGTCCGAGACCTCGAAGGGCAGCGCCGTCACCGAGACGATCCGCACGCGCGGATGCGCACCGGTGAAGCGATGCAGCAGCCGCCGCTCCCGCGCTGCCGTCGACACCCGATCCGCGTGGATGCGCAGCACCGAGGCGGTCAGCGGGTCCGAATCGGCCAGCTGGTCCGACGCGGTCAGCGCGTGATCACCGGACAGCTCCGAGAGCGCGGGGTGCGTCCGGTTCAGCACCAGACCGGCCAGCGGCATCTTCTCGGTCGAGAGCCGGTCGACGAAGAACGACGCCTCGCGCAGCGCGTCCGGCTCGGGCGCGGCGACCACCAGGAAGTGGGTGCCCGGCCGGGACAGCATCGCGAAGGTGCGCTCGGCCCGGTCCTGGAACCCACCGAACAGCGATTCCAGCGATTGCAGGAACGTCGAGGCGTCCTTGAGCATCTGCCCGCCGACGATGGTCGACACCCCGCGCATCGCCAGGCTCATCGCCCCGGTGACGAATCGGCCGACACCGCGCCCCGGCGCCATGATCAACCGGATCATCTTGCCGTTGAGGAACGTGCCGAGCCGCTTGGGCGCGTCGAGGAAATCCAGCGCGTTGCGCGAGGGCGGAGTGTCGACCACGATCAGGTCCCACTCCTTGCGCGCGGCCAGCTGGCCGAGCTTCTCCATCGCCATGTACTCCTGCGTGCCACCGAACGAGGACGCCACCGTCTGATAGATCGGATTGGCGAAGATCTGCTCGGCCTTGTCGGCGCTGGTGTGCTCGAGCACCATGTCGTCGAAGGTGCGGCGCATGTTCAGCATCATCGCGTGCAGCTCGCCGGGCACCTCGGGCTGGAGTTCCACGCGCTGCGGGGTGTTGTCCAGCTCGGCAACGCCGAGCGACTGCGCCAGCCTGCGCGCCGGATCGATGGTCAGCACCACCACCTTGCGGCCCGATTCCGCCGCTCGCAGCGCGATCGAGGCCGCGGTGGTGGTCTTGCCGACCCCGCCGGACCCGCAGCACACGATCACCTTGGCGTTCGGATCGGCGATGATCTTCGACACGTCCAATAAGGGCGGGGTGGAAACGTGCTCGCTCATCGGACTCCCTGCGCGGATAGCTGTTCGGCCAGTTCGTAGAGGCCACCGAGGTCGATGCCGTCGCCGAGGGCGGGCAGGGACAGCTGGGGGACATCGATCTGCGCCAGTTCGGCGGCGCTCGCGTTCTGCGCGGTGAGCACGATCGCGTGGTCGACCGTTTCGGCGATCAGGCCGTCGAAGTCGGATTCGGACAGGGTGATCCCGGCCTTGGCCAGGCCTGCGGCGATGGCGGCGGTGTCGAGCTCGCCCGCCACGGCCGTGTCGCGCACCGCGGGGGCGAGTTCGGCGGTGGCCGCCCGGTTGACGATCACCGTGCCGATCCGCAGATCGTCGGCGGTGAGTTCGGCGATCGCGTCGGCGGTCTCCTGCACCGGCAGCGCCTCGAGCAGCGTCACCAGGTGGATCATCGTCTGATCGGAGTGCAGCAGATTGGACACGCCCTCGGCCTGCGAGGCGATCGGGCCGCCCTTGGCGATCTCGGCCATGGCCGTGGTGACGTCGAGGAACCCGGCGATCCGGCCGGTCGGCGGCGCGTCGACGACGATGTCGTCATAGGCGGGCTTGCCGTCCTTGCCGGTGCGAACCACGCATTCTTTGATCTTGCCGGTGAGGATCACATCGCGCAGACCAGGCGCGATGGTGGTGACGAACTCGATGGCGCCCATCCGGCGCATCGCCCGGCCCGCGAAGCCGAGGTTGTAGAACATGTCGAGGTATTCGAGGAAGGCGTACTCGATGTCCAGTGCCAGCGCCGTCACTTCGCCGCCACCGTCGGCGCTGGCGATATGGGTCTCGGTGGGCGGCAACGGTGGCCGGTCGAACAATTGCGCGATGGACTGGCGACTCTCGACCTCGACCAGCAGCACTTTGCGTCCCCCCGCGGCGAGCGCGAGTGCGAGTGCGGCCGAAACGGTCGACTTGCCGGTGCCTCCCTTGCCGGTCACGTAGTGCAAGCGGGCCTTGGCCGCGCGCTGTGGCCATCCGGTCGACGGTCCGGGAACCGACGAAACCGGCTCTGCTGTTGGTGCTCCCACGTCGCCGAGCCTATAACCCGTTTCTCTCACGTGTTCGGGGTGAGCCCTAAACTCTCCCCATGAGTGAAGTCACCCGTTGGGAGTACGCGACCGTGCCGCTGTTGACGCACGCGACCAAGCAGATCCTCGATCAGTGGGGTTCCGATGGCTGGGAACTGGTTTCGGTGCTGCCCGGACCGACCGGCGAACAGCATGTCGCCTACCTGAAGCGGCAGAAGTAGCCGTGGCCACCGCGTGGAAGGACGCGCTCGACCGGCTCGGTGTCACGCTGCCGCCGGTCGCCGCGCCTGTCGCGGCCTACATCCCCGCCGTGCGCACCGGTTCGCTGGTGTACACCTCCGGCCAGCTGCCCTTCGTCGACGGTGAATTGTCGGCGGTCGGCAAGGTCGGGGCCGAGGTGGATGTGGAGCAGGCCAAGGAGGCGGCCCGGCTGTGCGCGCTGAACGCGCTCGCGGCCGTGCACGATCTGGTCGGGCTCGACCAGGTGGTGCGGATCGTGAAGGTCGTCGGATTCGTCGCCTCGGCGCCGGGATTCAGCGATCAGCCGATCGTGATCAACGGCGCGTCGGAGTTCCTGGGTGAGGTGTTCGGCGAGGCGGGCGTGCACGCGCGCTCGGCGGTCGGCGTCTCGGAACTGCCCAAGAACACGCCCGTCGAGGTGGAATTGATCGTCGAGGTTAGTTAGGCAGCCGCCATGGCACTGGAACATCCCGCGTACAGCCAGGTCAGACAGGTCACCCCGACGGCATCGGTACTACTGGCCGACAATCCCGGTCAGATGACGCTCGACGGCACCAACACCTGGCTGCTGCGCGGTCCGGACAGTGACTCCTACGTGGTCGTCGACCCGGGACCGAAGGACAAGAAACACACCGCCGACATCGTCGAGGCCACCGGCGGCCGGATCGCGCTGACCCTGATCACCCATCACCATCACGATCACACCGGCGGTATCGATCACCTGGTGAAGGCCACCGGGACGCCGGTGCGTTCGGTGGATCCGGCGTATCTGCGCGGTGCGGTCGTGCCGTTGGCCGACGGCGAGGTCATCGAGGCCGCCGGCCTGCGGATCACGGTGCTCGGCACGCCGGGACACACCACCGATTCGGTGAGCCTGCTGCTCGACGACGCGGTGCTCACCGGTGACACGGTCCTCGGCCGTGGCACCACCGTGCTCGAATCAGCTCCCGGCGCGCTCGCAAGCTTTCTCGCGTCGCTGGAGAAGCTGCGTGAGCTGGGTGCGGGCAAGGCGTTGCTGCCCGCGCACGGGCCCGATCATCCCGACGTGGCGCCGGTCGCGCAGTACTACCTCGACCATCGGCGCGAGCGGCTCGACCAGGTGCGGGCCGCGCTGGTCGAACTGGGTTCCGACGCGGGCGCTTTCGCGGTGGTCCGCAAGGTGTACGCCGATGTGGACAAGCGGCTGTGGCCCGCCGCGCGCAGTTCCGTGCGCGCGCAGCTGGAATACCTGCGGGCCGAACAGAACTGAACCCCACTCGATCGCCGACGCGTTTGCTCCGTCGGCGATCGAGCTATGTCCGGGGTAGAACACAGATGTCCCGGCACGACGAAACCGCGATGGTGTGGACGAGGCCCTCTCCTCGTGAGCCCACACACATACGCGGCCCCGCTGTACCGGGACGACTTCGTGTTCGAACGTCAGCGAGCGCGACGTGCCAGACGCTCGGAATCCGAGATCAACACGCTCTTGCCCTCGAGGCGCAGCCACCCGCGATGAGCGAAGTCGGCGAGCGCCTTGTTGACGGTTTCCCGGGAAGCACCGACCAGCTGGGCGATCTCTTCCTGGGTCAGGTCGTGGGTCACGCGCAGCGCGCCCGCTTCCTGGGTGCCGAAACGCTGTGCGAGCTGCAGCAGCGCCTTGGCGACGCGACCTGGCACGTCGGTGAAGATCAGGTCGGCGAGGTTGTTGTTGGTGCGGCGAAGGCGTCGTGCCAGCACGCGCAGCAGCTGCTCAGCGATCTCGGGGCGCTGATCGATCCACGACTTGAGAGCGTCGCGGTCCATCGTCACGGCGCGGACCTCGGTGACCGTGGTTGCGGTCGAGGTACGCGGGCCCGGGTCGAAGATCGACAGTTCACCGAACATGTCGGACGGACCCATGATGGTCAGCAGGTTCTCCCTGCCGTCCGGGGACCGTCGGCCGATCTTCACCTTGCCCGTCGTGATGATGTACAGCCGATCGCCGGGTTCGCCCTCGTTGAAGATGACGTGGCCGCGCGGAAAATCTACGGGCTGCAGCTGCTTGGCGAGCGCGGCCACCGCGGTGGGCTCGACGCCTTGGAAGATGCCTGCTCTGGCGAGGGCCTCGTCCACGAATGTGCTCCTTATGGGATATGGCTTGCGAACCTGGTCGAGCGAATCGACCAACCGCGCAGTCTACGCGGCATTCCGGCACCGCAGTGACAGACACCACGTAAAGAGTGGATTGCGCTCTGTGAATCGATCGTTTAGCTCGCCCGGGCAACGTCCATTTCGGAGGTTCGGGAACGGCGCTTGCGCACGCGCGCCACGGCGGCGGGCAGGCCGAGCTTCGTCAGCTCTTTCACTTCGGCGTTGCTGGCGCTGTCCAGGTACTGCTGAACCTCTTCGTCGGGTTCGAGAAGCTTTCGGAGCCGATTCTCGACCCGCTCCATCCCCAGCGCGAACAGCATCAACAGCACTGGGAAGAGCACCACAGCGAGTCCTTGCATGACTGGCAGTAAACACGGTCCAGGTCTCAGATGGAACACAGCGGGCAAACTGGCCGGGCAATGTTGTCGTAGCGGTTCCGTATGGTGAAGCAGTGCCCGTTTCCCCTGCCCCAGCCGCCGCCGGCGATGCCGATCCGGCAGCGGTCACGGCTGCCGTACCCGCCGGAATTTCGGCCGCCCGCAAGCGCAAGAACCGTGCGATAGCTGCGGAAACGCGGATCGGACTTGTCCGGCGCGCCCGCCGGATCAACCGCACCCTCGCCGAGGCGTTCCCCGGCGCGCACTGCGAGCTCGACTTCACCACGCCACTGGAACTGGCCGTCGCCACGATCCTGTCCGCCCAGTGCACCGACGTCCGGGTGAACCTCACCACTCCGGCGCTGTTCGCGAAGTACCGCAGTGCCTACGACTACGCGCAGGCCAACCGGGTGGAGCTGGAGGAATACATCAGGGCCACCGGCTTCTACCGGAACAAGACCAGTTCGCTGGTCGGCCTCGGCCAGGCGCTGGTCGAAAAATACGACGGTGAGTTGCCTCACACTCTGGACGAATTGGTGAAATTGCCGGGGATCGGGCGCAAGACCGCCAACGTCATCCTCGGCAACGCGTTCGAGGTGCCCGGCATCACCGTCGACACGCACTTCGGTCGGCTGGTGCGCCGCTGGCAGTGGACCGACGAGGAAGATCCGGTCAAGGTCGAGCACGCGGTCGGCGCGCTGTTCGAGCGCAAGGACTGGACGATGCTCTCGCACCGGGTGATCTTCCAGGGGCGCCGGGTGTGCCATGCGCGCAAACCGGCCTGCGGCGCGTGCGTGCTCGCCGACGACTGCCCGTCGTTCGGGCTCGGTCCGACCGATCCGGCGGTGGCCGCGGAGTTGGTGAAGGGCCCGGAGCGCGAACACCTATTGAACATGGTCGGCCTGTGAGCGAACCCTCGCTGCTGCGGCGGCCCGCGTTGCGCTGGGTGCTCGCCGCGGTGATCTTGGTCGCCGCGGCCACGGTGGCGCTGTGGCCGCGCGAGGGTTCCGAGATCACCGGCAGTGTTTCGCAGACAACGCGGCAGACCTCGGGCGTGTCGGCCGAGGAACGAGCAGCAGCGGAACTCGCACCCTGCCCGGCAACGCAAGCATCTGTGTCGGGCCCACAGCCGACCGCGCAGGGATCACCGCCGACAACGCAGGCGCTAGCGGCTGGGTCGGGACCGTTGGCAGAACTTCAGCTGACCTGCCTGGCCGATGGCAAGCCGACCGACCTGGCCGCCGCGCTGGCGGGAAAGCCCGCACTGCTCAATCTGTGGGCGTATTGGTGTGGCCCCTGCGCCACCGAGTTGCCCCACCTGCAGGAATTCGCGCAGCGGGCGGGCTCGGCACTCACGGTCATGACCGTGCACAGCGATCCCGACGAGGCGAAGGCACTGTCTCGGCTGAGCGGGCTCGGCATCACTCTGCCCGGTGTCGAGGATCCGCAGGCCGCCGTGCGCAGTGCGGTCGGTGCGCCCGCGGTACTGCCCGTTTCGGTGCTCGTGCGGGCCGACGGCACCATCGCGAGTGTGGAGGTGCGTACCTTTGCCGACGTGGCCGACATCGCGGATACGGTATCCGCGAAGCTCGGGGTCACGGTATGACAGAGGACGTAACAGTGGCGTGCGGATCGAAGGCGATGGCGTGAACGATGTAGCGAGGCTCGACGATTCCGGCGTTCCCTCCTGGCTGCGCAGCGCGATCAGATCCGGTGGCCACGACGCCGACGACACACTCGCTACCTCCCGAGCACTGCGCCGGGCCATGTCGATCACCGGCAAACCACGCCAGGCCGCCGTCCTCGTGCTGTTCGGCGGCTCGCCCGACCCCGACGAGTCAGCGCCCGGCGGCTTGCCCGCCGACGCCGATGTCCTGCTCACTCAGCGCGCCTCGACCATGCGCCAGCACCGCGGCCAGATCGCGTTCCCCGGCGGCGCCGAGGATCCCGGCGACGGCGGCCCGGTGGGCACCGCGCTGCGCGAGGCCGCCGAGGAAACCGGTCTGGACCCCGCGGGTGTTCAGCCGTTCGCGCTGCTGCCGAAACTGTTCGTTCCGCCGTCGAAGTTCGACGTGACTCCGGTGCTCGGCTACTGGCGAGCACCCAGCGCGGTCCGCGTCGTCGATCAGGGCGAAACCGAGCGTGTCGTGCGTGTGCCGCTCACCGAATTGCTTGATCCGGCGCACAGATTCATGGTGCGTGGCAGTCTCGGCTACCAGAGCCCCGCGTTCCAGGTCGACGGCATGCTGGTGTGGGGACTCACCGGCGGTATCCTCGCCGGCATCATCAAATCAGCTGGGTGGGAACGAAACTGGGATCGGGGCGACGTGCGTGACCTGGAGAGCTCGCTGGCTGCGGTCGGAATGACCCTGTGAGCGAGCGTAGCGAGCGGCAAATCGGTGCAGCCGCCACCGCGGTCATGCTGGAGCCGAGCGCCAGCGAGGTGGAAGCATGAGCGCGTCGGTATGGCTCGACATCGCGGTGGTATTGATCGCGCTGGTCGCGGCGTCCACCGGGTGGCGGCAGGGCGCGGTGGCGTCGGCGCTGGCGTTCTTCGGGGTCGCGCTCGGCGCGGTCGCGGGCATTCTGATCGCACCGCACATCCTCAAACACCTCAGTGAGGGCCGCAGCCGGGTGCTCGGCGGCATCCTGCTGATCGTGCTGCTGGTGATCGTCGGCGAGGTCGCGGGCATGGTGCTCGGCCGGGCCGCGCGCACCAGCATCCGGCAGCCGGTCGCGCGCAGTGTGGACAGCGTCGTCGGCGCGGTGTTGCAGGCGGTGACCGTGCTGGTCGCGGCCTGGCTGCTCGCGTTGCCGCTGGCTACCGCGTCCCAGCCTGCCGTCGCCGCCGCGATCAACGGGTCAAGGGTTCTCGCCGACGTCAACTCCGTCGCGCCGGACTGGTTGCGCAAGGTACCCAACGAATTCTCCAAGCTGCTCGACACTTCCGGGCTGCCCGATGTGATCGGACCGTTCGGCCGAGCGCCGATCGCCGCCGTCGAACCGCCGGATCCTTCGGTGCTGGCGAGTCCGGTAGCGGCGTCGTTGCAGCAGAGCGTGCTGCGCATCCGCGGCACCGCACCCAGCTGCCAGCGGGCGCTGGAGGGTTCGGGCTTCGTCGTCGCGCCGGAACGCGTGATGACCAACGCGCACGTCGTCGCCGGCACCAATACCGTGTCGGTCGATACCGCGCGCGGCGCCCTCGATGCCACCGTGGTGCTGTTCGATCCGTCCAAGGACATCGCGGTGCTGGCCGTACCCGGGCTCACCTCGCCGGTCCTGAACCAGGCACCGGAGCCCGCGAGTTCGGGCGAGAGCGCGATCGTGCTCGGTTATCCCGGCGGCGGGCCGTACACGGCCAGCGCCGCCCGCGTCCGCGAGACCCTGGATCTCACCGGCCCGACCATCCACCGCGACGGCACCGTCGAGCGTGAGGTGTACACCGTCCGCGGCCAGGTCCGCGCCGGCAACTCCGGCGGACCACTGGTCGATGCCGAGGGTCAACTGCTCGGCGTGGTCTTCGGCGCGGCCGTCACCGACGACGACACCGGGTACGTCCTGACCCTGCACGAGGTCGCGTCCGAATTGGCCGCAGCCGCCCCGAGCAGCACCCCGGTGAACACGGGCGCCTGCGTACTGAGCTGATCAAAGCCTTTTGCTGATCAACCCCCCTTTCCGGGCCGGGTAACCCCTGTATGTCTCTACCCAAAGGGGCCCGCCCCGATCTGGACTGACCGGAGGGTGCGACGAAGGAGTACCCGGAGGGAGGGAAGATCGGGGCCTCAGGGGCCCCGCTCGAGCGCGCCAGCGCTCCAAAAACACAGCCACCAAACAACCTGGGGCGGGCAGCCCTGATGTGTCACCATCCCGCCGCGCCAGCGCTTCAGAATCTCGGCTCAGGGTGAGACAAGGTCGTCGTGGGGCGACCCGTTCACGCCGTTCTGCTCGCGCCAGCGCGTAGTCAACACCTCGTTGACCTTGCTCGGGTTCTCCTGGTGCGCGTAATGCCCGGCGTGCGGAATCGACACCAGCGTCCGATCGGTCGCCAATTCCGCTCCACGGTGGAACGTGGCGTCCAGCAGGTAGGGATCGTGTTCGCCGCGCAGCATCAGCACCGGGATATCGATCGGCGTGCGCATAGTCGCCATGAAACGCTTGCCGTCGGGCCGCCACTGACTGCGAAAGGCCCAGCGCTGGTACTCCAGCGCGCTGTGCGCAGCCCCGGGAATCCGGATGGCATGGCGCATCCGTGACGCGGTCTCGACGAATTCCGCACTGCGCGACCAGGATTCACCGACCCGGTCGTGCAGCAGCCGCTCCACCTCGGCGCCACCGCGCCGGGTGAGCAGGTTTTCGGGATAGCGGGGCAGCTGATACCGCAGGAAATCGGGCAGCCAGGTCGCACGTTGCGCCGGATCGCGCAGGACTGCGCTCTTGAGCGCGGCGGGATGCGGCGAGCTGACCAGCGCGATCCGGCGGACCAGCCGCGGATGCAGCACCGCGGTGGCCCAGCAGACCAGTCCACCTTCGGCATGTCCGACCAGGGTGGCCTCGGTGTGCCCGAGCGCCCGGACCAGTCCGGCGATGTCACCGGCGAGGGTCCACCCGTCATAGCCACGCGGTGGTTTGTCGGTATCGCCGTAGCCGCGCAGGTCGACGGCGACGGTGCGGTACCCGTGGTCGGCGAGCGCGGTCAGCTGATGCCGCCACGACCACCAGAAATCGGCGAAACCGTGCAGCAGCAGCACCAAGGGCGCCTCGGAGCGGTCCGTACCGTCGGCGACAACTGCTTCGACGACGTGGAAGCGGATTCCGTTGGCGTGCACGTCCCGGTGGGTCCACGGTCCATCGAAACGGACGCTGGAGGGATCCGGGAATGAGTTGGACGACACGCCGATCGAGCCTAGTGGGCGGGTCCGGCTGTTGCGACCGGGCCCGCCCGGTGCGTCATCGGTTGCTCGACTTCTCCAGCGAAGGAGTCACGTCACGATGGGTGAACGCGGCAGGCAGAACCTCGGCGGTCTGCTTGAGCGAGCCGATCGTCTTCTCCGGCGCGCGGACCTTCCGTACCTTGAGCCACCCCAGCAAGGCCAGCAAGACGGTGGTGAGCACCATCAGCAAGAACACGATCAGGAACGCGGCCCAGCGCCACAGCCACATGTCGAGCAGCTCGGCGACGAAGAAGAAAAAGAAGAACGAGCTGAACAGCAGGACCACCAGCGCGAGGATGAAGAAGACGCTGCCGGTGAGCCCCTTCTTGATCTCACCGGTGACCTCGGCCTTGGCCAGCGCCACCTCGGCGCGCACCAGCGTCGACATCTGCTCGGTGGCATCGCGCACGAGGCTGCCGATGCTCGCCGATCCGGGCGGATTGGCGTCGGTCAACGGGATCGAAGTGACCGTCCGACCGTCATGTCCGCCTTGGGTGTAACTCACTTCGTCGACCCTTCTCCCTGTGGTAACTGGTCTGCATCGCGGCGCGCCTGGTGCACACGTCCTCGGCGCAACAGTAGCGCCGATCCGATCAGCGATGCTGCCATCGAGGTCACCAGAACGGCGGCCTTGGCAAGATCGATGGCATCGGTGCCGACGTCGGCGAGCGCGAGTTCCGCCACCAGAAGGCTAACGGTGAACCCGATCGCGCCGAGTACCGACAGGGCGAACATGTCGCGATACTCCAGTCCTGCCGGCCGTTTCACCAAGCCGAGCCGGATCGCGACCCAGCTCACCCCGAAGATCCCGATCGTCTTGCCGAGCAGGAGCCCGAGGATGATCGCCAGCGCGAGCCGGTCGGTGAACAGCGATCCGAACACCGCTCCGTTGAGCGGCACACCGGAAGCGAACAGTGCGAACAGCGGCACACAGAACCCGGCCGAGATCGGCTGCACCACATGCTCGAGATGCGTCGCCGGCGCGGTCTTCTCGCCGGGATCCTTGCGTGCCCTGGTGAGCAACCCGAGCGCGACACCGGCCAGCGTCGGATGGATGCCCGCCTCGTGCAGCGCGTACCAGCACACCAGCGCGACCGGAACGTAGAACAGCGGCGTGTGCAACCGCAGCTTCTGGGCGAGCGCCCACGCACCGCAGCAGGCGATGGCCGCGGCCAGCCACAGCAGCGACAGCGAGGCGGTGAACAGCACCGCGATGAGAACGATGGCGAGCAGATCGTCGACCACGGCCAGGCTGAGCAGGAACACCCGGGCGCTGGTGGGGATCCGCGAGCCGGTCATCGCGAGGATCGCGAGCGCGAAGGCGATATCGGTGGCGACGGGAATGGCCCAGCCTTTGTCCATGCCGGGCACGCCGTGGCCGATCACCAGCGCGATCACGGCCGGGGTGATCACACCGCCCACCGCGGCGATGACCGGCAGCGCGGCCCGTTTCGGGTCGGCCAGCTCGCCGACGGCGAACTCGCGTTTGAGCTCGAGCCCGGCGACGAAGAAGAAGATCGCGAGCAATCCGTCCTTGGCCCAGTCGGCCAGGGTGAGGTCGAGGTGCAGCGCGGAAATGCTGAGGCGGGTGTCGATCATTGTCTGATAACTCGCGCCCCACGGCGAGTTCACCCAGATCAGCGCCACCGCGGCGGCCACGAGCAGCAGCGCACCGCCGACCGTTTCGGTGCGGAGATAACGGGTGAGCTCGGAGCGGACGCGTGTGATCAAGGGCAAGCCTTCCGGCAGGGGTCGACTGAGCTGCGGACGCTCATCGACTCGATTCACGACCGCATGCCGACCAGACTTCCCGGCACACCTCTACGCGATCTTAACGGACCCGGCCGGTGACCTCCGGCGTCACCGGCCGGGTGCTCGTCAGTTGCTCCCGGTGCGAATGGCCTCGAAGACGCCAGGATCGACCAGCGTAGAGGTGTCGCCGAGCTCGCGTCCCTCGGCGACATCGCGCAGCAGCCTGCGCATGATCTTGCCGCTGCGTGTCTTGGGCAGCTCCGGCACGATGTGGATCTCGCGCGGCCGCGCGATCGGGCTGATCTCCTTGGATACCTGCGCCTTCAGCTCGGCGACGAGCTCGGGCCCCGCCGACCCCGCGGCCTCGCCGGTGAGGATGGTGAACGCGACGATCCCCTGCCCGGTGGTCGCGTCGGTAGCACCGACCACGGCGGCCTCGGCGACAGCCGGATGCCCGACCAGCGCGGACTCGACCTCGGCGGTGGAGATGCGATGCCCGGAGACGTTCATGACGTCGTCGACCCGGCCGAGCACCCACAGGTCACCGTCGGCGTCGAGCTTGGCGCCGTCGCCCGCGAAGTACCAGCCCTGCTCGGCGTAGCGCTCCCAGTAGGTGGACCGGTAGCGATCCATGTCGCCCCAGATGCCACGCAGCATCGACGGCCACGGCTTGTCGAGCACGAGGTATCCGTTGGCCTCGGTCTCCCCGAGCTGCACCGGATTGCCCTCTTCGTCGACGACGGTCGCGGAGATTCCGGGCAACGGACCCATCGCGGCGCCGGGCTTGGTCGCGGTGACGCCCGGCAGGGGCGAGATCATGATGGCGCCGGTCTCGGTCTGCCACCATGTATCGACGATCGGAGTCTTGTTCGCGCCGAACACTTCCCGGTACCAGCGCCACGCTTCGGGGTTGATGGGTTCGCCGACGGAGCCGAGCAGTCGCAGGGTGCTCAGATCGTGGGCGTCGGGGATCTCGCGGCCCCATTTCATGAACGTGCGGATCAGCGTGGGCGCGGTGTAGTAGATGGTGACGCCGTATTTTTCGATGATCTGGAAGTGTCGGTGTTCGTCGGGGGAGTTGGGGGTGCCTTCGTAGACGACCTGGGTGGCGCGGTTGGCGAGTGGTCCGTAGACGATGTAGCTGTGTCCGGTGACCCAGCCGATGTCGGCGGTGCACCAGTAGACGTCTTGTCCGGCTTTGTGGTCGAAGACGTTGTGGTGGGTGTAGGCGGTCTGGGTGAGGTATCCGCCGGTGGTGTGGAGGATTCCCTTGGGTTTTCCGGTGGTGCCGGAGGTGTAGAGGATGAACAGCGGATGCTCGGCCGGGAAGGGCTGGGCTTCGTGCGAAGGCGAAGCGGTAGCGACGGTTTCGTGCCACCACAGATCGCGCCCGTCGGTCCACGGCACCTCCGTGCCCACCCGGCGCACCACGAGCACGTGCTCCACCGACGACGGCACGTCACCCTTGGCCGCGAGCGCCTCGTCGACGGCCTCCTTGAGCGGTGCCGGCTTACCGCGCCGCCACTGACCGTCGGTGGTGATGATCAACCGGGCTTCGGCATCGTCGACCCGCTGACGCAGCGCGCTCGGCGAGAATCCCGCGAACACCACCGAGTGCGTGAGTCCCAGCCGCGCGCACGCCAGCATCGCCACAACCGCCTCGGGCACCATCGGCATGTAGATGGCGACGCGATCGCCTGCCTCCAGTCCGAGCTCGGTCAGGTAGTTCGCCGCCCGCGAGACTTCCTCCAGCAGTTCGCGGTAGGTGATCTCGCGGGAGTCGCCGGGTTCGCCCTCCCAGTGGATAGCGACCTGGTCGCCGTGCCCGTCGATGACGTGGCGGTCGACGCAGTTGTAGGAGACGTTGAGTTCGCCGTCGCCGAACCAGCGCGCGACGGGCGCGTCGGCCCAGTCGAGGACCTCGGTGAAGGGTTTGTGCCAGTGCAGCCGGTTGGCCTGTTCGGCCCAGAAGCCGTCGCGGTCGGTCTCGCCACGGTCGTAGAGTGTGGCGTCCGCGTTGGCGGCGGCGGCGAATTCCGCACTCGGCGGAAACGAGTCCTGGTGTCCTGCAGCAGTTTCGGTCACGTCGGTTCAGCCTCACATGCCTGGTGCGGTCGGGTCGGTTGCCGGGGTGCGGCCCGGCTGTCTAGACAGTAGCCAACAGACCCGCGCCGGGGTGGCTCGTTGTCCCGGCGATGTTTCGCGACGGTCAATAGGGCTAGTTCATCCAATGACTTCGCGGACAGACCGGCCGGTCGCGAGCTATCGTTTTTACTCAACGGTTCAGCTGATGGTTCCCGATATTTGTTCATATTTTTCTGCCGAGGGTGAGGGGCTCGGCAATTTTTCCTGCGTTTCCAGCGAGTAACCGTACTGATACATGTGACCTGAAAATGGCTCGGATCGCTGAAAAATCCAGCCGGAGCCGCTAACCTCCGACCGTTAGCCACGGAATTGAACCGGGAGAGAGCGTTGAGATTCATCAGAGCGACCGCGCTGGTCGCGGCGGGACTGGCGGCCACAAGCCTCGGTCTCACCGCGTGCTCGTCCGACGACAGTGCTGATTCGAGCATCGTCACCACCAATGCGGGCGAGCCGCAGAATCCATTGGTGCCAAGCAATACCAACGAGAACATGGGCGGGCGCGTTGTCGACCGTTTGTTCGCCGGGCTGAAGTACTACGACGCCAACGGTGTTGCCCACGACGAGATGGCCGAGAAGATCGAGACGACCGATCGTAAGTCGTACAAGATCACCATCAAGCCGAATTGGAAGTTCACCGACGGCACCACGGTGACCGCGAAGTCCTTCGTCGACGCGTGGAACTACGGCGCTCTCGCCGACAACGCGCAGCTGCAGAGTTATGTGTACAACCCCATCGCCGGGTTCGACGAGGTAAGCGCGGAAAAGCCGACCACCAAGACAATGTCGGGCTTGAAGGTCGTCGACGACCGTACTTTCACCGTCGATCTGAAGTCGCCCTCGATCGACTTCGAGAGCGCGCTCGGCTACGCGCCGTTCTATCCGCTGCCCGAGGCCGCTTTCAAGGATATGAAGGCTTTCGGTGAGAAGCCGATCGGCAACGGTCCCTACGCTTTCGGTTCGTGGGAACACAACGTCAAGATCGATTTGACGCCCAACCCGGACTACCCCGGTGGCCGCCCGGCCAAGAACAAGGGCCTCCGATTCGTGATGTACCAGTCCTACGACACCGCGTACGCGGATCTGCAGGCGGGAAACCTCGACACCCTCGATACCATTCCCGACAGCGCCATCACCACGTATGAGAGCGACCTCGGCGACCGCGCGATCACCAAGCCGACCGCGCAGAACCAGCACATCGGCATCCAGACCACCGTGCCGCATTTCGGTGGCGAGGAAGGCGTTTTGCGGCGCAAGGCCATCTCGATGGCGATCAACCGCCCGCAGATCATCGACAAGATCTTCAACGGCACGCGCACGCCGTCGCGCGACTTCACCGCCGCGACCCTGCCCGGCTACGACGCGAACCTGCCAGGTGCGGAAGTGTTCGATTACAACCCCGACCAGGCCAAGAAACTGTGGGCGCAGGCCGACGCCATCTCGCCGTGGTCGGGTCAGTACCAGATCACCTACAACAGCGACGGCGGCCACCAGGCCTGGATCGAGGCCGTGGCCAACAGCGTGAAGAACACCCTGGGTATCGACGCCGTCGCCAACCCGATGCCGACGTTCAAGAACATCCGTGACGCGGTGAACGCCAAGACCATCGGTACGGCGTTCCGCTACGGCTGGCAGGGTGACTACCCGACGATGATGCAGTTCCTCGGTTCGCAGTACTACAGCTTCTCCGAGACCAACAACGTCAACTACAACAATCCCGAGGTCGACCGCTTGTTCAACGCCGCCCTCGCCGCCCCGACGCAGGCGGATTCCTACAAGCTGATCGCACAAGCGCAGGCCATCATGATCAAGGACATGGCCGACATCCCGGTGTTCGACTATGTCGCCAACGCGGGTCGCTCGGACAAGGTCACCAAGGCCGAGCTCACCTGGAACGGTCTGTTCGACTTCGAGAACATCGAGAAGTAGAACTCGACGATGGGGCCGAGTCACTGTGTGTGGCTCGGCCCCCGTCGTTTTCGGAGGAAATGATGGCTTGGTACGTACTTCGGCGTCTGCTCCAGATGATCCCGGTATTCCTGGGCGCGACGCTGCTCATCTATGCGATGGTCTTTCTGATACCGGGTGACCCGATCAAGGCGCTGGCAGGCGAGAAACAGCTCACGCCTGCCGCCGAGGCGGTACTACGCGCTCGATATCACCTCGATCAACCTTTCATCATGCAATATCTGCATTATTTGAAAGGGATCCTCACGCTGGACTTCGGCACTTCGTTCTCGGGCCGGCCGGTGCGCGAAGAACTCGAACGCGCCTTCCCGATCACCATCAAACTCGCGTTTCTCGCGGTGCTGATCGAAGGCGTATTCGGCATTGTGTTCGGATTGATCGCCGGGTTGCGGAAAGGCAAACTGTTCGATTCGACGATGCTTATCGCGAGCCTGGTGATCATCGCGCTGCCGGTATTCGTCGTGGGTTATCTCGCGCAATTCCTGCTCGGTGTGAAGTGGGGGATCGCCCCGGTCACCGTCACGGGTAAAGCGAGCCTGAGCGAGCTGATCGTGCCCGCGTTCGTACTCGGCTCGCTGTCGTTCGCCTATGTGCTGCGGCTGACCAGGAACTCGGTGGCGGAGAACAAATCCGCTGATTTCGTTCGCACCGCGACGGCGAAGGGGCTCGGGCGCCGGCGCGTGGTGACCGTGCATATTCTGCGGAATTCGATGATCCCGGTTGTCACCTTTCTCGGTGCCGATTTCGGTGCGCTGATGGCCGGCGCGATCGTCACCGAGGGCATCTTCAATATTCCCGGCGTCGGCGGCACCATGTACCAGGCGATCATCCGCGGCGAGCCGCCGACCGTGGTGTCGTTCGTGACGGTGTTGGTGGTGTTGTTCCTACTCGTCAATCTCGTGATCGACCTGCTCTATGCCGCACTGGACCCGAGGATCCGTTATGCATGACAAGCAACAGCATTTCGTGGCCCCCGCCGACGAGGTGGAGGTGCTCGCCACCGATCGTGTCCTGGACAAGGGCACCCCGACCAGCATCTGGGGTGACGCGTGGCGGCGACTGCGCCGTAACCCGGTGTTTCTGGTCTCGGTGGTGTTGATCGTGTTCGTCATGCTCGTGGTGGTGTGGCCTTCGCTGTTCACCAGCCAGGACCCGCGATTGTGCCTCGGCGAGTTCGGCATGGACGGCCCGCGCGAGGGTCATCCGTTCGGATTCGACAAGCAGGGCTGTGATGTCTTCGCGCGCACCATCTACGGCGCGCGTGCGTCGGTCACCGTCGGCATCGCGTCGGCGGTGCTGTTTCTGCTGGTAGGTGGCATCCTCGGTGCGATTTCCGGCTTCTACGGCGGCTTGCTCGACACGATCGTCTCCCGTATCGCCGAGGTCTTCTACGCCATTCCGATGGTGCTGGCCGCGATCGTGCTGCTGCAGCTGCTGCGGCCCGCGGGGATCATGACGGTCGTCGCGATCCTGGTGGCTTTCACCTGGCCGCAGGCCGCGCGCATCACGCGTGGCGCGGTGATCGAGGCCAAGAACAGTGAATATGTCACCGCTGCCAAGGCATTGGGTGTGTCGCGTCTGGGCACGCTGATGAAGCACGTGCTGCCCAACTCGGCGAGTCCGCTGATCGTGGTCGCCACCATCTGGCTCGGCGTCTTCATCGTCACCGAGGCGACGCTGTCCTACCTCGGCGTCGGCCTGCCGCCGAGCATCGTGTCGTGGGGCGCCGATATCGACCGCGCCAAGACCGAGATCCGTACCTCGCCGATCCTGTTCTACCCGGCGACCGCGCTGGCCATCACGGTGCTGAGCTTCATCATGCTCGGTGACGCGGTGCGCGACGCGCTCGATCCGAAGGAGCGCACCCGATGAAGCCCCTGCTCGAAATCCGGGACCTGGACGTCGGTTTCACTTCCGACGGCAAGCAGATTCCCGCCGTGCGCGGGGTGAACCTCACCGTCTATCCCGGTCAGACCGTCGCCATCGTCGGCGAATCCGGCTCGGGCAAGTCGACGACCGCGCACGCGATCATCGACCTGCTGCCCGGCACCGGCAAGGTGACCGGCGGTTCGATCCTGTTCGACGGCAAGGACCTGACCACGGCGTCGGAGAAGGAGATCGTCGCGATCCGCGGCAACGGCATCGGCCTGGTCCCGCAGGACCCGATGTCGAACCTGAACCCGGTGTGGAAGATCGGCTTCCAGATCCGGGAAACCCTGGTGGCCAATGGCATCGCCACCGGTGACGCCGCTCGTAAGCGCTCGGTGGAATTGCTGGCAGAGGCGGGTATGGCCGATGCCGAACGCCGGGTGAACCAGTACCCGCACGAGTTCTCCGGCGGTATGCGTCAGCGCGCGCTCATCGCGATCGGCCTGTCGTGCAGGCCGAAACTGCTGATCGCCGACGAGCCGACCTCGGCACTCGACGTCACGGTGCAGCGCCAGATCCTCGGTCATCTCGAACAGCTCACCACCGAGCTCGGTACCGCGGTGCTGCTGATCACCCACGACCTCGGCCTCGCCGCGGAACGGGCTGAGCACCTGGTGGTGATGTATCGCGGCAAGGTGGTGGAATCCGGGCCGGCGCTACAGATTCTGCGTGATCCGCAGCACGCGTATACGAAGAAGCTGGTGAACTCCGCGCCGTCGCTGGCGGCATCGCGGATGTCGTCGTCGCGGCAGCGGGCCGAGGTGCGTGCTCAGGCTGTCGAGGTAGCTGTCGCCGAGAAGGCATCCGACGCGCTACCCGACACTGTGCTCGATGTACGAAACCTGTCGAAGGCGTTCAAGATTCGTGGCAAGCGGCCGTGGCAGTCCGCGAATTTCGTGGCCGTCGACGACGTGAGTTTCACGGTCTGCCGCGGCACCACCACCGCGATCGTCGGCGAGTCGGGATCGGGCAAGTCGACCATCGCGCAGATGGTGCTCGGCCTGCTCGAACCGACCTCGGGCACCGTGGCTTTCGACGGTAAGGACGTCGCGAAGCTGGACAGCAAGGGCGCGTTCGCGTTCCGGCGCCGGGTGCAGCCGATCTTCCAGAATCCCTACGGTTCGCTCGACCCGATGTACTCGATCTTCCGCACGATCGAGGAACCACTGCGGGTACACAAGATCGGTACCGCCGCCGAGCGCGAAACGGTGGTGCGCGACCTGCTCGACAAGGTGTCGCTGCCGTCGTCGGTGCTGCGGCGCTATCCCAACGAGTTGTCGGGCGGGCAACGTCAGCGGGTGGCGATCGCCCGCGCGCTGGCACTCTCGCCGGAAATGGTGGTCTGCGACGAGGCGGTCTCGGCCCTGGACGTGCTGGTCCAGGCCCAGATCCTCACCTTGCTCAACGACCTCCAGGCCGAGCTGGGGCTGACGTATCTGTTCATCACCCACGACTTGGCCGTCGTGCGGCAGATCGCGGACAACGTGTTGGTGATGCGCGAGGGCAAGGTGGTCGAGGCGGCCACGACCGATGAAGTGTTCGCGTCGCCGCGCGAGGAGTACACGCGGGCGCTGCTCGAGGCGATTCCCGGTCGCGAACTGCTCACGGGGTAGGGGATCGGCTGGGCTCTCGAAACCCTTCGAGAGCCCAGCTCATCGGCGTACCGTGAGTTCGTCCGAGGTGGTGCGGTGTTGATCGCAGGGGTTGGAGACGCCGGTGGATCGAATCGATGCTGAACGGCTGGCCGAGCGGGAAGCGCGGCGGCGCAGGGCGGTGACTCCGGCGGCCAAGCGGCTCGCCGAGGTGCCGTGGCCGGATCGCAGCTGGCCGACGGTGCGCGGGTTGTATGTGACCGTGGGGGCCGCACTGTACGAGCGGTAACCTCCATGCCGTGACTGATCCGCTGCAGCCCCTGGTCGACCTGCCCGGCGTGCGCGAGGCCGCCGACAAGGCGCGCGACGCGCTCGCGGCCGTGCACCGGCACAAGTCGAACCGGCGCGGCTGGGCGACCACCGCCGCCGAAGCCGCCGTCCGTGCCGCCCGTTCCTCGGCGGCCATCGAAGGCGCGAGTACCGACCTGCCCGCCGACGGTCAGGTCAGCGACCCGGTGCTGGCCGGCGCGTTGCGGGTGGGTCAGGCGCTCGACGGCGACGCGCTAACCAACCTCATCGGCACCTGGCGGCGCGCGCCCCTGCAGGCGCTGGCCCGGCTGCACCTGCTCGCCGCGGCCGATCTTGTGACCGACGAGCAGGAACTCGGCCGCCCGCGCTCCACTCCTGGCGTCGCCGAGCGGCTCGATCTGCTCGCGCAGACCGTCCAGACCAGCAAGGCGCCCGCCCCTGTGATCGCGGCGATCGTGCACGGCGAGCTGCTGACGTTGCGTCCGTTCGGCACCGGCGACGGGGTCGTCGCGCGCGCTGCTTCGCGTCTGGTCGCGGTGGCCAGTGGGCTCGATCCGCACAGCCTCGGCGTGCCCGAGGTGTTCTGGCTGCGCCGCCGTCAGGCCTACCTCGACGCGGCGGCCGGATTCGGGATGGGCACGGCCGAAGGCGTCGGCGGCTGGGTGTTGTTCTGCGCGGGCGCGCTGGAAGACGGTGCTCGCGAGGCCAACTCGATCGCTGACGCGGCAGCCGGCTGAGCCTGACCCCACACATCGAAACGGGCGGCGTTGCCGATTGCTCGACCTCACCGCCCGCTAGCACGGAACACCCGGTTACCAAGCGTGCAGGGTGGGTTGTGTTCGGTGGCCTCGGCGATCATCCCAACCCCGCCGGTTCATCCCCGCAACCTGTGCGAGGCGTTCGCCGACGTGAACTCGGATTTCGCAGGCCCACAACTCTTTCGGCCTTGTCGCGGCGCGCTCCGCGTGGGTGCCTGGTGTCCGTGCTGGGAAGGGTGGGATGGGAGGCGAAACCTTCTCTTCCGGCTCCGTCTTGGCCTTCCGTCCTTCCGTGCCTCCATTCTTACACTGTGACGGCACTCACATCAAGGGTTTCAGAGGCATTACCGAATCCTATCGAATTCGGCGTGTCGCTCGGAGATTCGTGCTGGAGCGTCGCAGGTCAGCGTCGTTTACGTAGCAGTCGATAGCTGATCGCACCCGCGATGATCGCGCTGAGTCCGACGGCTGCCGTCGCGGCGACGGTGGTGGTCGAGGGCGTCTGGAATCGCGACCACAGCGACACCGGATTGGAGAACGTGAGCACCGGCCAGCCACGGCTCGCGGCCTCCTTGCGCAGCGCTCGGTCGGGGTTGACCGCGGTCGGATGGCCGACGGCGCTCAGCATCGGCACATCGGTCACGGAGTCGGAGTAGGCGTAGCACCGTGACAGGTCGTAGCCCTGCTCGGCGGCGAGCTTCTCGATCGCGGCGACCTTGCCCTCGCCGTAGCAGTAGAACTCGATGTCGCCGGTGTACTTGCCGTCCTCGACCACCATCCGGGTCGCCTCGGTGTGCGAGGCGCCGAGCACCTCCGCTATCGGGCTGACGATCTCCTCGCCGGAGGCCGAGACGATCACCACATCGTGTCCGCGGATCTTGTGATCGGCGATCAGATCGGCGGCTTCGGCGTAGATCAGCGGGTCGACGAGGTCGTGAAGTGTCTCGGCCACAATGGCTTTCACTTGCTCCACATCCCAGCCCGCGCACATGTTGGCCAGGTTTGCCCGCATCCGTTCCATCTGGTCGTGATCGGCACCGGAAAGCAGGAACAAAAAGTGCGCGTAGCTGCTCTCCAACACGGCTCTGCGGTTGAGCAGACCCTGTGCGTAGAACGGTTTGCTGAAGACGAAAGCGCTCGACTTCGCGATCACCGTTTTGTCGAGATCGAAGAACGCGGCGACCCGCCCACCCGGCACCGGGGCCGCGCCCGATTTGCCGAGTCTTGTGTCCGTAGGCGAGGTCTGGTCGCGTTCTGGCGTCACGTCAACAGAATAGGCACGACCTGCGCGCGCCGCAGGATCGGCTGCCCGCACCGTGGAAAAGGGTTTGCCCTGGGGACGCCGGGTGGTGCGAATCGCCGAAGAATGTCGGCGAATGCTACTTGCGCCCCGAGCAGGGGATGGGTGTAGTATTGCTGGCACCTGGACTTAGTCCAGGCGCGTTCAGCCCGACCCCCCGGGGCTGAACCCGACGGCCCCAGCCTCCTCCCCCCCGGCTGGGGCCGTCCTCTATTTCGGGGACGATCGTAAAAGTTCTCCACACCCCCGAGTTATCCACAATCGTCGTTTTCGGGGTGTTGACAACTCCCTCGCTCGGCGACGCTGAGTCGCATGAACCCAGCTCCGATGCGCAGTGCCTCCCCACCCATCGCGCCCGCTCTCGTGCTCGTGCGTGACGATCGATTGCGCGCGGAGGTACGCCGGGTCGCGGCGGCCGCCGAGCGCGTCACCGACGAACGGGTGATGCCTGTCGGCAGGCATGCGTGGGCCGGGGCCGGGATGGTGATCCTCGATACCGCGGCCGCTGTCGCCGCCGCTGTCGCAGGCTGTCCGCGCCGGGCGGGCGTCGTCTTGGTCACCGAGGGCGAACCTGCCGTGCCCGACTGGCAGGCGGCGACAGCGGTGGGTGCCGAACGGGTTGTGGCGTTGCCCTCGGGCGCCGTCGCGCTGGTCGAGCAGTTCGCCGAACACGCTGAATCCCGCACGGGCGAAGGGATAGTCGTCGCGGTGGTAGGCGCGGGTGGCGGCGCCGGGGCATCCACGCTCGCCGCGGCTACCGCGCTGCGCGGGGCCGCGCGCCGGGTCCGTCGTGACACCGTGCTGATCGACGGTGCCCCGCTCGACGGTGGGATAGATCTGGTGCTGGGCATGGAGAACGTGCCGGGACTGCGCTGGCCCGATCTGATCATCGAGGACGGGCGGGTGTCGGCTGCGGCACTGCACAATGCGTTGCCCGCCGCGTCTCCCGGCTTGGCGGTGCTGTCCTGCGGGCGAGCGCGGCCGGGTGCCGCCGGGCAGGGTCGCTCGCCGACCACCGCGGCCGGGTTGTCTCCGGCCGCGGTGCGGGCGGTCATCGAATCCGGCAGGGATGCGGGCGATCTCGTCGTCTGCGATGTCTCGTCCGAGCGTGGCCCCGCGGCCGACTCGATGCTCGACGCCGCCGACCTGGTCGTCCTCATCGTCCCGGCCCGGCTGCGCTCCATCGCCGCGGCCGAAGTCGTCTCGGCGTATCTGGGAGAACGAAACCCGAACCGCGGCTTGGTTGTTCGTGGCCCAGCACCCGGCGGCCTACGCGGGGCGGAAGTGGCCGAGTTGCTCGGGCTGCCGCTCCTGGCAGCGGTTCGCGGGCAAGCCGGCCTGGCGTCCCGTCTCGAGCGCGGAGGTCTGAGCGTGCGCCGTCGCGGCCCCCTGCGCGACGCCGCCGATGCCGTCCTCGCCATGGTCGGAGCCGACGCGCCATGACTATTGCCGGGATGACCACATTTGTCACCGTCGATCTCCTCGAACGGGTCCGTGAGCGCCTTGCCGAACATCCGGGCGTCCCAGATGCCGCGCAACTGGCGGCCGCGATCCGTACTGAAGCCGGCGGTGTGCTCGCCGACACCGACCTGCTCCGGGCGCTGCGCCTGCTGCAGACCGAGATGACCGGGGCGGGGCTGCTCGAACCGCTACTGCACGATCCCCGGGTCGCCGACGTGCTCGTCACAGCCCCGGATTCGGTGTGGGTCGACCGTGGCCGCGGGCTGGAGTTGACCGATGTGCGATTCGCCGACGAGGCTGCGGTTCGCCGCCTCGCCCAGCGTCTGGCACTGGCCGCTGGCCGCCGCCTCGACGACGCTCAACCCTGGGTCGACGGCAAACTCGCCGGAACCGAAGCCACGCTCGGTGATGCGTTCGGCGTCCGACTCCACGCCGTCCTCGCCCCCGTCGCCCACGACGGGACATGCCTATCCCTTCGCGTACTCCGCCCCGCGACCCAGGGCCTCGACGCGCTGGCTGCCGCGGGCTCGATTCCACCGGATGCGCGCCGGCTGCTCGGCGCCATCGTCCGCGCCCGTCTCGCATTCCTGGTCGTAGGTGGCACGGGCGCGGGAAAAACTACGCTCCTCTCCGCGCTGCTCGCCGCGGTAGACCCGGCCGAACGAATCATCTGCGTCGAAGACGCCGCCGAACTGGCCCCCGTTCATCCCCATGTCGTGCGCCTGGTCGCACGGACCGCGAATGTCGAAGGCGTAGGCGCTGTTACGGTGCGTGACCTGGTCCGCCAGGCATTGCGTATGCGACCCGATCGGATAGTCGTCGGTGAGGTCCGCGGTGCCGAAGTCGTCGACCTGCTGACCGCGCTCAATACCGGCCACGACGGCGGTGCGGGCACCGTCCACGCCAACTCGCCACAGGAAGTTCCCGCCCGGCTGGAAGCCCTGGCGGCTCTCGGCGGCATGGACCGCGCCGCCCTGCACAGCCAACTGGCCGCGGCCGTTCAAGTAGTTCTCCACGTCCACCGCCGCTCCGACGGAACCCGCGCCCTCCGCGAAATCGGTGTCCTCCAACGTGATTCCGACGGAGTCCACATCATCCCGGCCTGGCGGTCGGACAGCTATCCGACCCCCGCGGCGGCCGAACTCCAACGACTGCTCGAGGTGCGACTCGGGTGAGCGAACTCATCGCGGAGATGGTTTCACCGCCAGATCGGCGCCTACTCGACCGAATCGGATCGGTGGGCGCGGAGATTCGCTGGTCGAGGTGGTCGGCGTGTGGTGACCGAGCAGCAGGTTTCGTCTCGAGGATGGTGAGCTCGTGGGTAGTGCTTTGCTCTGTTGTGCGGTCGCGGTGCTGGTGCTTCCGGTGGCGGGCGGGCAGCGGCGGTTCGCGCGCCTGTTCGGCACGGGCGGGCGTCGTGCGCCGAGGCGGGTGCCTGTGGAGTGGTGTGCAGGAATCGGATTGGGGTGCACGGCATTCACCTTCGGCCCCGGTGTCGGTCTGGCAGCTCTCATGCTTGGAGCCACGGTGGCAGCGCGGAAGCGGCGCGGTCGAGGTGACCGCGAACGACGCCGGGAATGTGGACACCTGCTGGCCGGTCTCGAAGCCGTGGTCGGCGAGCTCCGCGTCGGCGCCCACCCGAGCGCGGCGGCCGAATCCGCCGCGGGCGAGTCGCGCGGCGAAGCCGCACGCGTACTGGCGATCAGCGCGGGCCGTAGCCGCCTCGGCGGCTCGGGCGCCGACGCCTGGGTGCAGCCGGATTCGATTGTCGCCGAGGAACTGTCGAGGGTCGCCGCCGCGTGGCGGGTAGCCGAAGAACACGGCCTGGCCCTGGCGGAACTGCTCTCGGCCACCAGATCGGACCTACTGGGCCGCATCCGCTTCCGAGACCGCACCGAGGCCGCCCTCGCCGGCGCCCGAGCATCGGCTACGGTCCTGGCCGGCCTCCCCTTGGTAGGGATCGGCCTGGGTCAACTGATGGGCGCAGCCCCGCTCACCATCCTGTTCACCACTTCGGCGGGCGAGCTACTGCTTCCGCTGGGCGCGGCCCTCGCCTGCTGTGGACTGCTGTGGACAGATGTCATCACCCGCAAGAGCACGGCCTGAACCCACATCGCAGCGCGGTCCAACGGTTGGCAGGAGTGGCCGCCGATCCGAATGCCTGTGGACAGATGTGAACACCGGACAAGACCACAGCTGACCGCGAGGTGCCCGGCGGTCGGCCCGGATCGGGTGTGGACAGGTGTGGATCAAACTTCGAGGAGGGGATTGCTGTGCAGGGGATGGTTGGTGCCGCTTCGCCGGCGGCGTTGTTGGTGGCGGCGGTGGCGATCGTGTTGTTGCCTGGGCGGGTCGCCGTCAGCCGACGGGTGCGTGCGCTCGGCCCGCCACCGGTCGGTGCCTCCGGAGCGGCGGGCGACGCCGCGAAGGTCGATCCGCTCGGGTCCGCGTCCGCATTCGATCTGCTGGCCGCTTGTCTCCGAGCGGGACTGCCGATGGCCGCGGCCGCGCGCGCGAGTGCACCGACAGCGCCGCCGGTTCTTCGGGCCGCATTACTCAGGGCCGCAGACCTTCTCGCGCTGGGCGCCGACCCGGCGACGGCATGGGAGCGGGCAGCCGCGGATGCGGTCGGGTCGGTCGGCGCGGACGAGGTGGAGTCGCTGGCCAGGATGGCACGCCGTTCGGCCCGCTCCGGTGCCTCCTTGGCGGTGGCGGTCGGTGAACTCGCCACGCAGCGGCGCGAAGCCGTGGAAGATGCCGCCGTCGCGCGCGCCGAACGCGCGGGCGTACTGATCGGCGGCCCACTCGGCCTGTGCTTCCTGCCCGCTTTCGTCTGTCTCGGCATCGTTCCGGTCGTCATCGGCCTGGCCGACCGAGTGCTCGGCGACGGAGGCCTGCTGTGACCGGCCTCCACGAGGCCACCGAATCTTCACCGTGCGGAGCAGCCGCGCGGTGCAACCAGAGAGGGGATCACGATGACGTTCGTCCACACGGTATACACGGGGGCCCGCACCCGATTCACGCGTCTGCTGATCGACGACGACGGCATGTCCACGGCAGAGTACGCAATCGGGACTATCGCCGCGGCGGCCTTCGGGGCAGTGCTCTATGGGGTGGTCACCGGGGACAGCATCGTCAACGCGCTGACCGGCATCATCGACAAGGCGCTCAACACGAGCGTGTAAACCACTGCGACACAAGCACTCTCGGGGCCGACACGGGCGCGGTGACGGTCGAGGCCGCCATCGCCCTCGCGGCCTTGGTGTGCGCTGTAGCCCTGTGCATAGGCGCCCTCTTCGCCGGATCCACCCAGGTCCGCTGCACCGACGCGGCCCGCGAGACCGCCCGGTTGGCCGCTCGCGGTGACACTTCGCGGGCGATCACGGCCGGCAAAGCCGTCGCCCCTCCGGGCGCGACCGTCGAACTTCGCACCGAAGGAGATCGAGTCGTAGCCACCGTCTCCGCGAACACCCCGCTGCTCCCCGGTCTGCGCCTTCGCGCCGAAGCGGTCGCCGTCACCGAGCCGGGAGTGCAACCGTGACGGCCTGGCGCGACAGGTCGGTGTGGCGTGGGCTGGCTGGGGACTGTGGTGGGGCGACGGTGTTCGTGTGTGTGGCGTTGGCTGGGTTGATCTGTCTGACGTTGTCGGTGGGGCAAGTCGGTGGTGTGGTGGTGGCTCGACATCGGGCGCAGGCGGCCGCTGATCTGGGGGCGTTGGCCGCGGCGGGGGTGTTGGCGGAAGGTGCGGAGTCGGGATGTGGGGAGGCCGGTGAGATTGCTCGGCGGATGGGGGTTCGGGTGCGGCGGTGCGCGGTCGCGCAGTGGGATGTTGTTGTCGATGTCGAGGCGAATGTGTCGGCCGGAGTGTTCGGCGTGCGCACCGTGCGGGCTTCGGCACGGGCGGGTCCGGTAGAAGAGAATGAGTGACCCGGAAGTGTTATCACTGGTCGGTGGTTGTCCCGCTCCGAACCAATTAGGAATTCAGCACCGAGCGCGTTTGCGCATTCTTTGATCCCGCCAGAAAAAAATGAAAAGTATTGGTGCGGTGGTACCGGCGGTTCCGGTTGGCTATGGGCCAGTTAATAGAAAAGTGGTCCTTTTTAATCGGACATCCAGGGCGTGCGGGCATATCGCCGCTGGTCAACGCTAATTCGGACGCGTGACCAGCATTCCTCGAGTGAGGTGTATCGGCGGTCACGTGTCGTGCGTACGGACATCACGAGTCCGTGGACTGGTCACCATGTGCCCGGAGCTCGCCGAGAACGGCGGCCAGCAAGCGTCCGGCGGCGTCCTTGTCCAGGGGATTGTTGCCGTTGCCGCACTTGGGCGACTGCACACACGAGGGGCACCCGTCCTGGCACGCGCAGCTGCGGATCACGCTCAATGTGGCGGCCAACCAGGCTGTGAGCTGGGCGAATCCGCGCTCGGCGAAGCCCGCACCACCGGGCTGCCCGTCGTATACGAACACCGTCGGCGCACCCGTATCGGGATGTTCGGCGATGGAGACACCGCCGATGTCCCACCGGTCGCAGCCCGCGACCAGGGGCAACATGCCGATGGCCGCGTGCTCGGCCGCGTGCAAAGCGCCGGGCAGCTGTTCGTCGGAGATGTCGGCGGCGGCGAGCAGGCGGGATGTGACGGTATACAGAACAGCCTTGGTGTGGAGGGTGTGCGCGGGCAGATCGAGCTCCACCTGGTCGAGCACCTCACCGGTCACCAGGGTCCGCAGGTAGCCGACGACCTGGTTGGTGACCGCCACCTGCGCGGATGCCGCGGTGACCGCGCCGAGCACCCGCTCCTCGATCACCCCTTCGACGGTGATCGAGGTGATCTGCCGGGAGCTGGTGGTGAAGCCGGGATCCACCTCGTTGACGAACGCGACACCACCCTCGAGGTCGAGTTCGTCGACGAGATAGGTCTCGCCCTGGTGTAGATGGACAGCCCCGGTGTGCAGGGTGGCCGGGGCCCGGCCCGCGTCGGCGGTGCCGAGTAGGCGCCCGGTTTCGGCGTCGACGATCGCGACCGGCGAGCCGAGCCCACCGCGCACATCCACGTCGTCGTGCGGGTGGGTATGCGCGGTGACGTGCCAGCGAGCACCCGCGCCACGGGTGCTCGGCCTGCGCCGGATCAAGCCTTGTTCGGCCAGGTCGGCGAGTACCTCGTCAGCTCGGAGCTCGCTCACCTCTTCGTCGGTGAGCGGCAGTTCCATCGCGGCGCACAGCAGCTGGGGGCCGAGGATATAGGGGTTGTACGGGTCGGTGATGGTGGCCTCGATCGGCCGGTCGAGCAGCGCTTCAGGGTGATGCACCAGGTAGGTGTCGAGCGGGTCGTCGGTAGCCACGAGTACCACCAGCGAACCCTGCAACCGCCTGCCCGCTCGCCCCGCCTGCTGCCAGAACGAGGCGACCGTCCCGGGAAAACCGGCGATGACCACGGCATCGAGGCCCGCGATGTCGACGCCGAGTTCGAGGGCGTTGGTGCTGGCCGCGCCGAGCAATGTCCCCTGCGACAGTGATTGCTCGAGCTCGCGCCGGTCCTCGGCCAGATAGCCCGCACGATACGCGGCAACCCGTTCCTGCAGTTCAGGAGCGGTTTCAGCAAGGACGCGACGGGCATCAAGCGCGATCAGTTCCGCACCGCGCCGGGAGCGGACGAAGGTGAGCGTCCGGGCGCCCTCGGCCACCAGTGCCGCCATGATCTTGGCCGCCTCGCTGGTAGCGGTGCGGCGCACCGGCGCACCGTTCTCCCCGGCCTGCGTCGCACTCAGCGGCGGTTCCCACAGCGCGACAGTGCGGGCGCCGCGCTGCGAACCGTCCTCGGTGACAGCCACGACCGGTGCCCCGATCAGCCTGCTCGCCGACGCGGCCGGGTCGGCACTTGTGGCCGAGCACAGGACGAACACCGGATCTGCACCGTAGAACCGCGCGAGTCTGCGCAGCCTGCGCAGCACCAGCGCGACATGCGAACCGAACACTCCTCTATATGCATGGCATTCGTCGACGACCACATACCGCAGGTTGCGCAGCACCCTCGCCCAGCGCTGATGTGAGCGGAGAATCCCGACGTGCAGCATGTCGGGATTGGTGAAAATCCAGCGTGCGTTGGCCCGCACCCACTGCCTGACCTCGGCGGGAGTGTCGCCGTCATAGCTCGCCGGATGCGCCTCTCGGAGTGGATTGTCATGGATCAGGCCGCCGACGGCGCGGAGTTGATCGGCGCCGAGCGCCTTGGTGGGGGAGAGGTACAGCGCGGTGGCGCGCGGGTCGTCGTGCAGCGCGGTGAGCACCGGCAACTGGTACCCGAGCGATTTCCCCGATGCGGTTCCCGTGCTCACCACAACGTGGTTTCCGGTCGCCGCGAGCTCGGCCGTGCGGGTCTGGTGTTCCCACGGTAGTTCGATCCCCTGCGCGTCCAGGGCTGTGACCAGCTCCGATGGCACCCATTCCGGCCATACCGTGGTGCTGGCCCGCTGCGCGGGCAGCTCCGCGACATGGGTCAGCGGGTTGCCGCCGGCAGCCGCTTCGGTCAGGACACGATTCAGCAACGATCGACCGTAGCTCTCGCTCGCATCGCGCTCCCGGACCTCGGTCCGGTCGGTCGGATTCATCCAGTCCTCCTCTCACGCGACACGAGAAGTGTGAAACGTGTGTGTGCGACAACCACTACCTGGGATTTCGTAACCCAGTAGCGATCTGGGTCACAGCATGTTTGCTGGAAGCTCACTCGGTTATCAAGAAGCAAACAGACCGAAAGTACGGATACACCCAATCTGTCCCTTACCTGCACATTCGCAAGATCAGGAATTTTGCAAATAGTCGGTAACTCGACTGTCGAATTGCTCAAAGACATGGTTCACTGGGTCTCGGTCGCAAGCTTCTGTGTTCGAGGGACGGATCCAAGGTCCAAACCATCAGCAGGATCGTTGTTGCGAACGCCGTGCTCAGGATTTCCTTGCAGGGGGACCAACGGTACAGCGGTCGGAACGGGCCCGGTGGACGAACCCAGTTGTCCGCCGTTTCCGGTAGAAAGAGAAGGAAACAGAATGGCACAGGGAACTGTGAAGTGGTTCAACGCGGAGAAGGGGTTCGGCTTCATCGCGCCCGAGGACGGCTCAGCTGACGTCTTCGTCCACTACTCGGAGATCCAGGGCACGGGCTTCCGTACCCTCGAGGAAAACCAGAAGGTCGAATTCGAGGTCGGCCAGGGCACCAAGGGCCCCCAGGCTACCGGCGTTCGCGCGCTCTCCTGAGCTGCGAAACACAACAACGCCTCATCCCCCACCTCCGCATGCGGAGGTGGGGGATGAGTCATTTCCGGGTAGCATCGCCCAGGACAGCGCCCGCGACGGCAAGCGCCGCAAATGCCTCTACCCCCAGTGCGCAGGGTATAAACGTCACTGATGGTGATGTCCGAACATCACTGTCAGCCCCAGCCGCGCACCGAGCGGACCTCCCGACGCGCGGATCAAGAAGGAAGGTGTTCGCCGGTGGCAACACGAGACCGCAGTTCAGCCGACCAGGGCCGACCCCTGCGTCGTCTCGTGATCGTCGAGTCGCCGACGAAGGCCCGCAAGATCGCGCCATATCTGGGCCGTAACTACACAGTCGAGGCCTCGGTGGGCCACATCCGTGACTTGCCGCGCGGTGCCGCCGACGTGCCTGCCAAATACAAGGGGCAGGCGTGGGCCCGCCTCGGTGTCGACGTCGATCACGACTTCGAGCCGATCTATGTGGTGAACCCGGATAAGAAGGCCAAGGTCGCCGAGCTCAAGAGCTTGCTGGCCGACGCCGACGAGCTCTACCTCGCCACCGACCCCGACCGCGAGGGCGAGGCCATCGCCTGGCACCTGCTCGAAACGCTCAAGCCGAAGGTCCCGGTTCGCCGGATGGTCTTCCACGAGATCACCGAGCCCGCCATCCTCGCCGCGGCCGCCGACACGCGCGAGCTCGATAACGACCTGGTCGACGCGCAGGAAACCCGCCGCATCCTCGACCGCCTCTACGGCTACGAAGTCTCCCCGGTGCTGTGGAAGAAGGTGATGCCGCGGCTGTCCGCCGGTCGCGTGCAGTCCGTCGCCACCCGGGTGATCGTGCAGCGCGAGCGCGAGCGCATCGCGTTCCGCTCCGCCGGGTACTGGGATATCGCCGCCAAGCTCGACGCCGGTCCCGACGAGAAGTCCGATTCGACCAATCCGCGCACATTCGGCGCGCGCCTCGTGCAGGTGCAGGGCGATCGGGTCGCCTCCGGTCGTGACTTCGGTTCCGACGGCCGGCTCAAGTCGGCCACCGGTGTGGTCGTCCTCGACGAGGCCTATGCCCGCAGGTTGGCCGAGGCGCTCGACGGTGCCGCGCTCGAGGTGAGCTCGGCCGAGGCCAAGCCGTACACGCGCAAGCCGTATCCGCCGTTCATGACCTCGACCTTGCAGCAGGAAGCGGGTCGCAAGCTGCGGTTCACCTCCGAGCGCACGATGCGGGTCGCGCAGCGGCTGTACGAAAACGGCTACATCACCTACATGCGTACCGACTCCACGACACTGTCGGAGTCGGCCATCGCGGCGGCCCGCTCGCAGGCGACCCAGCTCTACGGCGCGGAGTACGTCTCGCCGACGCCGCGCCAGTACACCCGCAAGGTCAAGAACGCGCAGGAGGCACACGAGGCGATCCGTCCCTCGGGTGACACGTTCATGACGCCCGGTCAGCTGGCCTCGAAGGTCGACAACGACGAGTTCAAGCTCTACGAGATGATCTGGCAGCGCACGGTCGCCTCGCAGATGGTCGACGCTCGTGGCACCACGCTGACCCTGCGCATCACCGGCACCGCGCGGACCGGCGAGGAGTGCGTGTTCTCGGCCTCGGGTCGCACCATCACCTTCGCCGGATTCCTCAAGGCCTACGTCGAGAGTGTGGACGAGGAGGCGGGCGGCCAGTCCGACGACGCCGAATCCCGTTTGCCCGCACTGGAAGAGGGCCAGAGCGTCACCGCCGTCGAGCTCAACCCCGACGGCCACAGCACCAACCCGCCCGCCCGCTACACCGAAGCCTCGCTGATCAAGACGCTGGAAGACCTCGGCATCGGCCGTCCGTCGACCTACTCCTCGATCATCAAGACGATCCTCGATCGCGGGTACGTCTACAAGCGCGGCAGCGCGCTCGCCCCGGCCTGGGTGGCGTTCGCGGTGGTCGGTCTGCTCGAGGCCTACTTCGGCCGGCTCGTCGACTTCGACTTCACCGCCGCCATGGAAGACGACCTCGACGCGATCGCCGGTGGACGCGAGCAGCGCGGAAACTGGTTGTCCAGCTTCTACTTCGGTGGCGATCACGGCGCCGAGGGCTCGGTCGCGCGCTCGGGTGGCCTCAAGAAGATGGTCTCCGTGCAGCTCGACGACATCGACGCGCGCGAAGTGAACTCGATCAAGATGTTCGTCGACGAAGAGGGCCGCGATGTCGTGGTCCGCGTCGGCCGTTTCGGTCCGTATCTCGAGCGGATGGTCATCAATCCCGATGACCCCGAAGGTGATCGGATCTCACAGCGGGCGAACCTGCCCGACGATCTGCCGCCGGACGAGCTGACGCCCGAGGTCGCCGAGAAGCTGTTCTCGACGCCGCAGGAGGGCCGCTCGCTCGGCGTCGATCCGGTATCGGGGAACGAAATCGTCGCCAAGGAAGGACGTTTCGGCCCGTACGTCACCGAGGTGCTGCCCGAGCCGCCCGCGCCCGACCCGGACGCGGCGCCGGCGAAGAAGACCAAGAAGGCCGCGGAGGTCAAGCCGCGCACCGGTTCGCTGTTCAAGTCGATGGATCTGGCCGAGATCACCCTCGACGACGCGCTGATGCTGCTCTCGCTGCCCCGGGTGGTCGGCAACGATCCCACCTCGGGTGAGGAGATCACCGCGCAGAACGGCCGTTACGGCCCGTATCTGAAGAAGGGCACCGACTCTCGCTCGCTGGCGACCGAGGATCAGCTGTTCTCCGTCACTCTCGATGAGGCGCTCAAGCTCTACGCCGAGCCCAAGCGTCGCGGGCGTCAGGCCTCGGCCGCGGCACCGCTGCGTGAGCTGGGCAACGACTCCGCCACGGACAAGCCGATGGTGATCAAGGACGGCCGCTTCGGCCCGTACGTCACCGACGGCGAGACCAATGCCAGCCTGCGCAAGGGCGACGAGGTCGAGTCGATCACCGACGAGCGCGCCTCCGAACTGCTGGCCGATCGCCGGGCGCGTGGTCCGGTGAAGAAGGCGGCGAAGAAGACGACCGCGAAGAAGGCGGCCAAGAAGGCGCCCGCCAAGAAGGCGGCGGCGAAGTCGACCGCGACCAAGACGGCCACCAAGACCGCGGCCAAGAAGACGGCTGCGAAGAAGACGGCCGCCAAGAAGGCTCCGGCGAAGAAATCCGCTGGGACAGCAGAGGATTGAGCGGTCAGCTGTGAGGCTGCCCGGCCGTCCGGAAACCCTGTCGGACCTCGCGGCTAGGGTGTAGCGCGTGGCAGGTGTCTTCGATCGACTGGTCGGCCAGGACGTGGTCGAGACCGGGCTGGCCGCTGCCGCGAAGGCGGCGCGGGCCGGTGTGGTCACCGGGGCGATGACGCATTCGTGGCTGTTCACCGGGCCGCCCGGCTCGGGGAGGTCCGTCGCGGCGCTGTGTTTCGCGGCGGCGCTGCAGTGCACCGATCCCGATATCGTCGGCTGCGGGAAATGTCACGCGTGCACCACGACGATGGCCGGTACCCACGGTGACGTGCGGCGCATCATCCCCGAGGGACTGAGCATCAGTACCAAGGAGATGCGGGCGATCGTGCAGATCGCGGCCCGCCGCCCGAGTACCGGCCGCTGGCAGGTCGTGGTCGTCGAAGACGCCGACCGTCTCACCGAGGGCGCTGCCAATGCCCTGCTCAAGGTGGTCGAAGAACCACCGGACCGCACCGTCTTCCTGCTGTGCGCACCCACCGTCGACCCCGAGGACATCTCCGTCACCCTGCGCTCGCGCTGCAGGCACGTACACCTCGTGACCCCGACCGTTCCCGCTATCGCGCAGGTCCTGCGCGAGCGCGACCAACTCGACGCGAAAACCGCGGACTGGGCTGCCTCGGTGAGCGGCGGTCACGTCGGCCGCGCCCGCCGCCTCGCCACCGATGAAGACGCCCGCCAACGACGCAAGCGCGCCCTCGCCCTGGTCACCGCGACCGAGCGCCCCGGCGCCGCCTACGCCGCCGCCGACGAACTGGTGAAATCCGCCGACGACGAAGCCAAGCTGATGAGCGCCGACCGCGACGACCGCGAACGCGACGAACTAGCCACCGCCCTCGGTGCGGGCGGCACCGGCAAAGGCTCCGCCTCGGCCACCCGCGGTTCGGCCGGTGTCCTCAAAGACCTCGAACGCCGACAGAAATCCCGCGCCACCCGCACCGGCCGCGACGCACTCGACCGCGCCCTCATCGACATCGCGGGCATGTACCGCGACGCCCTGGCCATGCGCTTCGCGGGCCGCGGCACCCCCATCACCCTCACCCACCCCGACATGGCAGGCGAGATCACCGACCTCGCCACCAACGTCCGTCCCGAAGGCCTCCTCCGCAGCATCGACGCCGTCCTGGCCTGCCGCGAAGCCCTCGACCTCAACGTGAAACCCCGCTTCGCCATCGCCGCCATGACCGCCACCCTCATCACCGCCCGTACCACCTGACCACCCGTTTTCGCGTTCTACCGGTTCCCGCGATAGACTCGCGTCGCCGAAATGGCACGCCGCCTTAGCTCAGTCGGTAGAGCGCTTCACTCGTAATGAAAAGGTCGGGGGTTCGATTCCCCCAGGCGGCTCCAAGGTCGAAGGCCCTTCCCGGGAAACCGGGGAGGGCCTTTCGCTGTATCTGGTGGCTGCGATTCAATGTTGCATAAAGTTCTTTGCACAGATATTTGTGCAAATAGTACGGTGCAAGTATGGCCGACGAGGTACCGCCCAGAGAGATCACCGATCCCGCAGCGCTGCGTGCGCTCGCGCATCCGCTGCGTCAGCGCATTCTGCGTGCGCTCGCCGAGAACGGGCCAGCCACCGCGACGGCGTTGGGTGCTCGGCTGGGCGAGAACACCGGCGCTACCAGCTATCACCTGCGTCAACTCGCCGAACACGGATTCATCGAAGAGGCGCCGGAGCTGGCGAAGGGGAAGGAGCGGTGGTGGCGTTCGCCGCCGAAGGACCTGCGCTACCGGATGGACAAGGATCAGTCGCCGGAGATGCGTGAGCTGCTGGAAGGGCTGGTCGCGCAGCACATCACCGACGATATCGAGATGTTCCAGCGTTTCCAGGCCGAGCGGGCCGAGCTGGGTGAGTGGGCCGACATGATGCTCTTCTCTCGTGGCGCGATCTACGCGACGCCCGCCGAACTCGAGGAATTCTTCGAGGACTACATGGCGCTGCTCAAGCGTTTTCAGCAGTCTCACCCGCAGGATCGCCCAGGCACCCGCCGTGTGTTGACGCGTTTTCTCGCCTTTCCCGCACCTCGCACGAACACCGCAGACTAGGACTTGGCGTGCTCTCGATCTTTCGACGAATCATCCTGCTCACCATCATGATCGCCGCCGTCGCCGGATTTCCGGCGGCGCACGCGCAGCACACCACGACCGCCGACATCGCCTTCACCCGCACGGACGGCACGACCACAACCGGCACAGTGCACGCACCGGCGAGCGCGACCGGCAGGCCGGGCGTCGTGCTCGTCCACGGATCCGGCAACGGCAGCGGCGAGCACTACGACTACGTCGCCGAGGCGTTCGCCCGCGCGGGCATCGTCGCGTTGCGCTACGACAAGCGAACCGAGGGATACACGCCTTCGCACCGTGACTATTCGCTGCTGGCCGACGACGCGCTGGCAGGCCTTGCCGCCCTGCGGAACCGGCCCGAGGTCGACCCGGCGCGAGTGGGTCTGTGGGGACTGTCGGAGGGCGGATGGGTCGCGCCCCTCGCCGCGTCGCGATCCGCCGATGCCGCCTTCTTGATCACGATCGGTGCGAATTCGGCCGCGCCCGCCACGCAACAGACCTGGGCGAACGAGACTCGATTCGGCACGGCGGGCGTGCGTGGTTCGATGGTCGATATATTGGCCCGCAACGGTATTCGTCAGCTGGTCGCCGCCGGTCAGTTCGCACAGGCCGACTACGACCCGTCCCGGTGCTGAACCGGATCACGCAGCCGGTCCTCGCGATCTGGGGTGACCAGGACCGCCTCACCCCACCCGGTGACAGCCTGCGCGGCTTCCAGACCGTCTTCGAGCAGGTCGGAAAAACCAACTACACGCTGCGCACTCTCCCGAACGCCCAGCACGCCGGACAGCCGACCACCGACGGCTTCGACAAACTTCCCGGCTTGTCACCGGGGTACGGCGAGCTCATGGGCGATTGGGTCAACGGACTTCCCGGCTCCGCGACACCTCCGACAACGGATCGGCCAGCGGAACAATGGCATTCTGTGCAGGCGCTCGCTCCCGCCGCCTGGTGGGAATCGACCGCGGTGCAGCTGACTCTGCTGTTCGGCATGATCCTGGCACTGGGCGGCTACGCGTTCACCGGGATGGTCAAATCCTGGCGACTGCCGGATCGGCTGCCCGCGCGAGTGCTGTTGTGCGCGACAGCGGTCGGCATCGTGGGCACAGTCGTCCAGCTCGGCTACATCCTCACCACCCGCGCAACCTCCTTCGGCCCCTTGCTGTTCGGCCGCACCCTGCCGTGGCTGGCGCTGCAACTCATCGCCCTCGGCGCCGTGGTGGCGCTCGGTTTCGTGCTCGCTCGCGCACGTCACACGCTGGCCGGTGCGAGCGTAGGTGCTCGGACTCGATGGACTCTCTTGGTCTGCGGCGGAACAGGTTTCGTGTTCTGGGCACTGTATTGGGGCTTGTTGCTCCCCTGAATCGACGAGAAAGGCCCCCGACGAGGTCGAGGGCCTTCTTCGCGGTTACTCCTGAGCCGATCGCCGTTGACCGGTCTCAGGAGAACTGACTCGGGGTCAGCGGGCGGCGACGTTGCGGCGGGTGGCCCGAGAGTTCATGGAGTTACGCAGGATCTGGTGCAGAACGGCGTCGAAGGCGTCGGTGTCTTCGACATTGCTGAGGTGGCCGTGCGGCAGCACATGGAAATCGGCCAGATAACCGGTGCGGCGCAGGGTGTCGACGATCGGGCGCGAAAGGCGCTGCGGGAGCAGCCGGTCCCTGGCGCCTGCGATCACGGTGGTCGGCACATTCAGGTTGGCGGTGCCTGCCGACAGATCCATGTCGGCCATCGCGGCGGCGTGGCGGCCACGTGCGACCGGACGGCAGGAGCGGATGATGCCCATCGCGAAGTCGACCTCGTCGGCGGTGGCCTCGGGGGTGAGAATGCGACTGCGGAGAACCTGCGCGGTGAACCAGCCGCCGGGGATCGGCAGCGGGGCGAACAGCAGCGACTCGCTCACCGGCTGCGGCATCCGCACCGGCGCGCCGAGCAGGGTGACCGGGTACTGCGCGACGGTGAGCTGCTTGTTCAGCAGCGGCAGCATGTCGGTTTCCCAGCGGATCGCGGCATTGGCGGTGTTGGCGAGCAGCACGGCGGACGCGCGCCGCGACACCTGCTCGGGGTGATGCTTGGCCCAGGCCTGGATGGTGAGCCCGCCCATGCTGTGCCCGGCCAGGACGGCCTTCTCGTCCTCACGCAGTGTCGCGTCGAGGACAGCGGACAGGTCGTCGGCCAGGGTGTGTTCGCTGGGGGCGGCGGTGCCGAGGGTGGATTCGCCGTGGCCGCGCTGGTCGTAGCTGACCACGCGGTACTCGCCGGCGAAGGCGGTGATCTGCGGGTTCCAGTATTCGATACTGCAGGCCCAGCCATGGATGAGGACCAGTGTGGGGGCGGTATCGGGACCGTAGACGTGGACCCGGAGCTGCGCGCCGTCCGCGGTGGTCACCGGGACGACCCGGTGCTCGGCGGTGGGGGCGTTGAGTTTCGCGGTTGCGAAACTGCGGGTTCGCAGCCCGGCACGGAACTGTGCGGTCAGTGCGCCGGTCTCGAGGTGAGAGACCATGGATCGCGCTGCCGCGAGCGTCATCATCGACTTCGCAAGCATTGTCGGCACTCCTTTGTGTCGTAGGCCACCGTACAGTGCAAGCAGGGGTGCTAGCTAGTGTTAGCGGGTCGGAGTGTCCCAGTTGTTGTGAACTGGGTCGCCGACCGTGCTGACATTGTGAAATCGCCGAAAATCGACGAAAAATTACGCCCGAAGAGCACGATCACGCATCGGTCGCGGCAGGCGTGTGCTGGCGGCGGCGTTCGGCCGCGGCTACCGTAGGGGAGTGGACAAAACGCACGTCACGGCCGAGTTTTCCGGCGCGGACCCGAACCAGGGTGCGGCGCGCTCGACCTGGCAGCGGATGACACCACCGCTGATCACCGCCGGTCTCGGCATCGGCACGCTGGCCCTGCTGCATTTCCGTGACCCGCACGTCGAGGGTTCCTACGGCCTGTGCCCGGTCTACGCGCTGTTCGGGGTGTACTGCCCCGGCTGCGGCGGCATGCGCGCGATGCACAACCTCACCGATGGCAACATCATCGACTCGCTGCACAGCAATCTGCTCGCCGTGCCGCTGACCATCGCGTTCGCGGTCTTCGTCACCGACTGGATCGTGCGCGCCCGCCGCGGACAACGGTGGCGCCTGCCCGGCCTCAGCCCGGCGATCGTGTGGTCCTTCTTCGGCCTGCTCGCCGTCTATACCGTCCTGCGCAATACGCCGTGGGGCACCTGGCTCACCCCCGTCTGATGCTGGTGCGCGCGATGATCGGCAGGCAGTCTGGAGAGATGGGCGATTCATTGAAGGACCGAGTCCGGCAGAAGTTGTTGCGTCAGCTCAACGAAGACGGCCCCGATCCCGAGCAGGACGACGCCCGCGCCATCTCGGTGGCCGCCGACCTCGAGGCACTGGAGATGGTGTCCGACGACGATCCACTGATCGAGGAACTGGCCCAGCGCTACCTGGTGTTCTGATGGGCTTGTCCGCCCAGCGGCGGTAGCTGCGGCAGCGGCTTGGTTCCGAGCCAGATCGCGAACAGCCCACGCATCGGCGCCACGCTGTAATGACCGGCCAGGTCGACGAACTCCTCGGTGGTAACAGAGGAGTGCCGGAACCGCGCGGTCCACTCCCTGATCAGTTCGAAGAACAGGTGATCGCGCAGTTCCAGCCGCAGCGCGTGCAGCGTGAGCGCCCCGCGCTTGTAGACCCGGTCGTCGAACATGTCCTTGGGTCCGGGATCGCCGACGATGATGTCCTGCGGCTGACGCGCCAGGTTCGCGCGCGCGGCGCGAGCCAGCTGATCGGCGGTCGGCCCACCGGAGGCTTCCGACCAGATCCACTCCGCGTAACAGGCGAAGCCTTCGTGCAGCCAGATATCGCGCCACTGCTTCAGGGTGAGGCTGTTGCCGTACCACTGGTGCGCCAGTTCGTGTGCGACAAGACGTTCCGCGCCGCGCTTGCCATCGCAGTGGTTGGCGCCGAAGATCGACATGCCCTGCGCCTCGATCGGGATGTCGAGATCGTCATCGGTGACGACCACGGTGTAATCGTCGAACGGGTACGGCCCGAACTTCTCGGTGAACAGCGCCATCATCTCGGGCTGCCGGGCGAAATCGTGGTCGAAGTTCACCCGCAACCGCGGCGGGACGACAGCGTGCATCGGCACCGGTTCGCCGACGGCCCCGACCCGGTACTTGCGGTAGTTGCCGATCTGGATCGTCGCCAGATAGCTCGCCATCGGCTCGGCCATCTCGTACACCCAGGTCGTCTGGCTGGCCTTGGCTTGCTTGCCGACCAGGGTGCCGTTCGCCACGGCATAGAACGGGCTGTCGGTGGTGATCGAAATCCGGTAGGTCGCCTTGGAACTCGGGTGGTCGTCGCACGGGAACCAGGAGGCCGCACCGTTGGGCTGGCTCGCGACCAGCGCGCCCTCGGTGAGCTCCTCCCAGCCGACCTCGCCCCACAGACCGCGCACCGGTTTGGGGGTGCCCGCGTAATGGACGGTGATCTCGAGGACGCCACCGGCGGGGATCTTCTGCTGCGGCGTGACCGCGAGCTTGCCCTGCTGATGGACGAATTTCGCCGCCTTCAACCCGCTGACGAGCACCTTCGACACCGTCAGCCCCTGGGACATGTCGAGGGTGAACCACGGCCGCACCCCAGTGGTGACCGCGATGACCACCGCGCGCCCGGCGAGCCGGTTGCTGGCCGGTTTGTAGCTCAGCTCCAGCTCGTAGCGGGACACGCGGTAGCCGCGATTGCCGTTCTGCGGCAGGTACGTATCGATCGGATCCTCGTAGAACTTGCTCCGCATCAGGCGGCTCCGCGCTGCCTCGACTCCCGCGTCGAGGCGGGATCGGTCCAGTGCGAGATGGGGTTTCCCCACCAGCGAGTCGACGGCGGGACCACGTCACCGCGCATCACGAGTGACGCCGGTCCGATGGTGGCGCCCGCCCCGATGTGGGCGGCGGGCAGGGCGACGCAGTGCGGGCCGAGGGTGGCGCCGGCGTCGAGTGTCACTGTGTCCATGGACATGATGCGGTCGTGGAACAGGTGCGTTTGCACCACGCAGCCGCGCTCCACGGTCGCGCCGTCACCGAGTGTCACCAGGTCCGCCTCCGGTAGCCAATAGGACTCGCACCATACCCCGCGGCCGATCTTGGCACCGAGTCCGCGCAGCCACAGATTCATCACCGGAGTACCCGTGGCGGCCCGCGCGAACCACGGTGCCGCGACGGTCTCGACGAACGCGTCGGAGACCTCGTTGCGCCACACGAACGAGCTCCACAGCGGGTACTCGACGGCGTGAATTCGCCCGACTATCAACCACTTGGCGGCCACGGCGATGGCACCGGCGAACGCGCCCGCGGCCATCAGCACCAGCCCGGAGACGAGTGCGGCGACCAGGTAATCGGTGTGCTGGGCGATCAGCGCGAGCACGAGCAGCACGCCGAGGCCGATGGCGAAGGTCACCATCACCGGGATCAACCGGCAGGTCTCCACGAAGGCGCGGGCCAGCTTCAACCGCAGCGGCGGATCGAACGTGCGTGAGGTGTCGCTGGATTCGGTCGCGCGACGCAGCCGCACCGGCGGGCTACCCAGCCAGGACGAGCCCGCCTTGGCCTTGTTCGGCGCGGCAGAGAGCACGGCCACCAGGCCGTTCTTCGGCACGCGACGGCCGGGTGCGGTCATGCCAGAATTGCCGAGGAAGGCGCGCTTGCCGACCTTGGATTCGCCGATGCGCAGCCAGCCGCCGCCGAGTTCGTAGCTGCCGATCATGGTGTCGTCGGCCAGGAACGCGCCGTCGGAGATCACGGTGAACTTGGGCAGCATCAGCACGGTCGACGCCTCGACGTTCTTGCCGATCTTCGCGCCGAGCAACCGCAGCCAGACCGGGGTGAGCAGGCTGGCGTAGAGCGGGAACAGGAAGGTGCGCGCGGAGTCGAGCAGGCGTTCGGTGGCCCACACCTGCCAGCCGGTCCGGCTGCGCACGGGGTGGTAGCCCTCGCGCAAACCGATGCTGAGCAGGCGCACCGCGAGCACGGTGGCCACGGCGTACGCGCCGAGACTGAGCAGTGTGGCGAGCGGCAGGATGGCGAAACCGCGCAGGGCGGCGGCGCCGATGGTGGTCTCCTCGCGGACCCACCAGGCGATGAACGTGCCACCGACGGCGAGGCCGAACACGGGCATCGCGGCCAGCACCATCGACGACAGGCCGAAGACGATCAGCCAGTGCCTGGCCCGTTCGGGGGAGTGGTCGGGCCAGCGGCGCGGTGCCTTACCGGTCTTGGTGGCAGGCGAGCCCGCCCATTCCTGTTCGCCCTTGACCTTGCCCGATACGGCCGAACCAGGGGCGATCTCGGCCTTCTTGCCGATCTTGGTGCCGGGCAGCAGGATCGAGCGGGCGCCGATCACCGCGCCGTCACCGATGGTGATGCCGCCGATGTGCACGATGTCGCCGTCGACCCAGTAGCCGGACAGGTCCACTTCGGGTTCGACGCTGGCGCCGTCGCCGAGCTCGAGCATGCCGGTGACCGGGGGCAGGCTGTGCAGGTCGACACCCTTGCCGATCTTGGCGCCCAGCGCCCGCGCGAACGGAACCATCAGCGGTGCGCCGGAAAGACTTTCGGCACCACTGGCTTCGGAGAGACGTACGGCTGCCCACAGCCTCAAATGCACCGACGAGCCACGGGGGTAGGAACCGGGACGCAACCCGGCGAGCAGGATTCGGGCACCGGCCACACAGATCGTCATCCGGCCGATCGGCGAGATGAACAGCACGAAGGCCAGCAGGATCCACCACCACGACAGGCGCGGCAACCACGGCAGCGAACCCGACCAGCCTGCGATGCCGGACACGACGGTCAGCCAGGTGACCCACTGCAATCCGGTGAGGGTGGTCAACGGAATCGTGGCGAGCACCTGGGTGATCTGCGCGCGCAACGGTGTCGGCTTCACGACACGCACGTCCACGGCCGCCACCGGCGCGCTGCCGTCCAGGAGTTCGACCAGCGAACCGAGGCGCGGGTGGTCGTAGAGATCGGCGACGGTGACGTGCGGGTACCGCTCACGCAACGCGCCCACGAGCTGCGCCGCCGACAGCGAACCGCCGCCCAGATCGAAGAATTCCGCATCGAGATCGGTGGCTTCGGCGCCGAGGATCGCGTCCCACAGGCTCGCCACCCAGGCCGCCGTACCCGACAGGCCGGTCTCGGCTGATTCGTCGGTGCTCGGCAGCGGCCACGGCAGTGCGTCGCGGTCGACCTTGCCGGAGGTGCGGGTCGGCAGATCGGCGACGATCGCCAGACGCGGTACCAGGGGCGCCGGAAGTTGTTCGGCCAGAATCTCTCTGGCCTTCTTCACGTCGAAGTCGGGACCGGCGCCGGTGAGATAGCCGACGAGAATCTTGTTGCCCGCCTTGGTGGTCCGGATCGCGGCGGCCGCACCGCTGACACCGGGCAGGTGCTGAAGCGCGTTGTCGAGCTCGCCGAGTTCGATGCGGCGGCCGCCGATCTTGATCTGGTCGTCGGCGCGACCGAGGAAGATCAGGCCCTGGTAGTCGTTGCGCACCAGGTCGCCACTGCGATACGCGCGTTCCCAACCGAGCGAGGGCAGCGGTGCGTACTTCTCGGCGTCCTTGGCGGGATCGAGGTAGCGGGCCAGGCCGACACCACCGATCACGAGCTCGCCGGTCTCGCCTTCGGCCACCGGGTTGCCCTGCGGGTCGACGACGGTCAGATCCCAGCCGTCGAGGGGAAGGCCGATACGAACGGGCATCTCGCCGGTGAGCAGCGCGGCGCAGGCGACGACAGTTGCCTCGGTGGGGCCGTAGGTGTTCCACACTTCGCGGTCGGCACCGGCCAGCCGTTCGGCCAGCTCCGGGGGCACAGCTTCGCCGCCGAAGATCAGCAGCCGCACCGATTCCAGTGCTTCGGCGGGCCAGGTCGCGGCCAGTGTCGGCACCGTGGACACGATGCTGATCTCGCGGCGCATCAGCCACGGGCCGAGATCGGCGCCGGTGCGCACCAGGTCGCGCGGGGCGGGGACCAGGCAGGCGCCGTTGCGCCAGGCCAGCCACATCTCCTCGCAGGAGGCGTCGAAGGCCACCGACAGCCCGGCCAGCACACGGTCGCCGGGGCCGATCGGGGCGCGCTGCAGGAACAGGCGGGCCTCGGCGTCGACGAAGGCGGCGGCATTGCGATGGGTTACCGCAACACCTTTGGGGGTGCCGGTGGAGCCGGAGGTGAAGATGATCCACGCGTCGTCGGCGGGGGTGGGCAGGGTGTTCCAGTCGTGGTCGCCCGCGGCGGTGGTGGCCGACTCGATGCCGTCGCCGGTGGCGATCGCGCTCACCCTGGCCTCGCCGAAGACGAGCTTGGCTCGCTCCTCCGGGTCGTCGGCATCGACGGGTACGTAGGCGGCGCCGCAGTAGAGCACGGCCAGAATCGTCACGTACAGCGCGGCGGAGCCCGACGGCATCCGCACGCCGACCCGGTCGCCCGGTCGCACGCCCGCGTCGGTGAGCTCGGCCATCCTGGCCTCGATCGCGGCGATCAGTTCCATATAGCTGAGCACGACAATGCCGTCGTCGATCGCCGGTGCGTCGGGATGTGCGAGGGCGGTGCTGGTCAGGATGTCGACCAGGGTGCGCGGCGGCGCGGCGAGGTCCGCGCGCAGCAGTGGGTCGCGCAGGACCGCCGGTACCGCAGTGTGTGGCTCGAGCATCGTGCTCAGTCCACCTCTCATCGGTTGACCCCCATCGGTGGTATCTGTTGTTTCATGAGCGGGTTACCGGGGGGCAAACAGGATGGTCACCAGATGCCAACGGTACTCGGTGCGGGTGTTGCCGGACGGCAGCGCGGGGCGTGCCGTCGGCGCTGTTCACGACGGCGATTCCGGCAATTCACCGAGAGCGGTGACGGCCAGCCGGTGCAGCGTCCGTTGTTCGTCTTCGTCGAGGCGTCCCAGCACCCGCGCGGTGGCCTCGGCGATCAGCTTGTCGGTGCGTTTGCACTGCTTGCGCCCGGCCTCGGTGATCCGCAGCCGGTACTTGCGGCGATCCTTGCCGTCGCGGGTGCGTTCGACCAGGTCGGCGCGTTCCAGCGCATCGATCAGGCGGACGACTTCACTGCGGTCGATGCCGAGCGCGTCGCCCACTTTCTTCTGCGTCAGGTCGGCGTTTTCGGAGATGAAGGTGAGCACCCAGTGATCGCGCAACGGAACGTCGATCTCGGCGTGCAGCGCCTTGGTGAGCCGTCCGAGCGCGTACACCGGGTAGCGCGGCAGGCCGCGGACGGAGTTCGTGTTCGTGGACATGAGAGGGAACTCTAGCAAATAGTGGAGAAACCCAATCATTTAGGTACTCCATCATGGGGTGCCCAGATGGTTGAGAAATGGGTGTGAGCAGGCAACTCGGGGCAATTATTGTCAGGGATATCCGACGACGTTGCGGGCGCGGCGATTACGTGCCGCGAGGTAGGCCTGGGTTCGGCGCACGACCTGGGCGTGAGCGTTCGATTCGGGGTCGAGCTCGGCGAGGTCGAACGAAACCTTGCCACCGTGGTCGTGATGGATGACCAGCGAATCGTCGAGCACCCGGTAGATCGCGCGCACCTCGCCATCGGCCCAGGCCGCCACGTACCGCACCGCCACGGCCCGGTGCAGTGCGAGCCGCCAGTACTTGCTGGTGCGTTCGCGCAAGCGTTCGGCGCCGATGTCCGGGTACCAGCTCGGATCTACGGATTCTGCCCAGCGGTCTGCCGCGCTCAGATCGACCCACAGGATCTCGCCGTCGCCGACCTGCTGACCCGCACGGGTCACCCGGCGCGACGGCGGTCGGCGCGATGGTTTGGCGCGTGTGCCGATGACGGTGACGGCGGGCGTACCGGGCAGTCTCGTGGCGGGGTCGACCGGCAGGTAGTCGGGGTTGTCCTCGCGGACGAAGCCGAGTGCGCGGTCGAAGGCAGACAGGCCGGGCGCGGGGGCGCAGCCGTCCAGGCACAGCAGGGTGCGGCCCAGCGCGAAAACGCGGTCCGCCGTGATCGAACCCAGTTTCTCCTCGTCGAACGCGCGCGTGAGTACCTGCGCGGGAACCACCACGATCGAGGTATCCGAGGGGCTGGTGTGCTCGGCGCAGCGGGTGAGGTGGCCGACGTGAGCCGACTCGGACTCGGCATAGAACAGGTAGTACGCGGTCGCGCCGAAATGTGTTGCGGCGTCACGGAGATCGGACCGTTGCGCGGCGGGTAGGGCCGCCGCTTTGATCGGCTCGCCGCGCCTGGCTCGCTTGGCCTGGATGAGCAACCGCACCTCACCGGCACCGGACGGTTCCTGCACGCTGTAGATGAAATCCGCGCCGACCCCGCGCCTGCCGCGAGCCCGGTTGCCACCTTCCTCCGGCCTGGTCAGCAGCCGCAGCCCGCCCGCGCCGCTCACCTGCGTCGCCGAGCCCCACGACGTGCACCGCCGCGGCGGCGCGCAATCGGGGCACGGCGCGTCGATGCGGTAGTCGACGCCGGTGAGGTGGCCGAGCAGGATCTCGGTGAACGTCTCCTCCTGCCACGGAAACAGCCGCGCGCCCAGATGTTGCAGCCGGTACACGCTCTGACAGCTCAGCCGCCGCGCCGCGATCGGGTCGACGAAGATCTCGGCCGGGAACTCAGACATCGAGCGGGATCTCGATCGTCGGGCGCAATGCCTCCAGCTGCGTGACATACGCGCTGAGCACCCGCTCGTACAGGTCGTCGACCTTGGCGTGGCGCACGGTGATCACCATCGAGTAGCGGATCGGCTGCGCGGTCGCGGTGGGGTGGCCCGATTCCCTCGCGTTGTGGTGGATGTCGAAGACGGGGTTGCGCAGGCTGTTGACGCGCTTGCTGCGCTCGGCATGCAGGACGGTGTCCCATTTGCGGGAGTCGCGGCGCAGCACGGCCTCGGGGTCGAGCTCGGTCGCGCGGAAGAACGGGGCCGAATCGGGGTGGATTCTGGTCGGTTCGGCGAATTTCTCGTCGTGCGGGCGGAAGGTGACGTCGAGTCCGCTGCGGGTGTAGCTGCCGGGGTCGGCGGGGTCGACCTGGGTGGCATAGACGAGGGTGGCGCGAATTCTGACCATGCCGGCGGGTAGTGCCGCGGGCAGCGGGATCTGGGCGCGCAGATACTTCGCCGGGGTGAGTTCGCCCTGGTAGAGGACCCGCGCTTCGCCGTCGCCGCAGAGGACCATGTCGGCCAGGGTAGCGGCGATGCGACCGTGTCCGGAATCGGAATCCGGTGAGCTGGTGCGCCTTTCGGCGGTGTGGACGAGCAGGGCTTTCAGATCGAGCGCACCGAGCTTCGGGCCGAACAGGGTGCGAGCGCCCAGTGCGGCGCGCAAAGCCATCGGTGCGGCGAAGCTCGTGCCGGAGTCGGGAACGGCGGTGCCGTCGGGGCCGACCACGTGGAACGGCTCGTGATCGCTGCCGCCGAAGGCGAGTAGATCGGGTTTCACCGTGCCGGGGGAGCGGCCGGGGCCGATCGCGGAGTACGGCGCGCGGTTCCAAAGGGCGCCGACCCGATCCGAAGAACCGATCGCGAGCGCGTTGACGCTGTCGGCCGGAACCTGCACGCGCGCATTGCCACTGGGCTTGTCGGCTTCGCCGTTGTTGCCGACGGCGATGGTGGCCAGCGTGGTGCCGTCGCTGAGGTAGTCGTCCCAGAACGCGGTCCAGGCGTGCACTTCGTCGTCCTCGATGGGGAGTTCGGGGCCGATGCTGACATTGACGAACTCGTACTTGCGCTGGCGCAGCACGGTATCGATGCGCTCGATGGCCGAGTACAGCTCGCACTGGTCGTCGTCGGTGTCCTCGTCGAGGACCTGGTAGTGGTCGATGTAGCCGTAGGGGACCGGGACCGGCTGGACCGGGTCGACGCTGCCGAACAGCAGGGCGGAGGTGACCCGGTGGCCGTGGTCGAGGTAGTTGCGGTGGGGTGCGGCGCTGTCGGCGAAGGTGTGGGCGTCGACCCAGCGGGTCAGTGGGGTTTCGGCGGGGATGCCGCCGTCGAACACCGCGATGGTGAGTTCCCGGTCGGTGGGTTCGGCTGTGGGCAGGATCGGGCGGAAGGTGGAAGTCCTTGTTCTGGTGGCGGTGTCGCGGCCGAGCTGGGTGCGCATGCGCGGCATGCGGCGGATCACCCTGGTGAACGAGTAGTCGGCGAGCGCGGCGATGGCGGCGTGGGTTCCGGTGACGGGGACGAAGGCGAGGCCGCCGTTGTCGAGCCTGCGGTCGATCGCCACGTCGAGATCGAGGTCGCGGGAGAAGTCGAGCAGACCCTGCAGGGCGATGTCGCGATCGGAGTGCAGGACCAATTCGGCGACCGTCTCCGAATTGTCCGGGGCCGCGGCGAGTCTCAGCCGGTCATGGGGGTTGTTGAGGCGGAACTCCGCCAGGCTGACGATGCCGTTCTCGGCGCCGCCCAGCGGTGCGTCGGCGCTGATCCGCGCGGTGAGCAGCTGTAGGTTGACGCGGGTCGTAGCCAGGAACAGCAGGGTGCTCGCCCGTGGCTTACCGTGCTCCGGTGCGATCGCCACCGGCCTGCTGCCGAGCGGATCGAGCTGCATCGACGTGAGAAGCCTTGTGGGATAACCGCTTTTGGACAGATACTGCGGATGCAGGGTGACCGCGGTGACCGTCTCGTCCTCCGGGCAGGCCGTCTTGGGCAATGCGTCGGCACTCGAGGTGGCCGCGCTCAGCATCGGCGCGAGTCGGGCCCGCGCCTGCGCCACCGTGTACGGCGGCTGCGGCGCGCCGCCGGATCTGCTGGGAGAGATGGGCGCGGTCAGCCGCTCACCGAAGCCGATCAGAAATCGCGGTCCGGCCACCCGAAATCCCCCCAGCTGCCACGTTATTCCCGTCGATGCGTGAAGCCACGGATGGTGTCGCGCGACACCCCCGTGAGCGCGCTGATCTGGCGCTGAGACAAGCCTGACACGCCCGTCAGCGTCTGTGCCAGCCGTAACCGATCCGTTTTGGGAAGTTCAGCTACTAGTCGTGCGGAGTGCTCGGCCATCAGGCCGGGCAGTAGCTGGTCCTCGAGCACGCAACGCCTGCGCAATCGCAGCATCGTGCGCTCGATGTCGTTGAACGACAAGCCCTTCGACGCGAGCGCGACCGCGTCCACCGCGCCGTCGGGCAGGGGTTGCCCGGCGAACCGGCGAATCGCCTCGCAGCGTTGCTCGGCCTCGGGCAGCGCGAATTCCACGCTCACATCGAAGCGCCGCCACACGGCCGGATCCAGCAGGTCGGCATGGTTGGTCGCGCCGATGACCAGGCCCCCGCCGGTCGGCCAGTCGTCGATCTGCTGGAGCAGCACGGTGACCAGTCGCTTCAGCTCGCCCACGTCGCGGTCGTCGTCGCGACGTTTGGCGATGGCGTCGAGCTCGTCGAGCAACAGGACGCACGGGCGCTGTTTGGCGTAGTCGATGGCGTGGCGCAGGTTGGTGCCGGTCTTGCCGAGCAGGCTGCTCATGATGGTCGCCAAGTCCAGGACCACCAGCGGCAGCGACAGCTGATGTGCCAGCCACGCCGCGGCCATGGTCTTGCCGACACCGGGCGGACCCACGAACAGCAAGCTGCGGGCCGGGGTGAGATCGGCGGCGGCCAGCCGGTCGGCCTGCTTGCGCTCGTCGACGATCTGGGTGAGCACGGCGTAGGTTTCTGCGGCCAGGATCGGCACTTCGGCGGTGGAACCGGGCGGGATCACGCGCACCAGGGGCAGTCGGCTGTCGCCGTCGACCGGAATCGGCGTATCCACCTCCGCGCGTAGGGGATTGGCGCGCGTCGGGTTCTGCCGCAGCAGTGAGATCAGCGCGTCGGCCAGCTCGGGACTCGCATGCCGGTGTCGCCGCGCGGCGCGGCGCACGAACATCGCGACATCCTGTTCACGCCCGGCGAGCGCCAACCTGGCCAGGTGGACGAATTCGTCGGGTAGATCGGCGCTCACGTCCGCCGAAGTGGAGCTCAAGGCGTGTGACATGGTCTTCTTCCGATCATATGCGTGGACTATTTTCGCTTCACTCGATCGTACGGCGTCCATCACGGGCAAAGTTCACCCCTTGTGTACCGGTTTGACATCGGACCCCACCCGCAGCGCCACATTGATCTGCCGAGCCCTCAGCGCAGCAATTCCCTTCGTCGGATGCTAGTTCCGCGATGCCCCCTCTTCGGCGATTCCCTTCGCTTCGGGCGTGCCTTCCCGGCGTGGGGTGGTTGACAGCTCCCGCGGTCGTCTGTCACTCTCGTTGCAGGTCACGAGTACCAGCGTTCAGCCCCGGCTTGCTGGTCGGCAACCCTCCTCCGCGGTGGGGTGCTCCGGGTGACGACCAGGCCGACGTCCGAATTGGGCGCGGCAAGCGCGGACTCACCTCTTCTGGAGCGGGTCCCTGAGCCGACGGGATTTCGTCATGACTGCTGTAATCGACCCCACCTGTGCCATCGCCGCCGTTTCCGGTGCCGACCTGCAGGTTCCGCTCGTTCAAGGCGGCACCAGCTCCTACGCCAACTTCGACTACGCGGCCAGTGCGCCGGCGTTGAAGCAGGTCACCGACCGGATTTCGCAGTTGCTGCCGTTCTACGCCAGCGTGCATCGGGGTGCGGGCTACGCCTCGCGGATCTCGACCGAGTGCTACGAGGCCTCCCGTGGCGCGGTCGCCCGGTTCCTCGACGCCGACGACGACCAGGTCGTCGTATTCACCCGCAACACCACCGATTCGCTGAACCTGCTGGCCGGGTGCGTGCCGGGGGAGACGGTGGTCCTCGATATCGAGCACCACGCCAACTTCCTGCCGTGGACCGAGCACGGTCGCCGGGTCGTGCGGGCCGCCGACACCGTCGAGGAGACGATTCAGCGGGTCGTCGCCGAGCTGTGCAGCAAGCCCGCCGCGCTGCTCGCGGTGACCGGGGCATCCAATGTCACCGGTGAGGTGCTGCCGCTGGAACGCCTCGCGACCATCGCCCACCTGTGTGGTGCGCGCATCCTCGTCGATGCCGCACAGCTGGCGCCGCACCGGCGGATCTCCCTGCGCGAGAGCGGGATCGACTACCTCGCGTTCTCCGGGCACAAGCTGTACGCGCCGTTCGGTTCGGGCGTGCTCGTCGGTCGGCGGGACTGGCTCGACCAGGGTGAGCCGTACCTGGCAGGCGGCGGTGCGGTGCGCAATGTCGGTGTGTCGGAGGTCGAATGGGCTTGCGCGCCGCAGCGGCACGAGGCAGGTTCACCGAATGTGCTCGGCGCGGCTGCTATCGCCGCTGCCTGCGACGCGCTCGCCGCGATCGACCCCACCGAACTCGTTGCCCACGAACGCTTTCTGGCCGACCGTCTCCGCGACGGTTTGTCCGCGATTCCCGGCGTCGACCTGGTCAGCATCTGGTCCGACAGCCCCGACTGTGTCGGCATCGTCGCCTTCACCGTCGCCGACTACGCCCCCGGCAAGGTCGCCGCCTACCTCTCCGCCGAACACGCCATCGGCGTCCGCGACGGCCGCTTCTGCGCCCACCCGCTGCTCACCAGCCTCGGCCTCGACGCCGCCCTCCGAGCCAGCATCGGCCTCGGCACCACCGCCGCCGACGTAGACCGCCTGATCGAAGCGGTCTCCACCTTGGTCACCACCGGCCCCACCTGGACCTACGCCGCCACCGACGGCCACTGGAACCCCACCCCCGAAACCCGCCCCCTCACCGCCTCTTCCCCCGAAGGCGCGGCCCCCTGCCTGATCGGCTGAACAGTAGCTTTGAACGATGTCGGTTGAGAAACAGCTGTGGGAGATTCGCCTAGGCGTAATCGCTTCCGAGTCCGAGGCACGTGCCGTCATCGATCAGATCGAGCGACTGCTGTGCCCCGACCCGGACCACACTCCTCCCTGTCCGATCCCGTGGAGCGTCAGCATCGCGGCGGGGGAGGACTTGGCCGCGGAAGCTCGGGAAGCATACGAGGACGTGGTGGAGCAGTACCGAATCGAATCCGGCGCGAGCTGAGGCGATCCCGGCTATCGCTCCCGGCTCGAAAAGATGCCGGTCACACGAAACTCGCTTATGGAGAAGGGCTTCCGATCAGGCGCGAGGGACGTCAGGTCTCAGTCGAGGTCAGCGTCGAGGGCGTCCCAGGTGATGGTGACATCGAGCGGATCGGTGATCGCGATCGCGGTGGGGTTGTGGGAGCGGAAACGGGTTTCGGTGGAGATGTAGGCGCCTGCGGTATTGAGGCGGAGGATCTCGATGGACTTCACGCGGCCGTCGTTGTTCTCCATCCGGACGATCCAGTACTGCTCGATACCAAGGCGTGCGTATTCCGCTCGTTTATCCACACAATCGGCGGTAACCGTCGCCGGTGATACCACTTCGACGACCAGAAGCGTGTCGCCTGCTGTCGGTTTGGTTTTCCACTTGTCGCGGGGGTCTTCGACGCAGCGATACACGATGGCGTCGGGGCGCCGGAAGTTGAACGGAACCTCGGAGACCAGCATGTCCAGTTCGCCGCCGGCCTTCAGACAAGGTTGCCCAGTGCCGCGTTTCCGGATCGCTTCCCGCAAGGACTGTTTGATCACGTCGGCTATGGCGATGTGATTCGGCGAGGGTGAGTCGCAGTGCACCAGTAGGCCGTCTTTGACCTCGATCACCCGAGAGAGGTCTTCCGGCATCGCCAAGTATGTGTCCAGGTCGATGCCCGGGACACCGGCGCGCAACCACGACCAGTCGTATGCCTCGCTCACCGGACCAACACTAGCTGTAGCAGGCCATCCATCGGCTGACGTAGACGATCGGATCAGGTGTCGAGTGGGGTGGGGCGGTGGTATTTGCCGTTGTAGTACAGCAATGGGGCTGCTGAGGGGGATTCTTCGGTTTGGTCGTGGACTCGGGTTACCAGGCCTACCGCGAGGGTGTGGTCGCCCAGGTCGATGAGTTTGTGGAGGGTGGTTCGGAGCCAGATGGGGGTGCCGTGCAGGACCGGTTCGCCGGTGTCGAGGGTGGTCCAGAGGGAGCGGTCGGTGAAGCGGTCGGCGGCGGTGCGGGAGAAGCGGTGGGCCAGGTGTTGCTGGTGTTCGCCCAGGAAATGGATCACCACCGAGTCCGCGGCGCGCAGGGCGTAGATGCTCGACGACGTGTGCGCGATGTTGAACGACACCAGCGGTGGTTCCAATGACAGCGAGGCGAACGACGTGGCGGTGAACCCCACCGGCCCGCTCTCCGCCCCGAGCGTCACCACTGTGACGCCCGCCGGATAGTGGCGCATCGAAGCCCGATACTGCTCAGCCGTGATCCCGCTCAGATCATCGGGAATCACCAGTCCGGTCTCAGAAGGTTGCACATCGCCCACCGCCCCAACTTACGCCCGCCCGGCGTGTGTTCTCACGCCCACTGTGTCCGTTTGATCCAACTCACCCGCAGCATGTATTGACGTAATGATTGCGTCAATACATCATTGGAGGATGCTGTTTCCTACACCGAAGCTGTCGTCGGCCGACGAAGCGGTGCTCGCCGAGGTCGAAAGGATGCGCGAGTCCCTGCGGTATGAACTGCAGAGTGTTCCGACGGTCTGGGTGGGCGGGCTGCGGAAGTTCTTGACCGCCGACGCGGTGTCGGCATCGAACTCGATCGAGGGATTCAAGGTCTCGACGGTTGATGTGGAGGACCTCCTCGCCGGCGAGCGTGATGTGGAGGTCTCGGACGAGAACCGTGCTGAGACCTCGGCGTATGCACGGATGATGACCTATATCCAGACGCTTCACGACGTCGACGACTTCGAGTACAGCGCGGGTTTTCTCAATTCCCTGCACTGGATGTTGCAAGGGCATCGGCACTCACCGCGCAAGCCCGCGGGTCAGTGGCGCCGAGGCCCGGTCTACGTCACCGATGCCCGCGACCCGAGCATCGCCGCCTACACGGCGCCTGATGTCGAGCTGGTTCCTCGGCTCATGCGAGAGCTCGTCGATTGGCTGAACGCGTCCTCGGCGGCGCATCCGCTGGTGGCAGCCGCGATGGCGCACCTGCATCTGGTGTCGATTCATCCCTGGGCCGATGGCAACGGCCGGATGTCGCGATCGCTGCAGACGCTGATGATCGCGCGTGAAGGTGTGATCGCACCCGAGTTCTCCTCGATCGAAGCGTGGCTCGGGCGCCCGGGCAATACCTGGGAGTACTACCAGGTGCTCGGCAGGCGGGGGAGTGTGTACCGGCCTGACCAGGATGTCTCCGAATGGATCCGCTTCAGTCTGACTGCTTATCACCAGCAGGCGCAGACCGTGCACGCGCGAGTCGAGCGTTCGCGGCGTGTGTGGGACGGGGCATCGGACTACTTGAGCGCGACGGGTTCCGATGAACGCATCGTGTCAGCGCTGCACGATGTGGCCATGTCGGGCCGTGTGCGCCGGACCCGGTACGAGCAGGCGGAAGGGCTCAATACGCAACAGGCACAACGCGACCTCCGTGAGATGGTGCGCCGTGAGGTGCTTGTTCCAGTGGGTCGCACTCGTGCTAGGTACTACGCGGCAGGTCCCCGGTTTCCGGATGGTGTACTCGAGACCGCCCGTACCCCAGCGCCATTGGTCTACCCCTATGCCGAGCACGCATAGCCTCAGTCGATCTCGATAGGTAGGCCTGCGGTGATGCGGACGAGTTCGCGGAAGTTGGTGCGGAACACCGTGTTCGGGTGACCTCCGGCTGCCCAGACTTCGGGGTGGGCGGCCAGGGCGGTGTCTACCCAGGTGGGGAGGTTGGTGGGGTGGCCGAGGGGGGCTGTGCCGTCGATGGGTTGGCCGGTGATGCGTTCGGCCAGGGCGGTGGGGGCTGGGGTGAGGGTGCCGTCGAGGCGTTTGCCGGTGCGGGCCAGGTCGACGTGGTGGTGGTCGGCTACCAGGAGCAGGACGGGGTCGTTGTCGAGGAGGAAGACCTGGGCGGTGAGGATCGCCGTGGGTTGGGCGCCCATGGCGCGGGCGGCATCGGCCGCGGTGGGGGTCGGCGTCTCGGGGCAGACGATGACGCCGTGGTGCCCGCGGGCGATGAGAGTTTCCGCGACCCGGCATGCGACCGGCGGCAATGACGACCTGCGCATGTCATCCAGAGTAGGTCGATTGCGGGAAATATGCTGTGTTACTTGGAGTTCTGGCGAACTCGAGTTCGCGGCCCCGCCGGTCGGAGTCGATCAGGCACCGTTGCTTGCTTCTTCGTCGCCTACGCAACGGCGCCTGATCGACGGGACGGCCGCGAACCGCCGCTGCGCGGCGCCCCTCCTCGAGGTCGGGGGTGCGGGGTTGAGTGAGTTGGCACGGTGGCAATAATCAGGGCATGAGTGAATGGAAAGCCTTTACCGTCGAGATCGCCGACAACGTTGCCCAGGTCACGCTGACCGGGCCGGGTAAGGGCAATGCGATGGGACCCGATTTCTGGCGCGAGCTGCCGGAAGTCTTCGCCGAGCTCGACGCGGACCCGCAGGTGCGGGCCGTGGTCCTCACAGGGGCGGGCAAGCACTTCTCGTTCGGTCTCGACCTGGCCGCGACCGCGGGAATGCTGGCGCCGGTGCTGGCCGACGACGCGAAGGCGGGGCCGCGCACGGAGTTCCTCAAGGAGGTCCGCCGGATGCAGGCCTCGGTGACGGCGCTGGCCGAGTGCACCAAGCCTGTGATCGCGGCGGTGTCCGGTTGGTGCATCGGCGGTGGGCTCGACCTGATCGCGGCCGCCGATATTCGGCTGGCCAGTGCCGATGCCAAGTTCAGCCTGCGCGAGGCGAAGGTGGCGATCGTCGCCGATATCGGTTCGCTGCAGCGGCTGCCCGGCATCATCGGCGAGGGCAATCTGCGTGAGCTGGCCTTCACCGCCAAGGACATCGACGCGGTGCGCGCCGAGCGGATGGGTCTGGTGAACGAGGTGTTCGCCGATCAGGAGGCCGTGCTGGCCGCCGCGCACGCGATGGCCCGCGAGATCGCGGACAACCCCCCGCTGGTGGTACAGGGCATCAAGGACGTGCTCGAGCAGCGGACCAGCCCGGCGGTGGCCGACGGCCTGCGTTATGTGTCGACGTGGAACGCGGCGTTCCTGCCGTCGAAGGACCTTCCCGAGGCGATTTCGGCGGTGTTCCAGAAGCGCGCGCCGGAGTTCAAGGGCGAGTAAAGGCAGTTCAAACGGTTGCCCCGGCGACCGTTCTGCCTACATACTTGCATCACACAACTAATTGATTGATGCAAGTAAAGGTAAAAGTGTTGAGTGAGAGTGAGCCCTCGATCGACGCGATCGCGATCCAGCTCGTGCGACTGCACCGGCTTCGCGATCGGGCGATGGCCCAGATCAAGGACCGCTCGGGGATCGACCCGGCGGGGTTCGTCGTGCTGTTCCGGCTGGTGTGTGACGGACCGATGCGCTCGGGTGCGCTCGCCGAGGCGGTGAATTCGGACGCGTCGACGGTGAGCAGGCAGGTCGCGCAGCTGGTGGAGCGCGGCCTGGTGGTACGCGCCGCCGACCCCGACGACGGGCGAGCAACGGTGCTCGAGGTGACCGACCACGGGCGCGAGACCGCCGATCGGATCCGGTCACGGCGCCGGAACTCCGTCGCCATCATCACCGAGAACTGGTCGCCCGACGATCGCGCGCTCTTCGCCGGGCTGCTGACGCGGTTCGTCGACGACTACGACGCGGCCCGCCCGGTCCTGCTGACCCAGCCGCCCGCACTGAGCACTACGGAGAACGTTTCGTGACGACAACCGCGGCCCCGGTGGAATCGCCGGCCGGCTTCACCCATCGCCAAATCCTGACCATCCTGTCCGGGCTGATGCTCGGCATGCTGCTGGCCTCACTCGATCAGACGATCGTGTCGACCTCCATCCGCACCATCGCCGACGACCTCGACGGCTATTCGCTGCAGGCCTGGGCAACCACGGCCTACCTGATCACCGCCACGATCAGTACGCCGCTCTACGGCAAACTCTCGGACATGTTCGGCCGAAAGCCGTTCTTCCTGACCGCGATCGGGCTGTTCATCGTCGGTTCGCTGCTGTGCACACTGGCCACGTCGATGTATCAGCTGGCCGCGTTCCGGGCGTTCCAGGGCCTGGGCGCGGGCGGGCTGATGTCGCTGGCGCTGGCCATCATGGGCGACATCATCGGACCCCGTGAGCGTGCTCGCTACCAGGGCTATTTCCTTGCGGTGTTCGGCATTTCGAGCGTGCTCGGGCCGGTACTCGGCGGTCTGCTGGCCGGGCAGGAAACCATCTTCGGCATCACCGGCTGGCGCTGGGTGTTCCTGGTGAACGTGCCGCTGGGGCTGCTCGCGCTGGTGGTGGTGACCCGGGTACTGAACCTGCCGCGTAAGCCACACGCCACCCATCGCATCGACTTCGCGGGCGCGATGGTGCTCGCGATCGGACTGGTTCCGCTGCTGATCGTGGCCGAACAGGGTCGCGAATGGGGCTGGAGCAGTACGTATTCGGTGATCTGTTACGCGATCGGCGCGCTCGGCCTGATCGGGTTCGTCGCGGTGGAGAAGTTCATGGGCGACGCCGCGTTGATCCCGCTGCGGATCTTCAGCAACGTGACGTTCGCACTCGGTGTGGTGATCTCGTTCGTCGTCGGTGCGGCGATGTTCGGCGGCATGCTGCTGCTGCCGCAGTACCTGCAGGTAGTGCGCGGTGCCGGGCCGACCGAGGCTGGCCTGCAGATGCTTCCGATGGTGCTCGGGCTGATGACCGGTTCGATCCTCTCGGGTCGGCTGATCTCGAAAACCGGCCGCTACCGGGCCTTCCCGGTGATCGGCGCGATCATGCTGACGCTCGGGTTGTTCCTGCTGCATCTGCTCGGCGCCGACAGCCCGCTGTGGCTGGCGATGGCGTTCATGGCGGTCACCGGCTTCGGCCTCGGCAATCTCATGCAGCCGCTGACCTTGGCGTTGCAGAACGCGTTGCCGCCCAAGGACATGGGTGTGTCCACCGCGTCGGCGACCTTCTTCCGCCAGATCGGCGGCACCCTCGGCGCGGCGGTGTTCCTGTCGATCCTGTTCTCGCTGCTCACCCCGAACATCACCGCTGAAATGCAGCGGTCGGCCGCGGACCCCACTTACCAGCAGGCCGTGATCGAGGGTGCGCAGAGCAGCAATCCGGCCGATGCCGCGCTCGCCAAGGGTCTGCTCGCACACGACACTTCGGCGGCGGGCAAGGTGCTGCAGGACAGCTCGATCATCCAGCAGCTCGACCCCGACCTGGCCAAGCCCTTCCAGGTGGGCTTCGCCGAGTCGATGTCGACGGTGTTCCTCGTCGCGGCGGGCGTCGCGCTGATCGCACTGCTGCTGGTGCTGTTCTGGAAGGAAGTCCCGCTGCGCATGTCGGGCGGGATCCAGGCCGACGGCGATGCCAAGGCCGCCGAAGGGGTTGGTGCGCTGGTCGACACCGCCGCGCAGTCCAGTGTTCTCGCAGACGATCGGCGTGGCGCGGATGTGGGTGCTCGCCCGGGGTCGGGCGCGCCACCGGCATGATCATCAGGTGAGTCGATTCGGCAGCGGCGGGGTCCGGCGGCGGTTACGTCGTCTGCCCGCCGCTGTCGGCTATCTGGGGATCGGCGGGCTGACCGGGATCGCGTCGTTGTTCGCGGTGGTCGCACTGGCGATCGTCGCGGCGGTGAGCCTGATCGGGATCGGGATTCCCGCCCTGCCGGAGGCGGTCAAATTGATCCGGCCGCTGCTGGGACTCGAGCGGCGCAGGGCGGGCAAACGGCTCGGTACGTCGATCGTGCCCGCCTATCAGCCGTTGACCGGCGACCTGCGTCATCAGCTCGCGACGCTGGCCGCCGATCCGGCGAATCGGCGCGATCTCGCCTGGCTGGTACTGCACGCGATCATCGGATTGCCACTGGCCGCGCTGGCGGTGGCGCTGCCGCTGAGCGCGGTGCAGCATCTCGCCGTTGCCGGCTACTGGGGTGCGGTGGCCGACGGCACTGTGTCGAGCAGCGGCATCGTGATCGATTCGTGGACCGCCGCCGTGGTGAGCGCGGTGGTCGGCATCGTCTACGGCGCACTCGCGTTGCGTGCGCCTGAGGCGGCGAACGCGCAGGCCCGGCTGGCGCAGGCGTTGCTCGCACCGGACGAGAACGCGCTGCTGGCCGATCGGGTTGTCGAACTGACCGCGACCAGGGCCGCCGCGCTGGACGCCCACGGTGCCGAACTGCGCCGCATCGAACGCGATCTGCACGATGGTGCCCAAGCCAGAATCGCGGCGGTGATCATGCAACTCGGGCTCGCCGAGCAATTGCGCGACCGTGATCGCGATGCCGCCGACCGGATGGTGCGCACCGCACAGGACACGGCTTCGGCGGCCCTGGCCGAACTGCGCGATGTGGTGCGAAGTGTCTACCCGCCGGTGCTCTCGGATCGGGGCCTGAACAGCGCCGTTTCCGCGCTGGCCGCGCGCAGTCCGATCCCGTGTGTGCTCGAGACGAACGGCATCACCCGGCGGCCGATGGCGGTGGAGGCCGCCGCCTATTTCGTGATCGCCGAGGCCATCGCCAACGCGACCAAACACTCCGGCGCCGAATCGCTGTCGATCGAACTGGGCGGGGCGCCCGATCTGCTCACCGTCGAGATCCGCGACGACGGCGTGGGTGGAGCGCGGGTGACCGATGGCGGCGGTCTCGCTGGCACCCGGCGCAGGGCCGAGGCGCTCGACGGGCAGATGACGCTGAGCAGCCCCGCCGGTGGGCCTACTGTGGTGCGGGTGGAGTTGCCGTGCGGGTCGTAATCGCCGAGGACGACGCCCTCCTGCGGGAAGGCCTCGCCCTGCTGTTGAAGACGGCCGGGATCGACGTGGTCGCCGCCGTCGACAATGCCGACGACTTCCTCGCCGTCGTCACCGCCGACCGGCCCGACGTGGTGGTGGTCGACGTGCGGCTCCCGCCCACCTTCACCGACGACGGCCTGCGCGCCGCGGTGCGCGCCAGGACCGTCCACCCGGGGCTGCCGGTGCTCGTCCTGTCCTCCTACGTGGAGGACAGTTACGCCTCCGAACTGCTCGGCGACGGTCGCGGTGGCGTCGGGTACCTGCTCAAGGAACGGGTCGGCAAGGTCGACCGGTTTCTCGAATCCCTGCACCGCGTCGCCGCCGGTGGCACCGCGATGGACCCGGAAGTGATCGCACAACTGCTGGTGCGCCGCAAGGTCGACGATCCGCTGTCCACGCTGACCGCCCGCGAACGCGAAGTGCTCGCGCTGATGGCCGAAGGACAGGACAACTCCGCCATCGCGGCACGCCTTGTCGTCACCGAAGGCGCTGTGCTCAAACACATTCGCAGTATTTTCGCCAAGCTCGGGCTCGCCGCCGACGAATCGGGGCACCGCCGGGTCCTCGCCGTACTGGCATACCTGGACTCGCGGCCCGGACCGTCCTGATAGATCAGGTCGGTCTCACGACGCACACACGACGGTGTCGAAGGCCCGCTCGACAACCTTCGCCTTGTCCTCGCTGGTCGGCAGCTCGTTCACGGTGATGGTCACCGCGACGCCGTCGGCGGTGACACCGGTACGGGTGTCGAAACCGGGGATGCTGCCGCCGTGGGCGACGGTCTTCTTGCCGCACGAGGTGGTCTGCTCGACGAGGCCCAAACCGTAACCAGCCGAGGGCATTCGGTCGAAGGGCACTGTCTGGCGCATCTGTTCGAGTTGGGCGGCGGGCAGCAGCTTTCCTTCCAGTAAGGCGATGAAGAAGCGGTTCAGGTCCGAGCCGGTGGCGATCATCGCGCCCGCGGTATCGCCCCATGAAGGGTCGAACTCGGTGAAATCGACACGGGCACCATCGATTTCCTGGTACCCGCGCGGGTGTGGCGCACGCATGCCGATGTCGCCGGAAGCGGGGAAGTAGGTATCGCGCAAGCCGAGTGGTTCGATGATCCTGGTGGTGATCTCGGTGGCGGCCGGGCGGCCGGTGACCTGATCGATCAGCATGCCGAGCAGGATGTAGTTGGTGTTGGTGTAGACCGAGCGGGCGCCGGGTTCGTGTCGCGGCGGCATCGTCATCGCGATGCGGACCAGTTCGGCGGGCGAATAGTGGCGCAGGCGGATGAGTTCCGGATCGGGTTCGATCTGCTGCGTGCCGGGGTCGGCGCGCAGGCTGGGATCGCCACCGGCCACGTAGTCCGGTAGGCCGCTGGTGTGCTGGAGTAGTTGCCGCACGGTGATGCGGTTGCCGTCGTTGCCGCTGCCCTGCACGACTCCGGGCAGGTACCGCTCGACGGGAGCATCGAGCTCGACCTTGCCCTCGGCGACCAATTGCAGGACCACGGTCGCGACGAAACTCTTGGTATTGCTGCCGATTCGGACGTGCCCGTTGTCGGGTATCGGTGCGCCGGTGTCGATATCACCGACCCCGGCGGTAATGATCCGTTCACCGGCCGCGGTGGTGATCACGGCCTGGGCACCGGGGAATCCCGCCTGCACCACCGCTTCGAGCGCCTGCCGGATCTCGGGCCGATCGGGTTGCGCGGCGGTGGCGCTGTTCCCGGGGCCGCACGCCGTGACGGCCAACAGTGCGAGCAATCCGGTTCCGGCCGCGAAGGCGCGCAGTGACTTGCTCGAAAAAGTGTTGTCGGTCTGCATGATTCGAGCCTAGGAACGGGCGGCTGCGGTGCCTATGCCGCGCGCACCCGAATCGAAGGTGGTGTCAGCACTACCAGGGGTGGGGTAGGTGAAGCGACCAAGGGGAGCGCGAACCTACCCCTAGGGGTGGCTGTTCAAACCCCTGCGCCGCAATAACTTCGAGAGGTCGAAACAACTTCGAGAAGTCGAAACTGCACGCATCAGGAGAAACAGCATGCGCATCAAATCCACTATCGCCGCCGCTGCGCTGGCCGTCGCGACCGTCGCCGGGGTGTCGGCGGTCGGTGCGGGCAGTGCCGCCGCGGCGCCGTACGGCACGTATTACGGCACGTACTACGAGCTCTACCAGTGCCGCGCGGCCGGGGAGGATCCGTACACCGGTGGGTACTACTGGGAGTGCACGGAGACCTGGGACGGCTGGGACCTCTACATCTGGTACTGACAAAAACGGGAAGTCCGAAAACTCTTCGGACTTCCCGTTTTTCGTAGGTCTATCGGCTCAGTGGCCGGATTCCTTCAGCCGGGCGAAGGACTCGTCGATGATCTTCTCGGCCTCGGCGCGGCCCAGCCACTCCGAACCCTCGACGTACTTGCCGGGCTCGAGATCCTTGTAGCGCTCGAAGAAGTGCTTGATCGCCGACAGTTCGAACTCCGAGACGTCGCCCAGGTCCTGGATGTGGTCCCAGCGCGGGTCGCCCGCGGGGACACACAGCACCTTGTCGTCGCCACCGGCCTCGTCGGTCATGCGGTACACGCCGACCGGGCGGGCCTCGACGATCACACCGGGGAACACCGACTCGGGCAGCAGCACCAGCGCGTCCAGCGGGTCGCCGTCTTCGCCGAGGGTGTTCTCGATGAAGCCGTAGTCGGCCGGGTAGCCCATGGAGGTGTACAGGTACCGGTCGAGCTTGACCCGGCCGCTCTCGTGATCGACCTCGTACTTGTTCCGAGAACCCTTGGGAATCTCGATGGTGACGTCGAACTCCACGCCATCTCCTTGCTCGTTCGAGTGCTGGTCTGTGCCGAATCGCCAGATCGTTCTGGGGAACCGTTGCGCAACGAGGATAGTGTGGTGTGCTGGTACACCGGTGCGGCAGGCGGCTGTAGTCGCGCAGTCGAGGCGTGTCGGGCGGCGTTGAGGGAGACACGGTCGTGGTCGATACAGGCGGCAGCAATCCGGGATCACAGGTGCAGCGGCGCCGTGGGTCCGGCTGGATCTGGTTGTCGGCGGTGGTCGTCGCGCTCCTGGTGATCGCGGGCGGTTTCGCGGCGATCGCACAGCCATGGACGCCGGAATTCCGGCACGGCGGGCTCACCGTGGCGCCGCCGCCGGATACGGGCCAGGTGTTTCCCGAGGTGGCGCCTGCCCGATCGGACGCGCCCGCGCCGACGGTGGCGGGGATCGCCGCGGCACTCGCGCCGGTGGTCGGGAACCCTGATCTGGGTGCTTTCGCGGGTCAGGTGACCGATCCGGGCAGCGGGGCGGTGCTGTGGAGTCAGGACCCGGCCAAGGCGATGATTCCGTCGTCGACGGCGAAGATCATGCTGGTCGCGGCGGCATTGCTGACGTTGCCCGATGATCAGCGGGTGGTCACGAAGGTGCTCGCCGGTGCGCCCGGCGAGCTGGTGCTGGTCGCCGGTGGGGATCCGACGCTCACCACGCAGGCCGCCGGTGGCTACTACACCGACGGCGCGCGGATCTCGGATCTGGCCGCGCAGGTGCGGGCCGCGGGCAGGCAGGCGAACGCGATCGTGGTCGACACATCCGCCTACTCCGGGCCGACCATGGCTTCGGGCTGGGATCCGATCGACATTCCGGAAGGGTCGATCACGCCGATCGAACCGATCATGGTCGATGGGGGCCGGTTCGACCCGTCGGCCGACTATTCCCCGCGCACCGCGAACCCCGCGCTCGACGCGGGCCGGGCACTGGCGGCCGAACTGGGTATCGACCCGGGTGCCGTGCGGGTCGGTCCGGCCGCGCAGAACGGGGCCCAGATCGCGAAGGTCGAATCGGCACCGCTGCGAGTTCGCCTGCACGACATGATGATTCATTCCGACAATGTGCTGGCCGAGACCATCGGGCGTGAGCTGGCGGTGGCGTCGGGACAGCCCGCGTCCTTCGCCGGAGCGGTCGCGGCTACCTCGGCGGCCCTGTCAGCGGCCGGCTTCGACATCACCGGACTGCACTTGGCCGACAACAGCGGGCTCTCCGTCGATGACCGGGTGTCACCGAAGCTGCTCGATTCGATCATGGCGACCGCCGCCAAGCCGACCGGCGCTGCGGCGGTGGTGCCCGCCGGAACACAGGCAAGGCCCGAAAACGACCCGCGCGCAGCGGCTCTCGCGCCGATGCTGGACTACCTGCCCGTCGCGGGCGGCACCGGCACGCTCGCGCCGCGCTTCGTCACGCAGAACCGCCAGGGTGCGGGGTGGGTTCGAGCCAAGACCGGAACTCTGAGCGTGGCCAGCGCGTTGGTCGGATATGTACTCGACCGCGATGGGCGGGTGCTCACCTTCGCACTCATGTCGAACGACAGGTTGCCGGAGCAGAGCAGGCCGGCGCTCGACGCGGTGGCGGGTGCCCTGCGCAACTGCGGATGCTCGTAGAGAACAGGTGGCTATGACCGACAAGACCGAGCGCAAGAGTTCCGGCTTCAGCGGAGCGGTGGATTGGCGGCTGGCCGCGCGGACGGGGGCGCTGCTCGCGCCCGCCGGGCCGCGCGTGTCGAGGGCGACGGCGGAACAGGTCGTCGCCGAGTTGGCGTCTGCCTCGGTGCTGGCCGAACTGCCGGTGCGTGAGGTCAGCGGGTTGCTCGACGATCGGCCGGTGCCGGAGGCGCGGATCGTCGACCGGCCGGGGTGGATCTCCGCGGCCGCCGATTCGATGTCGGTGCTCACCGGCATCGAGTCCGCCGACAGCGGCAGGCTCGTCGGGAAACCGGCGGGCGTCCAGGCCGGGACGATGCTGGCGTTCCTGTCCACCGCGATTCTCGGGCAGTACGACCCGTTCACCGGCGAGGACGGCACATTGCTGCTGGTCGCGCCCAATATTCTCGGTGTCGAACGGGCGCTCGGCGTCGATCCGAGCGACTTCCGGTTGTGGGTGTGCCTGCACGAGGTGACGCACCGGGTGCAGTTCTCGTCGGCGCCCTGGCTGGCCGGGTATATGCGCACCAATGTGGACATCTTGAGCGAGGTCGGCGAGGAGCCGATGAGCGAGATGCTCACGCGGTTGGTCGGTGAGGTGCGGGCCCGGCGCAATGGGGACAACGCCGACGATCCGAACAGCCGTGGCGTGGTCGGGCTGTTGCGTGCGGCCCAGGCGCCGCCGCAGCGAGAGGCGCTGGATCGGCTGTTGATGCTCGGCACGCTGCTGGAGGGGCACGCCGACCATGTGATGGACGCCGTCGGACCCGCTGTGGTGCCGACCGTCGCCGATATCAGGGCCGCCTTCGATCGGCGCAGACAGCGGCCTTCGAACCCGATTCAGCGGTTACTCAGGGCGCTGCTCGGGGTGGATGCGAAGGTCGCGCAGTACGTCCGGGGCAAGAAGTTCGTCGACGCGGTGGTCGAGCGGGTGGGAGTCGCGGAGTTCAACACGGTGTGGACGAACGCGGACACGCTGCCGCTGCTGGACGAGGTCGATGAGCCGGAGCGGTGGATTCGCCGGGTGCTGGGGTAGGTCGGCTCGGTAACCTGCAGAGATGATGATGTCGCCCGGCGGGTTGCGACTGCCGGAGACCGCGGCGGTGCTCGCTGTGCGGCGAGGTGTGCGGGACTGGGTCGCGGGGCAGGGCGGGCGCGGGCCGGTAGTCGTCGGGTTGTCCGGTGGGGCTGATTCGCTGGCTCTGGTGGCTGCCGCTGTCGTCGAGGCGGGTGCGGTGACCGCGGTGGTGGTCGATCATCGATTGCAGGAGGGGTCGGGAGAGGTTGCCGAGCGGGCGGCTGAACAGGCGCGCGGGCTCGGGTGTGTGGCGGCGGTGGTTGTTCCTGTCGAGGTGGGGCGTGCGGGCGGGGTGGAGGCAGCTGCACGGACGGCTCGGTACGCGGCGCTGGAGTCGATGCGGGACGGGCGGCCGGTGTTGCTCGGGCACACCCTCGATGATCAGGCAGAGACCGTGTTGCTCGGGTTGGCGCGCGGGTCCGGGGGCCGGTCGATTCAGGGAATGGTGGCGTGGAATTCGCCGTGGGGGAGGCCGTTGCTCGGGGTGCGGCGGGCACAGACGGTGCAGATGTGTGCTGATCTCGGGATCGAACCGTGGGACGACCCGCACAACGCCGACCCCGGATACACCAGAGTGCGGGTGCGCAACGAAGTGCTGCCGCTGCTCGAAGAGGTGCTCGGGGGCGGGGTGGCCAAGGCGCTGGCGCGCACCGCCGATCAGCTCCGCGCGGATGGCGCGGTCCTAGATACCTACGCTGACGAGCTACTTCGGGCTGCGCGCGCGATCGGCACCGCTGCGGACAGTGGTCCCGGCGACACCGATCGGCCCACGCTGTCGATCGAGATCCTGGCCACTGCGCCGCCCGCACTGCGTCGCCGGGCCGTGCGCACCTGGCTCGCCGATCAGGGTGTCGCCGGGCTCATGAACGCCCATTTACAGGCGATCGACGAGCTGGTGAGCAACTGGCGCGGGCAGGGCGGGGTGGCTGTGGGGGGCGGATCGAGGGACCACAGGTTGGTCGTGACGCGCGAACATGGCACGCTGGCGGTGCGAGCACAGCCGCGCATTTGATGCCACGAAGGGACACCCACTTCCGTGTACGGAGACGACATCGCATCGGTGCTGATCACCGAAGACGAGATCAAAGCCAAGATCGAGGAACTGGCCGAGCTCGTCGCCAAGCGATACCCGCCCGATTCCCCCGAAGGCGACCTCCTGCTGATCTGCGTTCTCAAGGGCGCGATCTTCTTCATGACCGACTTCGCCAGGGCGCTGTCGATCCCCACCCAGCTCGAATTCATGGCCGTGTCGTCCTACGGGTCGTCCACCTCGTCCTCGGGCGTGGTGCGGATCATGAAGGACCTGGACAAGGACATCGCGGGCCGCAACGTCCTGATCGTCGAGGACATCATCGACTCGGGTCTGACCCTGTCCTGGCTCAAGCGCAACCTGTCCACCCGCAACCCGGCCTCGCTGGAAGTAGTCACCCTGCTCCGCAAGCCCGACGCTCTGCGCACCCCCGTCGACGTCGCCCATGTCGGCTTCGACATCCCCAACGAATTCGTCGTCGGCTACGGCCTCGACTACGCCGAGCGCTACCGCGACCTCCCCTACATCGGCACCCTCAACCCAGCGGTGTACTCCTAGTTCTCGCCGGGGGATCGACCACTCTGATCAGTGCCCGGATATCGGCTTCGATCGCGCGGAACAGCACGTAGGAGCCGATGAAGGCGATGACGCTGCCGAGGTAGACCGCGCGCAGCGAGACCAGGGTCGGCAGCAGATCCTCGGTGGGAAGCAAGGTGATGGCGACCATCGCGATCAGCGGGATGGACGCGGCGACCGCCAGGTACCAGCCGCAGCGCTGGAGAAGTCCGCGCAGCGCTGCGGCATCGGTGTGGAACCGGTGGCCTTGCTGGAGGAAGATCGGGTAGACACAGCGGACCATGTAAAAGGTGATCAGGAAGAACGCGTAGGTCACCGCGACCGCGCACCCGATGGCGTTCGACGTCAGGAATTGCACCGTGGTGCGGGTCCCCAGGTGACCGGTGCTGGCCTTCACCGTCGCGGGCAGAACAGCGGCCGCTGTGACCCAGAACAGCACCGCGACAACAACTGCCCGGTCGCCCAGGTACAGCGATTGCCTTCCGGCCTGCGCCAGTGCGCCGGTGCTCACGCGCCGTCCGGCACGCAAGGCGCGCGGAATCAGGATCGCGTGGCGGGACAGGTAGACCAGTATCACCGCGCCGAGCGCGAAAGCCATCACATTGGTGACCACCGAGACGATGTGCACCGCTTCGCGAGCGGCGGGTTCGAGCCGCTGCACCAGCAGGCCGGAGTTCTGCCAGGTCTTGTACCGCACGGCGAGCGCGTTGGGCACCGCGATCGCCAGTGCCATCAGCGGCACCATGAAGGGCCGCAAGCGAATTCGGTAGGAACCGGCGGGCGGGTCGACCAGGTTTCGGCTGCGCGGGTCCAGGCACAGATCGAACTGCTCGGCGAGAACCGTGCCGTCGGGCCAGCGGTCTGTTCGTTCAGGTCGCAAGCAGCGCAACAACACCCGGCGCAGTGCGGGCGGGCAGTTCGGCGGAAGCCGGCGCATTGCCGAATCACTCACGCCCGCACTCCGCGAGGTGAGCATTGCTTCGAGTCTGGTCCGATCGCCCCAGGCGGGGTCGTCCGCGCCGGTGTCGTCGAACGGCTTTGTGCCGGTGAGCAATTCCCAGAGCAGCACGCCCAGTGAGAAGAGATCGGAGCGTGCTTCGAGGTCGGCGGCACTGCGATCGTGGCCGGGATGGCTGGCCTCGAGCTGCTCGGGTGACATGTAGGCGAGCGACCCGCCGAAATACGAGAGCGGGCTGGTGCCGGCCTTCTCGCTGAAGCTGATATTGAAATCGGCGAGCTTGGGCACACCCTCGGCCGTGAGCAGGACATTCGCCGGCTTCACATCACGGTGCAGCACGCCACGGTCGGCCGCGTGATCGAGCGCCGCGGCCAGGCGCCTGCCCAGCCAGGCCACGGTGTCGGGCCAGCTGAGTTCGGCGATCTCGCGGCGGACGCTCGAATCCGACGGACGGATTTCGCCCTTCTCCGCCATCGCCGCATCGATCGCGTCGAGCAGGAGCCTGCCGCTGCGTTCGGCGGGTGGGGTCGCGCGCACCCAGCGCAGCAGCCCGAGCAGGGTGCCACCGGGCAGGAATTGCATGTACAGCAGACGCAGGCGGGGTGAGCCGTCGTCCGGTGGATCGAGCACCAGCTGATCGAAGACACGCACGATGTACTCGTGGTCGAGCTGGGCCAGGGTTTGTGGCTCGGTGCCGCTGTCGGCGGAGATCTTCACCGCGACCAACCGCTGCATCGAGCGCTGCCTGGCGAGGAAGACCCGGGCGAACGCGCCCGAACCGAGTTCGGTGAGCAGCTCGAAGTCGCCTATTCGCGCGCCCGCCTCGAACCGGTCGAGCCCGCGACGATCGGTGGGGTGCATAGTGGCGGTGCGGTCGAGCGAGGGACGGGTCGCCTCGGTGATGACTGTCGAGCTCACGACGGGGCATACGGGCGCGGGCCCGCGGAAGTTCATCCCTGCCGGACATCGTCAGCTGACTACGCGTTCCAGGGCTTTCAAGTCGGCTTCCAGCGCCCGGAAGAGCAGGTAGGAGGCGATGAAGGCGAAGATGCCGCCGACGCAGAGGACCCGGACGGCGACGATCACGGCCGGGATATCGCCGGGCGGGAGGAAGGTGACACCCGCTACCGCGAGCAGGGGGACCGAGGCCGCGACCGCGAGGTACCAGGTGCAGCGGCGGCTCAGCGCGCGGAGCCAGGTGCTGTCGTCGGTACTGATCTCACCGTGGCGAAGGAAGATCGGGTAGATGCAGCGGACCAGGTAGAACGTCACGAGGAAGAACGGGTAGGCGACGGCGATCGCGCCGCAGACCAGCAGGGATGCGAGGAAGTGGACCACGGCGCGGCTGGGGACGTCACCCGCGGCCAATCGCAGCGCGATCGGAAAGGTGAGTCCGGATATCGCCCACAGCGAGAACACGACGATCACGACCCGGTCGCCGATGCGCAAGGTGTCGTGCCTGGTGCGGCGCAGGATCTCTGGGTCGTAGCGGCGGCCGTGGCGAAGCCCGCGCGGCACGGAGAGCACGAAACGGGCGAGGTAGATGAGCACCGCGGCGCCCAGCGGGAAGAAGACCACGTTCACACCCGCGGTGATCACGACGAACGATTGCTGGGCGGTCTCGCTGAGCCGGCTCACCACCAGATTCTGGTTGTGCTGAATGTTGTACCAGGAAGCAAGTGCGTTGGGAACGCCGATCGCCAAGATCATCACCAGCAACGGCCACTTGCGCCACTGCATCCGCCAGCTGTTCGGCGGCGGGTCGACGAGGTCGCGGGCGCGGGCGTCCAGGCACAGGTCGAACTGCTTGGCCAGCACGCCACCGTCGGCCCAGCGACGCGACCTGTCCGGGTCGAGGCAGGTCAGCAGGACGCGGCGCAGGGCAGTGGGACAGTTCGCCGGAACTCGGTCCAGCGCGGCGGGGTCGACGCCGACGGTTCGTCGTTCGAGCATCGCTTCGAGAGTGGTCTCGTCGCCACGACCCTCGGCTTCGGCGGTGCTGTCGTCGAACGGCTTCGCGCCGGTCAGCAGTTCCCACAGGACGACGCCGAGGGAGAAGATATCGCTGCGGGTGTCGAGGTCGGCGGCGGTGCGGCCGAGGCTGGGGTGACAGGCCTCCAGCTGTTCGGGCGACATGTAGGACAGCGATCCGCCGAAGTAGGCCACCGGGCTTGTCCCTGCGACGGTGCGGCTGAAACTGATGTTGAAGTCGGCGAGCTTGGGGACACCTTCGGCGGTGAGCAGCACATTCGCCGGTTTCACATCGCGGTGCAAGACCCCGTGCTCGGCCGCGTAATCGAGGGCCTCGGCCAGCCGCCTGCCCAGCCACGCGACCGTTTCCGGCCAGCTCAGGGCGGCGATTTCGGAGCGCACGCTCGAATCGGTCGGGCGGATCTCGCCCTTCTCCTCCATGGCCGCGTCCACCGCGTCGAGCAGCAGTTTGCCGCTGCGCTCGGCGGGTGGGGTCGCGCGGACCCAGCGCAACAGGCCGAGCAGGGTGCCGCCGGGCAGGAACTGCATGTAGAGCAGGCGCAGGCGTCGCGAACCCGAGGGGGCCGAGTCGGTGTCGAGCAGCCGTTGGTCGAACACGCGCACGATGTAGTCGTGGTCGAGCTGGGCCAGGGTCTGGGGTTCGGTGCCGCGGTCGGCGGAGATCTTCACCGCGACCAGACGCTGCATCGACGTCTGCCGGGCCAGGAAGACGCGCGCGAACGCACCCGCACCGAGCCCGGTGAGCAGCTCGAAATCGCCGATGCGCTGGCCGACCTCGATGCGGTCGAGCGGCTCGAACTCGCCGGGCCCCGAGTGCGCGACCGTCGCGGCCGACGTGGCGGTCGCGGTGAGGTCGAGATGCGGGCTGGTCACGTGGGTACTACGAGTCGAGTCCGGCGTTCGGTTCATCGTCGCGTCGAGATCGTCGGACCGATGGGTGCTCTGATCGAGCTCGTCGGTATTGAGCAGACCGCGCAGACTGGCCGCCTGCTCGGGGTATTCGCGCAGGCAATCGCGCGGATCGACGCGTTCGCCGCTGTGCCTGCGGATGACGAATTCCTCGAACACCAGTCCGGCGGGTAGCGTCGCGCGATCGAGTTCGGGGAACTCGGCGCAGTAGTTGATCAGCCGCTTGCGCGCGATGTCGGTGCCCGTGTGATGCAGCCAGCGCTGGCGCAGGTCGACCCGGATCAGTTCGTGCAGCGCCTGCGCGCGCAGGGTGGCGGCGTCGGGGAGGAACTCGGCGATCTCGGGCGGGCGCTCGGCGGCCGTACCCCACGCGGCGGCGAACGCCTCGACCATGTCGGCGCGCACATTCGTGGCCCGACCGGCTGTCTCGTCGGGTTGTTCCCCGCTTCCGGTGCTATCGCTCATCAACCGACCTAAGAGTTCGCGCGGATCGGTGCGAAATTCATTCCGCCACACCCGCCGCCATCGCCGGAGAGCTGTACTAGAAATGATAACTTGCGCCTCTAGAGCTGATCACCCGAATTTCGACGACCATGCGACGGGGGCGAATCCGCAGATGAACGAAGACCTCACAGCGGTAGCATGGGAGTCCGTCGACGACGACGGCGTAACGGACGCTGAGGTGACGATGGACTCGTCCCGCCCTCCTGCCGACGAATACCCCATCGGCGGCCCCGCTGCGGCGCTGGCCGCCCGGGTCCGCGCCGGCACCATCACGCCCGCCGACGTCACCGCCGACGCGCTCGCCCGAATCGCCTCGGAGAATCGCAAGATCAACGCGTTCACGGTGGTGCGAGCCGAGCGGGCCAGAGCCGAAGCGCGGGAACTGGCCGCCAGACTGGACCTCGACGAGCTGCCGCTGGCGGGTGTGCCGGTGGCGGTGAAGCAGAACATCGCGGTGACCGGGGAGCAGACCCGCGCGGGTTCGGCGGCCACCTCCGCCGAGCCCGCGAGCCTCGATCACCCGGTGGTGGCCCGGCTGCGGGCCGCGGGCGCGATCGTTGTCGGGTTGACGGCCATGCCGGAACTCGGTTTGTGGGCGAGTACCGACTCCGAAGGGTGTGTCACGCGCAATCCACGCGATGTCGGCCGGTCACCGGGGGGATCCTCGGGTGGCGCGGCCGCCGCGGTGGCCGCCGGACTCGTTCCGATCGCGCACGGCAACGACGGCCTCGGGTCGATCCGGGTGCCCGCCGCCGCGTGTGGAGTTTTCGGGATCAAGCCGGGTAGACACGTCGTGCCCTCGCAGATCGGCGCCGATTCCTGGGCGGGACTTGCCGAGAACGGCGTGCTTGCGACAACGGTGTCGGACGCGGCACTGGCGCTGTCGGTGCTGGCGGGCCGCTCCGACCTGGCCGAACTACGCAAGCCACAGCGACTACGCATCGGGCTGGCCGTGGCTCCGCCGTCGCGACTGGTCCGCATGGATCGGCATTGGACGGCGGCGGCGCGCACCGCGGGTGCGCGAGCGGCGGTGGCCGGGCACGAGGTGCAACCGGTCGAGCTGCCCTACGGCGACACGGCGCTGTTGATGCTGCTGCGCTGGCCGAGCGCGGGTCTGGCCGACGCCGACGCGCTCACGAAGCCCGAACTACTCCAGCAACGCACCCGGCGTCATCTGGCGCTCGGCCGAGTGATCCGGCGCCTTGGCTTGGTGCGCCCCAGCCAGATCGACCGGACCGAAGCCAGACTGCTCGAATTCTTCGAGAACTTCGACGTGGTGATCACGCCGACGCTCGCCGCGCCGCCGCCGAAGGCCCGGCAGTGGAGCGGGCGCGGGTGGCTCGCGAATGTCGTGTCCTCGGCGCGCTACGCGCCGTTCACCGGGCTGTGGAATCTGCTCGGCTGGCCCGCGGCGTCACTGCCGATGGGCACGCACCCCGAGGCGCACACCCCATTGGCCGCGCAACTGGTCGGTCCGCCGGGGAGCGAGGCCACCTTGCTCGGCCTCGCCGCCCAACTGGAACTGTCGAATCAGGCTTAGACCGCGATCGGCTGCGGCTGCGGTGTCGGCTCCGAGAAACCGCCGTCGACTGCGCGACCGGCGAATTCCAGAATGGTCGGGCGCGTGTCGTCGGCCCGCCATGCCACCGCCAGCTCACACGGGGTGAGACCGGCGACCGGACGCGCGGTCAGCCCGGGCCAGCGGTACATCGGCACATTGTTCTCGGCCAGCAGACACACACCGAGGCCGAGGCTCACGGCCTCCAGCTTGTCCTCGGGGGTGGCCGCCTCGGCGCCGATCTTGGCCGCCTTGCCGCCACGGGCATCGTTGCCGAGCCAGAAGTCGCGCACCGCGCCCGCCTCGGTGGGCAGGGCGACGAAGGACTCGTCGAGCAGATCGGCGAAGTCGATGCTGTCCTGCTCGGCCAGCGGGTGCGTTTCGGGCAGCAGCACCCAGCGCGGCTCGGTGCGCAGCACCTGCCAGCGATAACGGTTGGGGTCGGGCAGCGGCAACCACACCAGCGACAGGTCGGCCTGTCGACCGGCCAGGCCACTGGACGGGTCGTTCCACGACGCGGCGTGCAGGGCGAGGCGGTGACCGCTCGCGCTCTCCAGGTCGTTGAGCAGACCGCGGCCGAGCGCGGACTGGATACCGACGCGCAGCACCTCGCCTGCTTCCTGGAGGGACACGTTGGTCACCTCCCACAGCTCGAGGATCTTGCGTGCGCCTTCGAGGAGTTCCTTACCGGCGACGGTAAGGGCGACACTGCGCTGGTTGCGGTCGAACAGGACCACGTCGAGCTGGCGTTCGAGCTGGCGGATCTGGCGTGACAACGTCGGCTGAGCGATGTGCAACCGCTGTGCGGCGTTGGTGAAATGCAGTTCCTCAGCGACGGCGACGAAATACCGCAGATCGCGCAAATGCGGGTCCATAGCACCTTGCTATCAGAATCGGTCGGGAAAATCCAGCCAAAACGGGCAAGGAAGTTCGCGGAGGTGGATCAAAACAGTCACCAGGTTGGTAACGCACAGCATATGGCCTGACATGGTGAGCTGCACCATCGGATTGTCTATTGCTCGCGGCGATCGGCTGTGGAGCGGATCTGCGGTGTATCTGGGCAGCTGACCAGCGAAAATGCGTCAGCGTTCACACTCGCTGCGCGGATGTGGCCCGCGCCGCCTCGCTGCCGTGCGCGCCGAAAGGTGCCGCTGACCACGGCGCCCGCGCCCCGGAAGGTTAGGGGGTGACATTCGTCACAAACAAGTTTCGAAGGCGGCGAATCCGGCTGCGCGCGAGTGCGCGTCGCAGCCGGAAAACAGCTATTCGCTCTTCTTGAGGCGAAGCACCGCGGGCAGGTCGATCCGGCGCATCCCACGCGCACCGGCGGCCCGCATCGCGGCGACCGCGACGACAAGCTTGTTCATGTCGTACGGGTACCAGAACAATTCCTTGCCCATGGTCGGCAGCTTCGGCTTCGTCATCGCCTGCGCGCGACAGTATTTCCGCAGGCCCGACGCACCGCCCCAACGCGCGCCGACGCCGGACATGCCCCAGCCGCCCATCGGCATCGCGGGATTGAACAGGTTCGAGAACACGTCGTTGATGTTCACCGCGCCCGTGTTCAACTGCCTGGCTACGCGTTCGCCGCGCGCCTTGTCGCCCGTCCAGACCGATGCCGAGAGGCCGTAGATCGAATCGTTGGCCAGCCGGATCGCCTCGGCCTCGTCGGCCACCTTCATCACCGGCAGCGTCGGGCCGAAGGTCTCCTCGGCGACGCACGACATCGAATGGTCCACATCGACGAGCACGGTCGGCTCGAAGAAGGTGCCGACGCCGGTGCGTTTGCCGCCGGTGGTCACGCGGGCGCCCGCGGCCACCGCGTCGTCGACGTGGCGCTGCACGATCAGCACCTGGTTCTCGTTGGCCAGCGCGCCGACGTCGTTCTTCGATTCGCGACCGTCGGCGCCCTGGCGCAGCGCGGCGACCGCCGCGGTCAGCTTCGTGACGAACTCGTCGTAGACCGGCGCCTCGACGTAGACCCGCTCGACCGAGATGCACACCTGCCCGGCGTTGAACATGCCGCCGAAGGCGATGCCGTGCGCGGCGCGGTCGATGTCGGCGTCAGCGAGCACGATCGCCGGGTCCTTGCCGCCGAGCTCGAGGCTGTAGGGCACCATCCGCTCCGCGCAGGTGGCCGCGATGTTGCGGCCGGTCGCGGTGGAACCGGTGAACTGGATGTAGTCGGCGTTCTCGACGACGGCCGCGCCGGTCGCGCCCGCGCCGGTGACCACCTTGAACACCGGCGGGGCACCGATCTCGGCCCAGCCGCGGGCCAGCTCCACCGCGGACAGCGGCGTCACCTCCGACGGCTTGAGGATCACCGCGGCGCCGGCGGCCAGCGCGGGGAACACGTCGATCGCGGGCATCGCGAGCGGGAAGTTCCACGGCGTGATCACCCCGACCACGGGATAGGGCCGGTAGGCGACGGTCAGCGACTTCACCCGCGCGAGCGGGCTGTGCGGGGACGGGTGCTCGTCGGCGAGGAACTTGCCCGCCCGGCGCGCGTAGTAGCCGAGGATGTCCACCGCGAACGCCGGATCGATGATCGCGTCGACACGCGGCTTGGCGGTCTCGGACTGCAGCACCGCGGCCAGGTGCTCGGTGTTGTCGATCAGCCAGTCCTGCATCTTCAGCAGCCACATCTTGCGGCCCGCCGGTCCGATCGCTTCCCATTCGGGCTGATAAAGACGCAGTTCCCGCACCGCGGCCGCCACGTCGTCCGGCGTGGTGACCGGCACGGTACCGGCGAGTTCGCCCGTCGCCGGATTGTGTACTTCGATCACCGAGGCGGTCTTGTCGAGTTCGCTCACCGGTCGCTCCTCACGCATTGTCAAGAATTCAGCTCACCGAACTATCGCGCGCGTCCCAGCAATAAGGAGGCGGCGTACCTACTCAGGAGTAGGGAAATCGGTGCGGTACCTATGGCGTTTCCTGAACCTCACTCTCGCGCGCCGCGATCCGGCGCAGCGGCGGCTCGGTGGGCGGCGGGACCCGGCGATCGGGGAGCTCGGCCAGCAGCGCTGTCGTGGCCGCGGCGATGGCCGCGACAGCTTTGTCGACGGCGGGTTTGGTGGCGCTACTCAGGCCGGAGATGCCGCCGACTTTGCGCACATATTGCAAGGCGGCAGCGTAGATCTCCTGCTCGGTGGCGGCAGGCTCCAGACCACGCAAGACGGTGATATTTCTACACATGACAGAACCATAGACCTGTGAGGCATGACACGACAGGCGAAGAATAAGCGGATCTGAAAATCTCGTAACCCACGTGAGATTCGCAGGCCGCCCGTGATCGCCGTCACCGCACTAGACTCGGCCGCATGCCTGCCAGGGGAGTACCAGCGCTGACCACTTTTCCCTACCCGGAACTAGATGAGCGCGAAGAAGATCACTGGTCGGGCGCGGGTGTGAGCGACGACGAACTGCGCGCACTCGCACTCGGTGCCTTCTATTCCACGCGCTGGGACGCCTTCCACGACGCGATGCTGCTCGGCCCCGAACGCGAGCACCCACTCGGTGACCGCCGTGAACTCGCCATCGACACCCTCACCGGTGCCTGGGGCATCACCGACGGCACCGAAGCCCGCGCCTCGATGGAGCAGCTGCTCGAGGGCATGCACGGACCGTTGTATTCGCTGGTGCATCCGCTGGTGATGGCCTCGGTCAATGCCAGTGAGCGTGACCGTTTCGGTGAGCGTGCCGACAAGCAGCGCGCGTTTCTCCGTCAGGTCGGTTCGTTTCGGGGGATGGACAACCCTGAGGCGCTGGTCCGCGACTACGACATCTGGGCCCAGGCCATCAAGATCGGCTTCACCGACCATCTATCGCGCCCACTACCCAACGACATCCACGCCTGGGACCTGGCCCGTGTCGTCGCGGTGGCCCGCATGGCGTTCACCGCGGGTTACATCGACGCCGACGTGGCGTGGGAGTACTGCATGCGCGCGCTGGTCCCCGCGCAGCGTCGCTACCGCAACTGGCGCCAGTTCGGCGACGCCTACCTCACCGGCTGGACCTACTGGCAGGCCACCGAGGACCTCGCGGAACTGAAGAACGGCGGCGTCGACCGGCGGATGGAACTGGTGCGGCTGTGGACCAGGCCCACCAGCCCGTGGCGCCGGATCGAGCTCAACGAGCCGGAGCAGAAGGCGGAAACCGAAGCGACCGAACCGAATTGAGTATTCGGTTCGGCCGCCGGTGATTACAGGCTGCGCAGAATCCCGCGGCCGTAGCGCTGGAATTGCGTGTCGTCGACCATGCCGAGTGAATGCCGCTCGACCAGTAATTCCCACTCCGCGTAGAGCTGGTTGACACCCGGGTCGGCGGGCCCCGCGGCACCGTCGGCGGCCTGCCTGCGGACGGCGAAGTTCACCGCGCAGGTGACCCGTTCGGTATCGGCGCGATCGACGCCCGCGAAATGCAGGGTGCGATTGCCGTCGTTGATGTCGATGCCGGATCCGCCGTGGCGCGTATCGACCTCACCCGGCGCCGAGCGCGTGCCCTCGACGGTGCGGGCGCCGAGAATCGCGGCCACCGCCAATTCGAAGGCATAGCGTTCGCCGCTGCCGATGGAGATGAACAGCACCCGGGAAGTGGTCGCCGCGAGCAGGCCGGTGCCCGATCCCGCGGGCGGGGTGGCCACGGCGATGGCCGTTTCCAAGACGTACTCATCGGGGGTGACGTACCGGTTCAGCGCGGTGACGGCCGATCGGGCGTCTTTGCGCGGCGCCATGCGGCGCACAGCGCGCTCGACATCGGCGCGGGTGGGACCCGATTTGCCCCACTCGGGGGCGGGCGGGGTGAGATCCGGCGCGGCCACGTCGATGCGCTGGGTCCCCATGATCTGGTCGTTGATCCGGTCGACGATGCCGAGGGCGGCAGGCACGTCGTGCTCGGCGATGAGTACCGGAAGGGGAGTGCGGTCGGCGGGAACCCCGGTGAGGACCGCCGTGGGATAACGCAGATAGATCTCGATCACCACCGCTTCGTCGGCGCGCCGATTGAGGCGCACCTTGAGCAGATCGGCAATGGGAACGTCGAGAACACGTTCGCCGTCGGTACCCGGCCGGAGGACGACGAGCCGTCCACCGCCGTGGCGCAGAATCGCTGTGGGTGTTCGTAGCTCGACGATGTCTATACCCCCTGCGCTGTAGTTGTGTCGTCGCCCACGATAAGGCGGGCATGACATGATTGTGGCCACTTGCCACAACCCGGTCGGAGCGTTCGGGAACCTCTTGCGTTCTCCGGCCGTTTACCAGTGCAACTGCACCAGCAGCCGAACTGCGCGATGTATCGAACTAGACCGTACGCGGTAACGTGGCATGTCCGCATCCGAAACCCGCCGATCTCGACGCTTCGCTAGCACACCCGGAGTAATAACCGGAAAGGACTGGGCCGTCCGGCCGACGCTCTATGAACCGCAAGACAGTGTTTCGCACCTTGGCGATCATCTCGGGCATCATGCTCATGATCTGGCTGTTCAGCTTTCTCAGCGATGACACGCGCGGCTGGGAGAGTGTCGACACTTCCGTGGCGCTGACCCAGCTCGAGGACAAAGCGAACGTCAAGAACGTGCAGATCGATGACAAGGAGCAGCAGCTCCGCATCGAACTGAACAACGGCAACGAGGCCACGAGCAACAACGCCAAGATCGTCGCCAAGTACCCCAGTGGCGGGGAGAACTCCGCGCAGATCCTCGACGCCGTGCAGAAGTCCGGCGCGCCGTACGACACCGTGGTCAAGCAGGAGAGCTGGCTTTCCCAGCTGCTGCTGTTCATCGTGCCGATGGTGCTGCTGGTCGGCCTTTTCATCTTCGTGATGTCGCGCATGCAGGGCGGCGGCCGTGGCGGAATGATGGGCTTCGGTAAGTCCAAGGCCAAGCTGCTCACCAAGGACATGCCGAAGACCACGTTCCAGGATGTGGCCGGTGCCGACGAGGCCGTCGAAGAGCTCTACGAGATCAAGGACTTCCTCCAGAACCCGGCTCGTTACCAGGCGCTCGGCGCGAAGATCCCCAAGGGCGTGCTGCTCTATGGGCCGCCCGGAACCGGTAAGACGCTGCTGGCCCGCGCGGTCGCGGGTGAGGCCGGGGTGCCGTTCTTCACCATCTCCGGTTCGGACTTCGTCGAGATGTTCGTCGGTGTCGGTGCCTCCCGCGTGCGCGACCTGTTCGAGCAGGCCAAGCAGAACAGCCCGTGCATCATCTTCGTCGACGAGATCGACGCGGTCGGCCGCCAGCGCGGTGCCGGCCTCGGCGGCGGTCACGACGAGCGCGAGCAGACCCTCAACCAGCTCTTGGTCGAGATGGACGGCTTCGGCGATCGCTCCAACATCATCCTGATCGCGGCCACCAACCGGCCCGACATCCTCGACCCCGCGCTGCTGCGTCCCGGCCGATTCGACCGGCAGATCCCGGTCGGCAATCCCGACCTGGCCGGCCGTCGCGCGATCCTGCGGGTGCACTCGGCGGGTAAGCCGATCTCGCAGGAAGCCGACCTCGAGGGTCTGGCCAAGCGCACCGTCGGCATGTCCGGCGCCGATCTGGCCAACGTCATCAACGAGGCCGCGCTGCTCACCGCCCGCGAGAACGGTTCGGTCATCACCGGCGAATCGCTCGAGGAGTCGGTCGACCGTGTCATCGGTGGCCCGCGCCGCAAGAGCCGCATCATCAGCGAGCACGAGAAGAAGATCACCGCCTACCACGAGGGCGGCCACACCCTGGCTGCCTGGGCGATGCCCGATATCGAGCCCGTCTACAAGGTCACCATCCTGGCCCGCGGCCGCACCGGTGGTCACGCCATGACGGTGCCCGAGGACGACAAGGGCCTGATGACCCGCTCGGAGATGATCTCCCGGCTGGTCTTCGCGATGGGTGGCCGCGCCGCCGAGGAACTGGTGTTCCACGAGCCGACCACCGGCGCGTCCTCCGATATCGACCAGGCCACCAAGATCGCCCGCGGCATGGTCACCGAGTACGGCATGAGTGCCCGCCTCGGCGCCGTGCGCTACGGCCAGGAGCAGGGCGATCCGTTCCTCGGTCGCTCGATGGGCGTGCAGTCCGACTACTCGCACGAGGTCGCCCGCGAGATCGACGAGGAGGTGCGCAACCTCATCGAGGCCGCGCACACCGAGGCATGGTCGATCCTGAGCGAATACCGCGAGCAGCTCGACTCGCTGGCCACCGCGCTGCTCGAGCGCGAGACGCTGCACCGCAAGGATCTCGAGACGATCCTGGCCGGTGTCGAGAAGCGTCCGCGGATCACCGCGTTCAACGATTTCGGTGACCGGCATCCGTCGGACAAGCCGCCGGTGAAGACGCCGGGCGAGCTGGCCGTGGAGCGCGGCGAGCCGTGGCCGCCGGTGCAGCCCGCGCCGGTGCCGGTGCCCAACGGGGCGCCGCCGGTCGAGCCCAACGGTTTTCCTGGCCAGCCCTATGGCCAGCCCGCGCCGCCCGCCGCCGGTTACCCGCTGCCCGCCGCGCCGACCCAGGCGTTCCCCCGGCAGTCGGGGACGCACGGTTCGCGGCCCGACTACGGCGCACCGGCCGGATGGTCGGCTCCCGGTTGGCCGCCCCGCGAGGAGCAGCAGCAGGCACCGCAGCAGCAGCCGCAGCCCCCGCAGCAGCAGCCGCAACCGCCACAGGACCAGGGCAGTGCCTGGGGTCGGCCCGAGCAGCAGCAGCCACGGCACGCCAGCGACGGCTTCCAGCCGTGGGGTGCCCAGCCGCAGCCGCCCGTGCGTGACGCCGATCAGGAGAACAAGGAGTGGGAAGGGCCGAACGGCCGCCACTGACCGGTGGCCAACTACGCTCGAAGGTCGAATGCCGAACAAGTACCGGCGTTCGGCACTGGTTCTCGGATTACGCTCGGCCGTCGAATGTCGGGTGGTCGCCGGCTTTCGGCTCTGGTTCTCGGCCCGCCCGCCTCTGGACTGAGCGGAGGGTGCGACGAAGGAGTGCCCGGAGGGAGGGAAGAGGCGGGGAACAGGGCCGAGGACCCGCGGCGCCAGCCGCAAATATCACGGAGGTGCGGAGAAGTTGTCGGCCAACAAGCAGGATCTCGATCCGGCAGGTGAGCTGGGTGCGACGAGTCCGTCGGTGCTGACGGCGCTGGCGACCGGTATGCCGTTCGATCAGGCGCGCGCCGAGAACGCGGTGCGTGAGCTGCTGCTCGCCGTCGGCGAGGACCCGGACCGCCCCGGTCTGCTCGACACGCCCGCCCGGGTGGCGCGTGCCTACCGGGAGATGTTCGCCGGGCTCTACACCGAGCCCGACGCGGTGCTGGCGACCACGTTCGACGAGGGTCATCAGGAACTCGTGCTGGTCCGCGACATCCCGATGTTCTCCACCTGCGAGCACCACCTGGTCTCGTTCCACGGCGTCGCGCACGTCGGCTACATCCCCGGCTCGCACGGCCGGGTGACGGGGCTGTCGAAGCTGGCCCGCGTCGTCGATCTCTACGCCAAGCGCCCGCAGGTGCAGGAGCGGCTGACCAGCCAGATCGCCGACGCGGTGATGCGCAGGCTGGATCCGCGCGGCGCGATCGTGGTGGTCGAGGCAGAGCACCTGTGCATGGCCATGAGGGGGATCCGCAAGCCCGGCGCGAGCACCACCACCTCGGCGGTGCGCGGCCAGCTGCAGACCGATGCCGCCTCGCGATCCGAGGCGCTGGACCTGATCCTGCGCAAATGAGCGAACCACTGGTGACCGCCCGTGACCACCGTTCGTGTGTGGTCATGGGAGTGGTCAACGTGACCGCTGATTCCTTCTCCGACGGCGGTCGCTACCTCGATCCAGAACTCGCGATCGCGCACGGTGTCGAGCTGTACGAGGCAGGCGCCGATATCGTCGATGTGGGTGGTGAATCCACCAGGCCGGGTGCCGACCGGGTCGATCCCGCCGCCGAGGCCGCCCGGGTCGCTCCGGTGATCCGCGGGCTGGTCGCCGCGGGTGTGCCGACCAGCGTCGACACCATGCGTGCCGAGGTGGCCGAGGCCGCGCTGGCGGCAGGTGTCTCGGTGGTCAACGACGTCTCCGGCGGTCGCGCCGACCCGAACATGGTGAAGGTCGTCGCCGAAGCCGGCGTGCCGTGGATCCTCATGCACTGGCGGGCCGACGCCGACTACCGGCACATCGGCCCCGCCGACCACTACGACGACGTGGTCGCCGAGGTCCGCGCGGAACTCGCCGCCCAGGTCGACCTGGCAGTCGCCGCCGGAGTGACCCCGGACCGGCTGATCCTCGACCCCGGCCTCGGTTTCGCCAAGAACGCCGAACACAACTGGGAACTGCTGGCTGCCCTCCCGGAACTGGTGGCAGGCGGCTTCCCGATCCTGATCGGCGCTTCCCGCAAACGCTTCCTCGGCGCCCTGCTCGCCGACGAGTCCGGCCCCCGGCCCCCTGACGGCCGCGAAACCGCCACCGCCACGCTGTCCGCATTGGCCGCAGGCCACGGCGCCTGGGGTGTGCGCGTCCACGACGTCCGAGCCTCCCTGGACGCCATCGCCGTCGCCGATGCCTGGCGCCGAGCCACCGAAGCCCGAGGAGCTACCCGATGAACTCGTACCTGCTGCCGCCGCCCGCAGGCAGACCCGCGTCGTCGCGGATCGAGCTGCGCGGGCTGAGCGCGTTCGGCAGGCACGGTGTTTTCGATTTCGAGCGTCGTGACGGCCAGGAATTCATCGTCGATCTGACGGTGTGGGTCGATTTCGCCGCGGCCGCCGCGTCCGACGACCTCTCCGACACCGTCGACTACGGCGCCCTCGCCGAGCGGGCGGTGCGCATCGTGACCGGTCCGCCCCGCGATCTGATCGAAACGGTGGTCTCCGAGATCGCCGACGACGTGATGGCCGACCCGAGGATCGAGGCGGTGGAGGTGGTCGTGCACAAGCCGTCGGCGCCGATCCCGCACACGTTCACCGACGTGCGCGTGGTGGCCACCCGGTTCCGCACGGTGGCCCCGGAGTCGCGGCGATGACTCGCGCGGTGCTCTCGATCGGCTCGAATCTGGGCGATCGGCTCGCGCATCTGCGCAGCGTGCTCGACGCGCTGGGGGAGCGGGTCGTTGCGGTCTCGCCGGTCTACACGACCGCGCCGTGGGGTGGCGTCGATCAAGACGATTACCTCAATGCTGTTGTCACAGCTGAAGATCCGGCCTTCGATGATTACGCCTGGCTGCGTTTCGGTCAGGAGCTCGAGCAGGTGGCTGGTCGCGTGCGCGAGATCCGCTGGGGTGCGCGCACCCTCGACGTGGATGTCGTCCAGTGCACCGACGACACCGGCACGGCGATCGCCCGCGACACCGACCCCACGCTGATCCTGCCGCACCCGCAGGCCCACAACCGGGCCTTCGTGCTCGTTCCGTGGCTGGCCGTCGAACCGTCCGCGCACCTGCTCGTCGACGGTGCCGCGCGCCCGATCACCGAGCTGCTCGCCGGACTCGAACCGGCTGAAAAGGACGGCGTGGTCCGTACCGATCTGGTGTTACGCGACGAAAGCGCCGACTCGTGCTGAAACCCACCCGGGTACTCGACCTCGCGCTGAACGTGGTGATGGCCGCGGCGGTGGCCTGGGTCGCCACCCGGTTCGCCTATTCCAACTTCCCGTCGATCTCGGTGGCCGCCGGTGCCTCGCTGCTGCCGGTCGCCGCGATCGAGGCGGCGCTCGGGTTCGCGATCAAGGCCAAGATCGCCGATGAGCAGATCGGCGACGGCTCGGGTCAGATGCATCCGATCAACGTCGCCAGGGGTGTGGCACTGGCGAAGGCGTCGCTGCAGGTGGGTTCGCTGGCTGCCGGTGTGTGGCTGGGATTTCTGCTGTGGGTTTTCCCACAGCGCGGGACCGTGACCGCGGCTGCTGCCGATTCGCCGGGCGCGGTGGTCGGTCTGCTGGCCGGTTCAGCCCTGGTTGCTGCGGCTTTGTGGCTGGAGTATTGCTGCCGGGCACCCGAGGACCCACACGAGGATCCCGCTACCACATAGCAACTTGCGAATGGAATCTCCGCAACCTTTGGTGGGCCGACCAGCAGTTTCCGGCTACCCTGGCCCTCATGGTTTCACCCTCCCGCAGCACGGCGCCCCGACGACGGCGGGACGACGCGGGAAAATTCTTCGTCGGTTTCCTCATCCTGCTCGGTCTGACGGCCAGTGTTTTCCTGATCTTCAGCGAAAACGTCCAGTACGTCCGGATCGGCCTGGTAGCAGCCCTGTGGGCAGCGGTGATCGGCGCGCTCGCGGCAACCCGCTACCGCAAGGACGCGGCCGTCGACAAAGCGAAGGTGCGCGATCTGCAGACGGTGTACGAGTTGCAGCTCGAGCGTGAGATCAACGCGCGCCGTGAGTACGAGATGGGTGTCGAGGCGCGGGTGCGGGCCGAAGTCGGCGCCGACTCCTCCGAAATCGCGGCGCTGCGTGCCGAGCTGACCCTGCTGCGCCAGAATCTGCAGGTCCTCTTCGAGGGCGCGCTACCCGACGAGCAACCGGCGCTCCAGGCCGATGCCGTGCGGATCGACGCGTTGCCCGCCGGTGGCTTCAATGCCTTCGACGAGCCGGACCACGATTTCGTCGATAGCCCCGAGGATGCCACCGCCGCCTGGTTCGGCCCGTGGCAGCAACCGCCCAGCGCACTGAAACCCGTCTTCATGCAGCCGGTTTCGGCCAATTTCGCCGACCCCTACGACGACCCGGTCACCGCCGAAACCTCGGCCGTCCAGCTCGACGAATACGCCGAAACCCAGCAGGCGGCCGCCGCCGCGCCGTCCAGCCCGTCGGGAAAGACACCCCCGCCTCGCCTGTCCTCGCCGAACACCCGCCAGGTCACGGACACGGTCCTCCCGACCGAGCCCACCACCAACGGCAAGTCGACGACCCCCGCTCCGGCCGAACCCATTGCCGCCGAGCTCACCCCGACCCCGGTCGCCACAGCCGAACCCACCCCGGCCCCCGCAGCCGCAGCCGACCCGGAGCCCACCCAGCCCCCGGCCACCCGCCCCGAAAAGGCCCCGTCGGTCGGCACCAGCTCCCGCCGACGCCGCCGCGCCGAAACCGAAGGCACCACCCGACTATCGGTGGCCGACATCATGGCCAACCTGGAATCAGAATCCACCCGCTGACCGAACAACTGATTTCGCAAGAACATCGGTAACTCCCCGGGCACGAGCAAACGCACCACACCACCTGACCGCCAGCCGCCGACACCGCAGTTCACCCACCTAGATCTGGCCTGAAGACGCGGAGAGGCGGGAGAGCTAGATCACGGTGGGGGGTGATGGCGCGTGGCCCACAAACCCCTCTATCCTCGACTCGGAACGTCTGGTACCCGCACCGCGGGACTGGAACGCAATCGAGAGGACAACGTTGACCTCGAGAAGTGTCAACCCTGATGGCGCGAATACGAGTGTCGACCCAGCGCCCGCACGACTGACGGTAGGAATCGTCTCGGCGGGACGAGTGGGTTCCGCACTCGGCGTAGCGCTCGAGCGAGCCGGCCATGTGGTCTTCGGTGTCGCCGCGATCTCCGACGCCTCGGTGCATCGCGCTCGTACCCGGCTGCCCGAAGCGCAGGTCCTGCCGATCGAGCAGGTCGCCCAGCGCAGTGAACTACTCCTGCTCGCGGTTCCCGATGCGGAACTGGCGGGCTTGGTCCGCGGCCTCGCCGGTGCGAACGTGGTCCGCCCCGGCACCATCGTCGTGCACACCTCCGGTGCCAACGGCGTCGCGATCCTCGAGCCGCTGACGAAACAGGGCGCGCTCGGCCTCGCGATCCACCCGGCCATGACCTTCACCGGCCACGACGAGGACATCGCCCGTCTCGCCAACGCCTGCTTCGGCGTCACCGCCGCCGACGAGGTCGGTTACGCCATCGCGCAGGCGCTGGTGATCGAGATGGGTGGCGAACCGGTCCGCGTCGAGGAAAACCAGCGTTCGCTCTATCACGCCGCGCTCGCCCACGGCAGCAATCACCTGGTCACGGTGATCGTCGACGCTGTCGCGGCCCTGCGTGAATCCCTCGCGGGCCCCGGCCTGCTCGGCCAGCCGCTGGTCGACGATCAGCCCGGCGGCCTCCCCGAACGTCTGCTCGCCCCCCTCGCCTCGGCCGCCCTCGACAACGCGTTGCGCCGCGGCCAGGCCGCACTGACCGGTCCGGTCGCCCGCGGCGATGTCGATGCCGTGGCCGCCCACCTCGCCGCGCTCGAGCAGGTCGACGACCGCCTGGCCGAGGCCTACCGCGCCAACTCGCTGCGCACCGCCGAACTCGCAAAAACCGATCCGGCACTGCTGGAGCTCCTCGCCAAGGAAGGCCACTGATGGAACCCCGAGAAGTGCATCACCACCAGGGCGGCGCGCGCGCCACCGGCGCCTTCAAAGCGGGCGTCCTGACCGTGCATCACAACCCCGAGGTGCTCGACACGGTCGCCAAGGCGCTGCGCGGCGCCGGTCGCACGGTCGGTTTCGTGCCGACAATGGGCGCGCTGCACGAGGGTCACCTCGCGCTGATCCGTCAGGCCAAGCTCAACAATCAGGTCGTGATCGTCTCGATCTTCGTCAACCCGTTGCAGTTCGGCGCGAACGAGGACCTCGACGCCTATCCGCGCACCCTCGACGCCGACCTCGAACTGCTCCGCACCGAGGGCGTCGACCTGGTCTTCGCGCCGACCGTCTCCGACATGTACCCAGACGGCATGCGTACCACGGTCCAGCCCGGCCCGCTCGGTGCCGAGCTCGAAGGCGGCAGCAGGCCGACGCACTTCGCGGGCATGCTCACCGTTGTCGCGAAGCTGCTCAACATCACCCACGCCTCGGAGGCGTATTTCGGTGAGAAGGACTACCAGCAGCTCACCTTGATCCGGCAGATGGTGCGCGACCTGAATATGGACGCCACGGTCGTCGCCTACCCGACGGTCCGCGAGCCCGACGGCCTCGCGCTCTCCTCGCGTAACCGCTTCCTCGACGCCACCCAGCGCGAGTCGGCGCTTGCCCTGTCGGCCGCACTCGCCGCGGGCCGCCATGCCGCGGGTCTCGGCCCGGACGCGGTTGTGCAGACCGCCCGCTCGGTCCTCGACGCGGTCGACGGACTCGATGTCGACTACCTCGAACTGCGCGACTCGAACCTGGGCCCGGCTCCCACCGCGGGCAACGCCCGCCTGCTGGTCGCCGCCAAACTCGGCGACATCCGCCTGATCGACAACGCTCCCGTTGTACTCGGCGCCCAGATCGATGGGCATCCCGACGCGAACTCCCTACCTGCCTCGCAGGCGCACTGAAAGGCGACGACGATGTTGCGCACCATGATGAAGTCGAAGATCCACCGTGCCACGGTGACCCATGCCGACCTGCACTATGTCGGCTCGGTGACCGTCGACCAGGACCTGCTCGACGCCGCCGATCTGCTCGAGGGTGAGCAGGTCTGCATCGTCGACATCGACAACGGCGCCCGCCTCGAGACCTACGTGATCGCGGGCGAGCGCGGTTCGGGCGTGATCGGTATCAACGGTGCCGCCGCCCATCTCGTGCACCCCGGTGACCTGGTCATCCTCATCGCCTACGGCCAGATGGACGAGGCCGAGGTCCGCGACTACGACCCCAAGGTGGTCTTCGTCGACGACCGCAACCGTCCGGTGGAGCTGGGCAGCGACCCCGCGCACGCGCCGGAGGGCTCCGGCCTCACCTCACCACGTTCACTGTCGTTCGCCTGAGCGCGGCGGGGGGCTGGAACAATGCTGCTGACGATCGACGTCCGCAACACCGGGATCGAGCTCGGCCTGTTCTCCGGCAGCGGTGAACACGCGAAACTGGTGCGGCACTGGCGGATTCACACCAATCCGCTGATCACCGCCGACGAGTTCGCGATGCAGGTGCGCGGCCTGGTCGGCGACGAACTCGACCAGATCGTCGGCGTCTCGGCGCTGTCGACCGTGCCGCCGGTGCTGCGCGAACTGCGCGCCATGCTCGCGCGGTACTGGTCCCATGTGCCGCACGTGCTGGTGGAACCCGGGGTGCGAACAGGCATTCCGCTGCTGGTCGACAATCCGAAGGAAGTCGGCGCCGACCGCATCGTCAATTGCCTGGCCGCCTTCCGTAGCTTCGGCGGGCCCGCGATCGTCGTCGATTTCGGCACCGCGATCTGCGTCGACCTGGTTTCGGCCAAGGGGGAATTCCTCGGCGGCGTGATCGCGCCCGGTGTGGAGATATCCGCCGAGGCGCTGGTGGAACGCAGTGCGATGCGCCGCGTCGAGCTGGCGCGACCGCGTTCGGTGGTGGGCAAGAACAGCATGGAGTGCATTCAGTCCGGCGCGATTTTCGGCTTCGCCGGGCTGGTGGACGGCCTGGTCGACCGCATCCGTGACGAATTCGACGCGTTCGCGGGCACCGACGTCACCGTTGTCGCCACGGGGGCGGGCGCACCGCTGATCGTGCCGGAGTCGGAAACGATCGACCAGCACGTGCCGCACCTCACGCTGACCGGTCTGCGTCATGTCTACGAGCGCAACAAAAAGTAGTGTCTGCTAAACTATCGCTCGTGATCTTCCGTGTGAGCACCCAGGAGTGTTGTCGAGGCTAATCTGCCTCGACCGTTCGAGGCTGACGTTTTCCCTCGACCGATTCTCACCTCCTGGAGATGCGCTCATGCGTTCTTCTGTCCTTTCCCTTCCGTCCGCACGTGACGAATACTCCGCGACGCCCCCGCTCGACCGGGCGATCGCCTCGGCATTGCCGACCCGGTTGCGTCCCGCTGACCTGCTGCGACTCACCGACGAAGGCGCCGAAGACGTGCTCTCCGGCCGCTTCGACCACCTCCTGCCCGCCGACGGCATCTGGCCTGCCGACGAACGCTGGGCGACCCGTCTTTCCCACGACGACGAGGTCGATGTCTGGCTGATCAGCTGGACGCCGGGCAAATTCACCGATTTGCACGATCACGCCGGCTCGCTCGGTGCGCTGACCGTGCTCAGCGGCGCCCTCTCGGAATACCGCTGGAATGGTTCGGAGTTACGCAGGCGCACGCTCGCCGCGGGTGATCAGGCATCGTTCCCGATCGGCTGGGTGCACGACGTGGTGCGCGCGCCCGCCGCCGCCGAATCCGTCGGCCCGCTGGATCCCACCTTGAGCGTGCACGCCTATTCCCCGCCGTTGTCGGCGATGTCGTATTACGAAGTGACCGGCCACGGCACGTTGCGCCGAACCAAAACCGTCCTCACCGACCAGCCCGAAGGTGATCTGTGATGAGCCGTTTGTCGATTGATCAGATGCTCGAGAACGCGCGCGCGCGATTGGATCGGATGTACGTGTACGACGTGGCCGCCGCGCTGGAGCGTGGCGCGATTCTGGTCGACATCCGGCCCGCCGCCCAGCGGGTGCGCGAAGGCTCGCTCCCCGGCGCGCTGGTGATCGAGCGGAATGTCCTGGAATGGCGGCTGGATCCGACCTCGTCGGCACGGTTGTCCCTCGCCGTAGATCATGATGTGGAGTGGATCATTTTCTGCTCGGAGGGGTACACGTCGAGTTTGGCCGCGGCCGCCTTGCAGGAGTTGGGGTTGCACCGGGCCAGCGATGTGATCGGCGGATACCAGGCGTTGAAGTCGGCGGGGTTGTTGACGGTCGGCGTCGGTGTCCCGCATTTCGCCCGTGAGGTCGACGCGCTGGCTTCGCTGTAGGCACGCTCTGGTCGTCGGCGCAACGCATGAATTGTGAAGTGCCTCACTGATTTCGCGAGGGCATGGGTAACTCCCCAGCCACCTCCGAGCTGACGCGCGAATAAAGGTGAGACCGAAAGCTGACGACAGTGCTTCCGGACGGCCCGCTGAATGCCCGGAGAGGCGGGGGAGCGGTAATCCATTTCGGGGGTGCCGCTAATGTTGTCGGATGTGAGCACTCCTAACCCCGCCGCACCCGGCCGCGCCGCCACAACCGCTGTGGACATCGATGTTCCCGAGCAGATGCGGATTCGCCGGGACAAGCGCGAACGGCTGCTCACCGCGGGTGGTGAGGCCTATCCGGTGGTGGTGCCGCGCACCCACACGCTGGCCGAAATCCGTGCCGCCTACCCGGATCTGGAAGCCGACACCCAGACCGGTCTGCAGGCCGGTATCGCGGGACGCGTCATTTTCGTTCGTAATACCGGCAAGCTGTGCTTTGCCACGCTGCAGGAAGGCGACGGCACCAAGCTGCAGGCGATGATCAGCCTCAACGGTGTCGGTGCCGACGCGCTGGCGGCCTGGAAGGCCGATGTCGACCTCGGTGACTTCGTGTTCGTGCGGGGCGAGGTCATCTCCTCGCGCACCGGCGAATTGAGCGTGATGGCCGATTCCTGGTCGATGGCGGCCAAGTCGCTTCGCCCGCTGCCGGTGGCGCACAAGGAGATGAACGAGGAGTCGCGCGTCCGCGCGCGCTATGTCGACTTGATCGTGCGTCCCGAGGCCAGGGAAATGGCCCGTACCCGCGTGAATGTGGTCCGTGCGCTGCGCAACGCGCTCGAGCGCCGTGGTTTCCTCGAGGTCGAGACCCCGATGCTGCAGACCATCCACGGCGGCGCCGCCGCGCGCCCGTTCGTCACCCGTTCCAACGCGCTGGACATGGACCTTTTCCTGCGTATCGCGCCGGAGCTGTTCCTCAAGCGTTGCGTGGTCGGCGGCCTGGAGAAGGTCTTCGAGATCAACCGGAACTTCCGCAACGAAGGCGCCGACTCGACCCATTCGCCCGAGTTCGCGATGCTGGAAACCTATGAGGCCTACGGCACCTATGACGACTCGGCGACGATGACCCGGGAATTGATCCAGGAAGTCGCGCAAGAGGCATTCGGCACCCTCCTTGTGACACTTGCCGACGGCACTGAATATGATCTCGGTGGCGAGTGGACGACCGTCGAGATGTATCCGTCGCTGTCGGAGTCGATCGGTGTCGAGGTCACTCCGGAAACCTCGGTCGAGGAATTGCTCGCACTCGCCGATCGGGTGGGTCTGGAAATTCCTTCCGGCAAGGGCTACGGTCACGGGAAACTGGTCGAAGAACTATGGGAGCACGCGTATGGCGACAAGCTCTACGCACCGACTTTCGTTCGCGACTTCCCGGTCGAGACTTCACCGCTGACCCGTCAGCATCGCAGCAAGTCCGGTGTCACCGAGAAGTGGGACCTCTATGTTCGCGGCTTCGAGTTGGCAACGGGCTATTCGGAACTGGTAGACCCGGTGATCCAGCGGGAACGCTTCGTCGACCAGGCGAGGTTGGCCGCGGCAGGCGATGACGAGGCCATGGTGCTCGATGAAGACTTCCTCACGGCGATGGAACACGGCATGCCGCCGACCACCGGAACCGGTATGGGAATCGATCGCTTGTTGATGGCACTCACGGGTTCGGGAATCCGGGAAACGATCCTGTTCCCGATTGTGCGACCCACTAGTCGCTGACCAGTGAATTCATGGGGTGAAGACCCCATGTTGGAAATTTCGCATTTCGGGGTATTCTTGCCTCGGGTATTCGGCCTGGAGGCAGGCTTGACGATTTCGAGAGGACGTTCATCTCATGGCAAAGAAGGTCACCGTTAGCCTGATCGACGATGTCGACGGTGAGTCCATCGCGGACGAGACCATCGAGTTCGCTATCGATGGGGTGTCGTACGAGATCGATCTGTCGGACGCAAATGCGGCGCGCCTGCGCGAAGGCCTGGACGAGTGGGTCGCCAACGCCCGCCGTGTGAGTGGCCGTCGCCGGGTGAAGGCCGCCGGTGCACCCGCGCCGCAGGGCAAGAGCCGCGTTTCCATGGACCGTGAACAGAGCGCGGCAATTCGCGAATGGGCTCGCCGTAAGGGCCACAAGGTCTCGGCCCGCGGTCGTATCTCGGCGGAAATCACCGACGCGTACAACAAAGAAGTCGGCAAGAGCTGATTTTTTGGCGGCGCGGGCGCCGCGTGGTTCGCGGCCCCGCCGGTCCCGTCGTTGAGGCACCGTTGCTTGCTCCTTCGTCGCGTACGCAACGGCACCTCAACGACGGGACGGCCGCGAACGGCAGGCTTCGCCTGCCTGCCCCTCCTCGAGGTCGGGGCGTGCGGGGTTGCGTTGCTTGGGGAACAAGGGGTCGGTGTTGTGCCGGGTGTGGGGTGTCGGGACGTAGACTGATGGCCGTGCACAAGGCGTTTCGAGTATCCGGCGGTGTTGCGCGGTGAGCTCTTTCCTGCGGTACACCGATGACACCGGTAAGCAGCATGAATTGGCCTTGGAGGCTGGGCAGCAGCGCGTCACCATCGGGCGCAATGTGCAGGCCGACCTCGTGCTCGCCTGGGACGCCGAGGTTTCGCGGCTGCACGCGGCCGTCGAACATCTCGGTGCGCACTGGACCATCATCGATGACGGACTTTCCCGTAACGGCACCTTCGTCAACGGTGAGCGGCTGGTCGGGCGGCGCAGGCTGAGTCCTGGCGACCGGATTCGGGTCGGGACCACGCTCGTGCATTTCTTCGATTTCGGTGGTGTGGTGGATGACGCGACGCATACCGCGTCCGGGTCCATCCCCACGATGCGCTCACTGACCGAGACCCAGCGCGCGGTGCTGGTCGCGCTGTGCCGTCCGTACAAACACGGCACCGGATTCGCGACGCCCGCGTCGAATCAGCAGATCGCCGAGGAATTGTTCCTCTCCATCGACGCGATCAAAACCCATCTGCGCGCCTTGTTCGCGAAGTTCGGGGTGGAAAATCTGCCGCAGAACCAGAAGCGCACCCGGCTGGCCGCACTGGCCATGCAGAGCGGCCTGATCTCCGACCACGATTTGTGATGGCGACGCTCGCGTAGGTCGGTGAGCGCCTGAACTATGTTCGCGGACGGGCGCCGGGCGGTTGACTTACTCGTATCACCGGAGCGCGGGATCGAAGCTCCGGACCACGAGTCAGGAGACATCGCATGTTCGCAGTTCGGATGGCCACCCTAGTGCTGGCCCTGCTCAGTACCGGACTCATCGCCGGGGTGTTCTACGCGTACGCGATCTCGGTGATGCCCGCGCTGGCTCGCACCGACGACCGCACGCTCATCGACGTCATGCAGAAGATCAACGTCGTGATCATCAACCCCTGGTTCATGTTCGGCTTCATGGGCACGGTCGGTTTCACCGCTCTCGCTGCCGCTGTGCACCTCGGCAAGGACCAGCGCTCGACACTGATCTGGATCGGAATCGCGTTGGCGCTCAACGTGATCGCCTTCGCCGTCACCGTGGGGCTGAACGTGCCGCTCAACGACGCGATCGCCGCGGCGGGTGATCCCGCCTCGATCGCCGACACCGCCGCTGTCCGTGCGGATTTCGAGGCGGCCTGGGTTCGCTGGAACATCGTCCGCGCGGTGGTGCACACCGCCGCGTTCCTGGTGCTGTGCGGTGCGCTGTTCGCCGCGGGCGTGCAGGAGGGCAAGTCGAGCGCCCCCGCGGCGGCAACGGCGTCGATGGTTTCCGGCCGGTAGCGCCACGCGATCACTAGAACGTGTTCCATGATAAGTGGAACACGTTCTAGTGAGGAGTCGTTCATGCGACGTAGTTCGCTTCTGGTGCTGGCCGCGGCCCTGTTCGCCTGCCTGCCCGCCACCGCGTCGGCCCAGCCCCTCCCGGTCGACTACAACTTCTTCGCGGGCATCCCGCCGGAGCTCACCAACCCGGGCGGCTCGCTACCCGGCGCGAACGATCCGGCCTGCGTCCCCTCGCCCGAACATCCCGACCCGGTGGTCCTGCTGCACGGCACCGGTGGCGGAGGGCAGACGAACTGGGGCGTGTACGCCCCGCTGCTGGCCAACGAGGGCTATTGCGTCTTCTCCCTCACCTACGGCGCCTACGCCCTTCCCTGGCCCGTCTCGGCGATCGGCGGCATGCGTCCGATCGAGCAGAGCGCGGCCGAGGTCTCCGCCTTCGTCGACGGCGTGCTGGCCCGCACCGGCGCCGAGCGCGTCGATCTGATCGCCCATTCGCAGGGCAATATCGTCGGCAACTACTACATCAAGCGGCTCGGCGGCGCGGACAAGGTCGGCAAGCTCGTCGGGATCGCGCCGCCCTGGCTCGGCACCAACGCGTTCGGGGCGGGCGATATCGCCTACTTCAGCCGGGCCCTCGGCGCGGGTCCCGCGTTCGACGCGGTCACGTCGTCGCTGTGTCAGGCCTGCGGGCAGATGCTCACCGGCTCGCCCTTCATGACCGCGCTCAACGCCGACGGCGTGTACGACCCGCGGGTCACCTACACCAATATCGTCTCCGCCATCGACGAGCTGGTCGTCCCGCACACATCAGGCCTGGTCCCCGGCCCGAACGCCACCTCGATCGTCGTGCAGGACGGTTGCGCGCAGGACTTCTCCGAACACCTGGCCATCGCGGGCAGCCGACGCGCGGCCGGTCACGTCCTCAATGCCCTCGACCCCGCCAGACAGGCCGCGGTGCCCTGTGAATTCGTCCCACCCTTCACCGGATAACCCACCACGCGGGATTTCGCTGTAGGCAAAACTGAACAGGAAACGAATGCCGCGACGTGCGCGTTGTGAGTGAATGACCATGTTGTCGCCGGTCTTCAATAGGGTGGACCGGCGGCGGCGGAATCCCCTGCCAACTAGAGTGGATGGCGGGGGCCGCAACCCCCGGGCTTCATGGCAGGCTGACGGCGAAAGTTGTCGGTCCGACGCCCTAGGTTGTATCGAGCATACTGCGGCGTCTGTTGCCAGAATGTCGGAGCAGGAGAGTGAGGGAGCGATGTTCGAGAGGTTCACCGACCGCGCGAGGCGTGTCGTTGTCCTGGCCCAAGAAGAGGCCCGGATGCTCAACCACAACTACATCGGCACCGAGCACATCCTGCTTGGGTTGATCCACGAGGGCGAGGGCGTGGCGGCGAAGTCGCTGGAGTCCCTTGGTATCTCGCTGGAGGGTGTGCGTAGCCAGGTCGAGGAGATCATCGGGCAGGGCCAGCAGGCGCCGTCCGGCCACATCCCCTTCACCCCGCGTGCCAAAAAGGTGCTGGAGCTGAGCCTGCGCGAGGCGCTGCAGCTCGGCCACAACTACATCGGTACCGAGCACATCCTGCTCGGCCTCATCCGCGAGGGCGAGGGCGTCGCGGCCCAGGTGCTGGTCAAGCTGGGTGCCGACCTCAACCGTGTCCGTCAGCAGGTCATCCAGCTGCTGTCCGGGTACCAGGGCAAGGAGCCCGTCGAGGGCGCCGGTCCGCGCGGCGAGGCGGGTACTCCGTCCACCTCGCTGGTGCTCGACCAGTTCGGCCGCAACCTCACTCAGGCCGCGCTCGAGGGCAAGCTCGACCCGGTCATCGGCCGCTCGAAGGAAATCGAGCGCGTCATGCAGGTGCTGAGCCGCCGCACCAAGAACAACCCGGTGCTGATCGGCGAACCCGGTGTCGGTAAGACCGCGGTCGTCGAGGGCCTGGCACAGGCCATCGTCAACGGCGAGGTCCCCGAGACCCTGAAGGACAAGCAGCTCTACACCCTCGACCTGGGCTCCCTGGTCGCGGGCAGCCGCTACCGCGGTGACTTCGAAGAGCGCCTCAAGAAGGTGCTCAAGGAGATCAACACCCGCGGCGACATCATCCTGTTCATCGACGAGCTGCACACGCTCGTCGGCGCGGGTGCTGCCGAAGGCGCCATCGACGCGGCCTCGATCCTGAAGCCGAAGCTGGCCCGTGGCGAGCTGCAGACCATCGGTGCCACCACCCTCGACGAGTACCGCAAGTACATCGAGAAGGACGCCGCTCTGGAACGCCGTTTCCAGCCGGTGCAGGTGGGCGAGCCGACCGTCGAGCACACCATCAACATCCTCAAGGGTCTGCGCGACCGCTACGAGGCGCACCACCGGGTCTCCATCACCGATGGCGCTCTCGTCGCCGCCGCCACCCTGGCCGACCGCTACATCAACGACCGGTTCCTGCCGGACAAGGCGATCGACCTGATCGACGAAGCGGGCGCGCGCATGCGCATCCGCCGGATGACCGCGCCGCCGGACCTGCGCGACTTCGACGACAAGATCGCCGATGCTCGCCGGGAGAAGGAAAGCGCTATCGACGCGCAGGACTTCGAGAAGGCCGCGCGTCTGCGCGACAAGGAGAAGCAGCTCGTCGCCAAGCGGGCCGAGCGCGAGAAGCAGTGGCGTTCCGGTGATCTGGACGTCGTGGCCGAGGTCGACGACGAGCAGATCGCGGAGGTGCTGGCCAACTGGACCGGCATCCCCGTCTTCAAGCTCACCGAGGAGGAGACCACCCGTCTGCTCCGCATGGAAGACGAGCTGCACAAGCGGATCATCGGCCAGGAGGATGCCGTCAAGGCCGTCTCCAAGGCGATCCGCCGCACTCGCGCCGGTCTGAAGGACCCCAAGCGTCCGTCGGGCTCGTTCATCTTCGCCGGCCCCTCGGGTGTCGGTAAGACCGAGCTCGCCAAGTCGCTGGCGAACTTCCTGTTCGGCGACGACGACGCGCTCATCCAGATCGACATGGGCGAGTTCCACGACCGCTTCACCGCTTCTCGTCTGTTCGGTGCCCCTCCCGGGTACGTGGGCTACGAGGAGGGCGGCCAGCTCACCGAGAAGGTGCGCCGCAAGCCGTTCTCGGTGGTGCTGTTCGACGAGATCGAGAAGGCGCACCAGGAGATCTACAACACCCTCCTGCAGGTGCTCGAGGACGGCCGTCTCACCGACGGTCAGGGTCGTACGGTCGACTTCAAGAACACCGTGCTGATCTTCACCTCGAACCTGGGCACCTCCGACATCTCCAAGGCCGTCGGCCTCGGCTTCACCCAGTCCAACGCCGAGGGCTCGAACTACGAGCGGATGAAGCTCAAGGTCAACGACGAGCTGAAGAAGCACTTCCGGCCCGAGTTCCTCAACCGCATCGACGACGTGATCGTCTTCCACCAGCTCACGAGCGAACAGATCGTGCAGATGGTGGACCTGATGATCGCCCGCGTCTCGAAGCAGCTGAAGAACAAGGACATGGCGATGGAGCTGACCGATCAGGCCAAGAGCCTGCTCGCCAAGCGCGGTTTCGACCCGGTCCTCGGCGCGCGTCCGCTGCGTCGCACGATCCAGCGCGAGATCGAAGACCAGCTGTCGGAGAAGATCCTCTTCGGCGAGATCGGCGCGGGCCAGACCATCATGGTCGACGTCGAAGGCTGGAACGGCGAGGGTCTCGGCGAGGACGCCAAGTTCACCTTCACCGGCAAGACGAAGCTGACCAAGTCCTCCGCGACCGACGACAAGCCAGAGGTAGTCCTCACCGGCGCAGCCGAGGGCACCGCGCCCGAAGCCGCCGCCTCCGGCGAGTAACCAGCTGAACCGAAAAGCCCGCCCTCGATATCAGGGGGCGGGCTTTTCGCGTAGCGGATCAGCCGAAGTGCTGAAGGAGCCCGGACCGATGACGTGCGGCGTGCTCGAACACCTCGACCAGCACGGCGTAGTACTGACCGAGATAGTCGAGGCCTACGTTGCCGTCACGAAGCCAGATCTGGGGATACACACCGGCTGCGTCCATTCCGTTCGGGTCGTAGTGCGCGGCGAGGATGCGGAACGGAGTCTTGCCCAGTAGTTCCGCGGTGTAGGACACGTCCTCCGCGGTCCACCCGATGTATTCGTCGATGGCCGACGGCGTCCCGGTGAAGAACAGGTCGATACCGGTTTCCGCCGCTTCCAGCAGGTACTTCAACCCCGCCCACGACTTGTCGAGGTACCCGCTCGGATCGGTCTCCGGCGGCACGTATTCGGCGAGAAACTCCTCCGCGCGATCAGCGTCCCGCATCGTCACCTCCAGATCCGCTGCGCTCACCCTCATGAACGACATGATCACCCCCACAACAACTTCCTTCCCTCGGTGTCGCCCGAAGCTATCAGCGGGTACCGACCTCGACCGCCGCTGACCGGTACCGTGAGGTGCATCGCCGGTTCCTTCACGAGGGGTGCACAGTGACGCGGGACGATGGTGCGCACAGCCTCGATGAGGTGCTGGCCGGTGTGGGGTGGCGGTTCGCGGGGCGCGACGAGTTCACGCTGACGGCGGGTCAGTGGGAGTTCATGACCGGGCCGAGTGCGCTCGTGGTGCTGGACGGGTTGGTCCGCGTCGAAGGGCTCAGTACGACAGAGGATCTGGCGAGCGGCGACTTCCTGTTCGTTCCCGGTACGGCCCGATTCGCGATCAACGCGCTGTCGGCGGGCCGGGTGCTCCGGGTGCGCCTCGACCCGGTCGGGACCGGCAGTGCCATGACCGCGCTGCCGCAACGAGTACTGCTCACCGGTTTCGTCGACCACACACCGTTGGCCGCGACCATGTTTCGCCACCTGGTGGAGCAGTGCCCCGACCCGTTCGGCGTCCAGGGCGACCGGGTGGCCACGTTGATCACCTCGATGGCGATCGAGTCCTGGCACGCCCGCGGATGCGCGCCCCAACGGTGGCTGCTGAAAGTGAATGAGCCAGGGGTGGCGCAGGCGGTGGCCGCGATGCATGCCGACCCGGGGCAGGAGTGGACAGTCGAGGGGCTGGCGAAGATCGCGCTGGCCTCGCGGTCCGGGTTCGCCGCCCGGTTCCAGGCGGCCACCGGCCTCACGCCGGGCCGGTACCTGACGAAACTGCGGATCGAGCGGGCGCAGCTGTTGCTGGTCGACCACGAGGTGCCGGTCGGCACGGTGGCCCGCCGCCTCGGCTATCGCTCGGAGACGGCATTCGGGCGGGCGTTCCGGCGCCACACGGGCCGCACGCCGTCGGATTGGCGGCGGGCGACCCGGGAGCCTGCGGGTGTCAGTGCCCCGCTCGGGTGAGTGAGCGCCGGATCAGCACACCGCCGAGCACCGCGGCGAGGGCACCGAGACCGTAGGTGGCGGCAAGGCCGATGCTGTCCACCCCACGGCCGCCGATCGCCGAGCCCAGGATGATCGCCAGCTGGAAACCGCCGACGATCAACCCGCTGCCCGCTTCCATCCGATCGGGCAGCACCCGCGACACCCACACCTGCACCAGGTTGAGGATGCCGCCGAACGCGGCGCCCCAGATGACCACGGCGAGGTAGGCGAGCGGGGCGAATGCCGTGGAGGCGATGATCGCGAGCAGTGAGAGGCCGATGGCCGTCGGCACCGCCGGCAGCAGGGTGCCGAGGTGGCGATCGGCGAGTGCGCCGAGGACGAAGTTGCCGAGCAGGCCGCCGACGCCGAACAGGGCGAGCAGGACCGGGATCACCGCCGGGCCCGCGCCAAGCAGTTCGGCCAGGGCGGGGCGGATGTAGGTGTATCCGGCGAAGTGCCCGCCGACGACGGCGACCATGCTGATCAGGCCCAGAGTCATGCCCGGAGCCCGCAGGGCGCTACCGAGGGCGGCGAACCCGATGCCCTTGCTCGGCGCGATCGGCGGCAACATCAGCCGCACGGCGACGGCGGTGGCGGCGGTCAGCGCGGCCGCGACCAGAAAGGTCGTCCGCCAGCCGGCATAGGTGCTCAGCAGCACGCCGAGCGGCACGCCGGCCACCGTCGCGACGGTGGTCCCCGCGTTCACGATCATCATCGCTTTGCCGAGGCGGTCGGCGGGGACGAGCTCGGCGGCGATCACCAGCGCCATCGACCAGTAGCCACCGACAGCCAGTCCGAGGAGCAGTCGCGCGATCAGCAACAGGACGATATTCGGTGCCAGCGCCACCACCACGTTCGACACCGCCGCGCCGACGGTCAGCCAGATCAGCAGGGTGCGCCGATCCATGCGGGGAAACAGCGCGCCCAACCCGAGTGCGGCCAGCAGTGCGGTCAGGGCCGTCGCGCTCACCGAGAGCCCGACTACTCCCTCCGGCACGTTCAGATCGGTTGCCAGCGCGGTGAGTACACCGGGTGGCAGGAATTCGGCGGTCACCAGCGTGAAGCTGCCGAGGAACATGGTCAGCAGGGCGGGCCGTACCCGGCGATCGGTGGTGGGCACCGCCGCGTCGGCCGTCGAAGTCGTAGTCATGCCAGATGCAACATCGTCCGGCGGCGCCGCACTCGCCCGAAACGCCACCGCATCCGACTCAAACGCCGCGGTATCGAGCGGCGGTCTGGTCTATTCGAATCGGCTCAGCACGGGCGAGTTCTGCTCGGTGGCGAAGGCCAGGAACGTCAGCAGCCCGTCGTAGTCCCGCCGCATGGTTCGCCGGTGCGGTCGATGGCGTCGATCAGTTCGAACGCGGCCTCGGCATCGGCGGTGATGCGGGCGGCGTCGGCGTCGGAGATGCGGTGGAATGCGAGCACTGGTCCCATGGTGGGAAAGGTAGAAATCCAGGCTTGGCGATACCTTGGCGACTTCTTTTTGCCGGTCGGACAGTCCTATTTCGCGGCGTACGGTGGGAATTGCTCGTCCAACCGACACGGGGGTGTTCGCACACATGACTGATTCCAACCGCACACTGATCGCCGTTCTGCTCGACCGCTCGGGCTCGATGCAGACGATCAAGGCCGACACCGAAGGTGGGCTGGCCGCCTATTTCGAACAGCAGCGCGCCGTGCCGAAACAGATCGAGGTCACGCTCGCCCAGTTCGACACCACCTACACCGTGGTCTACTCGAATGTGCCGCTGGCCGAGGTACCGCCGCCGAGCTTGCACCCGCGCGGTGGGACCGCGCTCTACGACGCGCTCGGCGAGCTCGTCACCAGCGTGGGCACCGAACTGGCCGCCCGCCCCGAACACGAACGCCCCGGCACCGTGATCGTCGTCGTCCTCACCGACGGCCACGAGAACTCCAGCCGCGAATGGACCCACGCCGCCGTGAAGTCCCTCATCACCCAGCAGCAAGACGTCTACAACTGGACCTTCGTCTTCCTCGGCGCCAACATGGACGCCGTCGAAGTAGGCTCCAACCTCGGCTTCGACCCCGGCTCGGCCATCACCTACGCCCCGGTCGCAGGCGGCGTCCGAGGAGCCTTCGACGCCCTCTCCGCCTACTCCGCCCGAGCCCAAGCCGCCCCCGCGGGCGTCGCCCGCCGCGCCCGCTTCTCCGCCTCCGAACGCAAACAAGCAGACCAGGGCAGCTAGGCGTCTATTGCCAACCCGGGCGGACCAGGCCTGATTCGTAGGCGAGGACTACGAGTTGGGTGCGGTCTCGGGCGGCTAGTTTGGTGAGGATTCGGCTCACGTGGGTGCGGGCGGTGGCGGGGGACATGTAGAGGCGGGCGCCGATTTCGGCGTTGGTGAGGCCCTCGGCCACCAGGGTCATCACCTCGCGTTCGCGGTCGGTGAGTTCGGCGAAGGCGGCGGGGGGTGGTTGTTTGGCGTGGGTGGAGAACTCGGCGAGCAGGCGGCGGGTGACGCCGGGGGAGAGGAGGGCGTCGCCCGCGGCTACGACGCGGACGGCGCGCAGCAGGTCGGCGGGTTCGGTGTGTTTGACCAGGAAGCCCGCGGCGCCGACGCGGATCGCTTCGAAGACGTATTCGTCGAGTTCGAAGGTGGTGAGGACGACTACGCGGACCGGCGCGAGCTTGGGGTCGTCGGCGATCATGCGGGTGGCGGCGAGGCCGTCGAGGATCGGCATGCGGATGTCCATCAGCACCACATCCGGGACCAGGGCGCGGGTCATCCGGACCGCCTGCTCACCGTTTTCGGCCTCGCCGATGACCTCGATGTCGTCCTGGGCCTCCAGCAGGGCGACGAAACCGCCACGCACCAGCGCTTGATCGTCGGCGACGAGTAGCCGGATCTTCGCAGGCCGAGGCAGTTCGCCAGGATCACTCACGCGCTTGCCTCCTTGCCGCGCGCATCCGATGTGGCCGAAGCCGCTGGCCGAGCGGGCAATCGGGCCGCCACCCTGAACCCGCCGGACGGGCGTGGCCCCGCGGTGAGCGCCCCGCCGAGCGCATGCGCCCGCTCCCGCATCCCGATGATCCCGTTGCCGCCGATCCCGGTTCGCACAGCGGTCTCGGTCGGCCGGGTGTTGTCGACGGTGATGTCCACCGATTCCGGGGTGTACCGCAGCGTGATCAGCGCGGTCGCGCCGGGCGCGTGCCGCACCACGTTGGTCAGCGATTCCTGCACGATCCTGGCCGCCGCCACATCGATCACGCTCGGCAGCTTCTTGGGCGTGCCGATGATCTTGGTGTCGACGTCGAGCCCGGTCGCCCTGGTGCGCTCGAGCAGGGTGTCGAGGTCGTCGAGGGTCGGTGCGGGAGCACGCGGGGCGGGGCGTGGCGCAACGGGTACGTCATCGGGTACGCCGACATGTTCGGGGTACTCCGGCACCACCGCGGTCCCGCTGCGAATCGCGTGCAGCAGCGTATGCACCTCGGTGAGAGCCTCTTTCGAGGTCGTCTTGATGGTCGCCAGCGCCGCGGCCGCCTGCTGCGGCTTGCGATCGAACAGCTCCAGCGCCACCGACGACTGCACATTGATCAGCGAAAGACTGTGTGCGAGAACATCGTGCAGCTCCCTGGCGATGGCCAACCGCTCCTCGGAGGCCGCCCTGGCCTGCTGAGCCTGTTCGTCGCGCTGGGCCGCCTCGGCCCGCTGCTTGCGCGCGAGCACCACCGCGCGCCGCTGCCGCACCCCCTCCGCGATCGCGACCAGCACGCCCATCCAGGCCAGCAGCCCGAATATCTGCCACGCGTCGGAGTGCCGCCCGAGCAGGGCGGGCAGCGGCCACACCATCGTCAGGTAGCCGATCGCGACCACCGGGTAGGTGTGCCAGCGTGATCCGGTGACGGCTGCCGTCAGGAAGGCGATCACCAGCGAAAGGAAGATCGGCCCGTAGCCGTAGTCGCGCAGCACATACGTCACCGCGGCGACCAGCGCCACCAGCAGCACCGGTTCGGGCAGCACCCGCCGGAAACCGAGCGCGATCGGTCCCGCGAGTAGCAGCAGATACGCGAAAGCGTCCAGCGACCGCACACCGGTTTGATGCGAATTCGCACCGGAACTACCGGCCAGCTGGATCACCGCGACCACCACTGCCAGGCCCCAGTCCTGAACGACTGAGCCACGCTCCCACTTCGCAGACGTTCCCACGGGTCCAACCCTATTGCGTACCCGTGCCGCCCGCGTCGGCCTGCGCACGTATTTCCCGCGGGCAGCCGTGTAGTCCGCGCGGCGTAGCGCCGTGCACGCCGCGCGACGGATGCCGAGGCGGCCCATGAGCGCGGATTCTGATTGCCATGAACGAATCGATCGTGGTCACCACCGAGTTGACCAAACGCTATGGCGAGCACGTCGCGGTGGACGCGGTGAGCATGCGGGTCGCGGCCGGGGAGATCTACGGATTCCTCGGCCCCAACGGAGCGGGCAAAACCACCACGTTGCGCATGCTGGCCGGTCTCATCCGGCCCAGTGCGGGCACCGCGACCGTCCAGGGCCGCACTCCGGGCGACCCGGAGGTACTGCGCCGTATCGGCGTGCTCATCGAGGGCCCCGGCTTCTACCCCTACCTCTCCGGCCGTGACAACCTGCGGGTACTCGCCCGCTATCGCGGCCACGAGAACGACGAGGTCGAAACGGCGCTGGAACGTGTCGGCCTGGCCGACCGGGCAGGCGACCGCTTCCGCACCTATTCGCTCGGCATGAAACAGCGCCTCGGCGTGGGCGCGGCCATGCTCGGCGACCCCGACCTGCTGATCCTCGACGAACCGACCAACGGCCTCGACCCAGCGGGCTTGGCCGAAATGCGCACGCTCATCACCGATCTCGCGGCTGACGGACACACCGTGCTGCTGTCGAGCCATCAGCTCACCGAGGTGCAGGAGATCTGCCACCGCGTCGGCGTGATCTCCGGTGGTCGACTGCTCGCGGAATCGACGGTGGCCGAATTGCGCGGCACCGCCACACTGCTGGTTCGCGCCGAGCCCGTGCACGTGGCTCTCGACGCGGTGCGCGCCGTCACCGATGCGCCCGCACGAGCAGGCGCGGACGGAATCAGGGTCGAAACGAGCGCCGCGATGGCACCGGATGTCGCGCGAGCTGTCGTATCGGCGGGCGCGGACCTGCTCGAACTGCGGGTGGACGAGAAATCCCTGGAAGAAGTGTTCTTCGAGATGACGGCTGTGGAGGTAGCGAAATGAACGCCATGACAAGGGATCTCACCGCGAGCGTCCGAGCGGAAGCGGTACGCCTGGGCCGCTGGCCCGCCTTCTGGATCGTCCTCGGCACCTGGATCCTGCTCAATCTGACCTTCGCCTACCTCTTCAACTACCTCGCCTACACCTCCGGCGAAAACGGTGCGATGTCGGACGGGCTACCCCGCGACGTCCTCCTCGGACAACTCATGCCCGCCGCCGTCCCCGAGGTGTTCACGCAGGGCATGTCGATGTTCGGCGGCGCGCTGGTGCTGATTCTCGGTGCCCTCGCTGTCGGCAGCGGATATGGCTGGGGCACTTGGAAAACCGTGTTCACCCAGGGGCCGAGCCGCCCCGCGGCGGTGGCGGGACTCCTGTTGACCCTGCTGGGGGTGGTCATCGCCCTCGTCCTGGTCGCCTTCGCCGTCGACATCGGGATCGCGACCGTGATCGCGGCCGGTGAATCCCAGCCGATCACCATGCCGTCGCTCGAAGATTCGCTCGTCGGAATCATCACCGGTACAGCCATTCTCGGTATGTGGACCCTCGCCGGTGCCCTCATCGGTGCCATCGCCCGTGGCCCCGCCCTGGCCGTCGGCCTCGGGCTGGTCTGGGTCCTGGTCGTGGAGAATCTGCTCCGCGGCGTGGCGGGCATCTTCGGCCCGATCGAAGCGGTCACCAACTTGCTCCCCGGCACCGCCGCGGGCTCGCTGGCCGGAGCGATGCGCACCGTGGAGGGCCCGGCCAACCCGGGCGTTCTCGACATCCTCACCCGCGGTGAATCTTTCGCTCTCCTAGCTGTCTACGTGACGGCCTTCGCGGGCGGCACGATCTGGCTCATGACCCGCCGCGACCTAACCTGACCCGCACCTGTGAGAACTAAGACGCACCCAGGATTCGGTGGGCAAGCGTAGACAGGCCCTCGGTGATCTGCTCGGGTGACAACCCCCGCTCGCGTTGCTGGAGGTAGACCTCTGCGGCGAGTGGCGCGAGGACGATATCGACCAGCGAATCCGGTTGTGGCACAGCGGCTTCGATCAGCAACGAGCGCACGTGCATCGACCAGAACCCATAGGCGCCGGTGGCGAAACGGGCGCCGCCGGTTTCCGCGCCGAGGACCAGATGCGCGTGGGCGGTGAGCAATTCGACCATCGCCGCATAGAAGGCGGCAAGTCGATCGGCCGGGGGAGCTCCGGGGCCCAGCGGGGGCGCGCCGCGGAGCAGCTGTTCCTGGAGGGCGCGTTCGTGCTCGTCGAGGAGGGCGACGGCGATCGCGGTGCGGTCGGGGTAGCGGCGGTAGAGGGTGCCGCGGCCGACTCCCGCGGCCTTGGCGATGTCGTCCATGGTGACCGTGCGTGGGTCACGGGTGGCGAAGAGTTCGGCGGCGGCAGCCAGTACTTTCGCGCGATTGCGGGCCGCGTCGGTGCGCTCGGTGGTCGGTGGCGCATCCCGTGCTGTGCCGGTGAGCAGGTCGGATCGGGGCTCCATGAGTCGACTGTAGCCCAGAAAAGAATATGTGGACATGCTGTCCATATATGTCCTATCGTCGAGGTATCAACAAGTGGACAGCATGTCCAGTTAGGAACCTGTCATGACACACCTGCTGCACCTCGACGCCAGCGCTCGTAGGAACTCCCTCAGTCGCGAGCTGGGTGCCGAATTCGTCCGGGCCTGGCGCGATGCGGAACCCGGCGGCACTTACACCTACCGAGACCTCGCCGCCGAGCCGGCGCCGTTCATCGACGAGGGCTGGACCGAACTGTGTGACGCTGTCCTCGCCGCCGGGGTCACCGACCTCGACCGGCTCGCGGAACTCGCCGTCACGCCCGCCGCCGAGGCCGCATGGCGGGTGGTGGAACCGCTGCTGGCGCAGGTCCTGGCCGCTGACGTGATCCTGATCGGCACCCCGATGTACAACTACTCCATCCCCGCCTCCCTCAAAGCGTGGCTCGACCAGATCACCTTCCCCCGAATGTCGCTGGGGGAGCGCAGGTTCGTCGTGGTCACGGCCCGGGGCGGTGCGTACTCACCCGGTGCGCCGAAAGCCGCGTTCGACTACCAGGAACGTTTCCTGCGTGACTTCTTCGCGGGTCACTTCGCCGTCACCGACACGGTTTTCGTCAACGCGGAACTTGCCAATGCCGTTCAGGACCCGAACCTCGCCCACCTGCGTGACGCACACGAGGCTTCGCTCGCCGCCGCGCAGGCCGAAGTGGGCTCTCTTGCCAAGGAATACGTGCGATGAGCTGGCTGGTACTCGGTCTGGCCGGGCTCGTCGAAATCGCCTGGTCGCAGACCATCAAACCGACCGAGAACTTCACCAAACCCGGCCCGACCCTGCTCTGTATCGCGCTCGGCTCGCTGGCCGTGTATCTGCTCTCGCGCGCCATGCAGACTCTCCCGGTGGGCACCGCCTACGCGGTATTCACCGGAATCGGGGCGCTCGGCGCGATCGGTCTCGGCGTGCTCGTGCACAAGGATCCGCTCAGCGCGGGCCGAGCGCTGGCGCTGTCGATGATCCTCGGCGGCATCGTGCTCGCGCGCGTGACGAATCCCGAGTAACCCTGTCGCGCACCCGATGCGAGGATCGGCCGGTCATGACCGGTAAGGTCGGCTGATGGACCAGCCAGTTCGCCCCCCGGACCTGTCCACGCGGCCACACGAGCTCACGGTCGAGCGCGTGATGAAAGCCTCGCCCAGCCTGCTCTACGCGGCCTGGACCCAAGGCATGGACCTGTGGCTGGCCGTCCCCGGATCGGTGCTGATGCGCCCCGCCGTCAACGAGCCCCTCTACTTCGACACCGGCTCGCCCGAAAAACGCAACCCCCATTACGGCCGCATCCTGCTGCTCGAGCCGAACCGGCGCATCGAATTCACCTGGGTCACCGCCGCCACCGACGGCGTCGAAACCGTGGTCGCCGCCGAATTCCTCAAGCAGCCACGCGGCATCCGCCTGCGCCTACGCCACTCGGGGTTCCCCACCGCGGCGATCCGGGATCTGCACAAGCAGGTCTGGCCGGACAAACTCGAGCGTCTCGACGAAATCACCAGCGCCACTGTGTGAGCACCCGAGTAGGTTCGTCATCGAATGCAAGACAACTCGAACCGAAAGGATCGCGATGCCGACTCGTAGCGCACGCACACTCTGGTCAGGCGGACTGCAGGACGGGTCCGGGCAGGTCGAACTGGTCAGCTCGGGTGTGGGCAAGTTCGATGTGAGCTTCCCGCGCCGGGCGGCCGACACGGCCGAGGGCACCAGCCCGGAGGAACTGATCGCGGCGGCGCATTCGTCGTGCTATTCGATGGCGCTCTCGGCGGAGATCGCCAACGCCGGTGGGACACCGGAGGGCCTTGACGTCAACGCCGATGTGACGCTGGCGCCCGACCCGGCCGGTGGTTTCCAGATCAGCAAGATCAAGCTCACCGTGCGCGGCAGCGCGTCGGGCCTGGATGCCGACGGGTTCGCCGCGGCCGCCCTCGCGGCGAAGAACGGTTGCCCGGTCAGCAAGGCTCTCGCCGGTGTGGCCGAGATCGAACTGGACGCGGCACTGGCCTGATCTCGCAACCGGGCGTTCGGCCACAATAAACAAATTTAACCGCCGCCGGGGGGGCACAAAGGGGGGCGGGAGGGGGTGAAACCGGGGGGGGGGCCGGGGGGTGA
>NZ_JBHXNK010000020.1:0-12368 GCF_042719755.1 Nocardia sp. NPDC058519 | reverse complement strand
CTCGCGGGGGTGGCGCCGTTCACGAAGGGGCGGCGGCTGGGGCCTGATCCCCCCCCCGCCCGGCCCCAAAAACCAAAGTCCTGGCCGCACGGCCGTTGTGCACCAGTGGCTCAGCGCTGGGTGAACCAGCGGTGGGCGGCCGGGGTGTACATGGCGGGGATCGCGATGACGACCGCCAGGATGTGGACGGTTCGGCAGCCCGCCAGCACGATCGAGCTGGGCGACATACCGTCGAACAGCGTCGTGTAGTCGTCGGTGGACAACACGACCGCCAGCGGCTCGATGATCAGCGAGACCAGGCCGACCACGCCGATGCCGACGGTCAGCAGCGCGCGGGCCACCCGGCTGCCGTTCAGCATGTACAGCGCGACCCCGGCCACGGCCAGGTAGATGGCGAGCCGGGGTAGCAAACCCGTTGCGGTGGCCCCGAATTCGTCGCCACCACGGACGGCGCGCAACAGTCCCTCGGCAACGCCGGCGGCGAGCGCGGTGATGAGCCCGCCGAACGCGACATGCACGGCGCGCGGACGACTGGTGGAAACAAGAAAGGCAGTGCCGGTCATGACACCGACACTGCCGTTCTCCACTGCTCGCGAGGATCACCCTGCGGTAGGAACCTTGTCCACTACCGCAGTGCTACGCCGCGAAGCGAATTCCGTGAGCGCGGCGAACGCCAGCCCCAAACTCACCCACAGCGTGGTGGTTTCGGCCAGCGAGGCCACCCGGAAATTCCACAGCAGGGTGGCGGGGAAGTCGTCGGCCACCTCGTTCACGCCGGGCAGCAGCACGTAGCCGACCGTGGTGACCACGACGAACGCGCCGACCCCGGCGATGAGCCGCAACGTGTCCGACGCGGCGAGCGCGCGGTAGGCCGCGACGGCTGCCGCGACGGCCAGCAGGCCGAGGACGACGGCCGCGACCCACAGCCAGGTGCGTTCGTTGATGGTTTCCGGATCGCCGACCGCGGGCGGATTGGCCGGATACTTGAAGAACGGCACCGCGACGATCGCCGCCCACGCGAGAACCGCTGAGGTCAGTGACAACTGGGGCCCGGACAATGTGGTGAACCTGCGCGCCACATTCACCGCCGACGCGAACAACGCGCCGAACGCCATCCCGGCCAAGCCGAGCGCGAGGAACTGGCCCGCCTTCTGGCCCGACCGGCTGACCAGCGGCTCTTCCTCGTCGCCGTGGGAATGGCCCTGCGGTTCCGCGGCTTCGTGGCCGTGTTCGGCCGGAGCGGCCGCGGCTTCTTCGATGGCGATCGCGGCGTCCACCTGGGGCTCGCCGACGAAGTAGCCCACTGTCGCGGCCAGCAGGCCGGCGATCAGGCCGGCCAGCAGGCCGCGCAACAGCAGGGTCTTGAGTGATCCGATCAGTGGCACGGAACACCCAGCAGGTGACGTCCGTCGTGCATCAGCTCGTGCAGGAACATCCCGCTACGCGAGACGGCCCCCTGGTCGAAACCGACCAGGTACAGGGCGAGCAGTGCAAGCAGGACGACGCCGACCGTGACGAGCACGGTTGCCAGGGTGTCGAGGCCGGTAGACCGGCTGGGTGAATGCGCGATAGCCATTCGAGTCCTCCTCTAGGGATACGCGTCCCACGGTTGAAGTGTGGCGCGAAGGTGCCGGTGTCTGGCTCTCCGGCACCGGGGACCCGGTACTTGGATACAGTGGCGCGACCGCTCCGGATTCACACCGGATTACCGCGCACCCTCGCGGATGTTCCCTCGAACTGTGACAGCCGCGAGCCACCCACGTCAATACGCGCAACCGCATGTCCAGCGGAAACGCCGCTGTCAGGCCTTCGCGGGCACTTCGAGAACGACCTCGAACTCGAGCAGCGAGGCACCCGTCGACACCGGCTTGGGACGCTCGCCGTCGCCACCGTTTCCGGCGTGCGCCGCGCGGGCCGGACCGTCACGCCACGCGGCGAACGATTCCTCCGAATCCCATTGCGTCACCACGAAATACCGGTTGTCGCCGGCGACCGGGCGCAGCAACTGGAAGCCGAGGAAACCGGGGGAGTTCTCCACCGCGCCCGCGCGCGCGGCGAACCGCTTCTCCAACTCGGGGCCCGCGCCCTCGGGAACTTCGATCGCATTGATCTTCACAACAGCCATGGAGCCGACAATACGACCGCTCGGGAAACATCCCGCTCTGGGGCACAATCGGCAGGGTGTTGAACGACGAAGGTGGGTCCGGCGTCCCGATCCTGCTGTTGCACGGGTTGATGGGCAGTGCGCGGACCTGGGCCGACCAGGTGCCGTGGTTGCGCGGATACGGGCACATCTACGCCGTCGATGCGGCCGGGCACGGTCGGCCGACCCCCGCCGAGCTCACGACGGAGGCGTTCGTGGCCGACCTGGCCGAGCGCACCGCCGCGATCACCGAACCGATGGTGATCGTCGGGCATTCGATGGGCGCGATCCACGGTTGGGTCTTCGCGGCGACCTATCCCGAGCGGGTGCGCGCGATCGTCGTCGAGGACATCGCCCCCGATTTCACCGGCCGCACCGCCGCCCACTGGGCCGAGCTGATCCACTCCTGGCCGCAACCGTTCGCCGACGAGCAGGCGGTGCTCGACTACTTCGGCCCGGTCGCGGGCACCTACTTCCTGCGCGCGTTCACCGCGGCGCCGGACGGCTACCGACTGCACGGCGAGGTGGACACCTTCCGCGCGATCTCCGAAGAGTGGGGCACGCGCGACTTCTGGACCGAGTGGAAGTCGCTGCGGGTGCCCGCGCTGCTCATCGAAGGCGAGCACACCATCACGCCGCCGGGCCAGATGCTGACGATGGCCGAGGTGGTTTCCGATGCGGAGTACGTGCGCATCGAAGGGGCCGGGCATCTGGTGCACGACGAACAACCCGAGGCCTACCGCGAACACGTCGGCCGGTTCCTGCGACGCGTCACGAGGTGAGCCGGTCGGCGTCCTGCTACCCGGCGGTGCTTCCTTCGCCCGCGAGCGCGAACAGCCCGTCATCGGTCTGCTCGATCAGCCCGTCGACCAGCAACGAATCCAGCGCCCGCGCGCGCTGACCCGGATCCCGGGTCCATGCCAGGTCGAGGCGGATCCGCTCGACCGGGCCTGACGCGTCGCGCAGCACATCGAGCAGCCGCCCACGGGCCTGACGATCGGTGCCCTCGTACTTCTGCACCTTGCGTGCCACTTCGGCGGCGGGTTTGCCCGCCGCGACCCAGGCACAGGTCGGCAGCGGGCAGCCTGCGCAGTCTGGATTGCGGGCAGTGCAGACCAAAGCGCCCAGTTCCATCAGGGCCGCCGAGAAGGTCGCGGCTCGCGGCACCGGGATCGGCAGCAGGGCTTCGGTCTCGGCGAGATCGCGCGCGGACGGGTTGCCCGGCTCCCGGCCGTGCACCGCACGCGCGACAACGCGCCGAACATTGGTGTCCACCACGGGAACTCGCTGGCCGTAGGCGAAACAGGCCACCGCGCGGGCGGTATAGGCGCCGATTCCCGGCAGGCTCAGCAGCACGTCGACATCGGCGGGGACCACATCACCGTGCTCGGCCGACAACACCCGCGCGCACTCGTGCAACCGCAACGCCCGCCGCGGATACCCCAACTTGCCCCACGCCCGCAGCACCTCCGCTTGCGACGACGCCGCCATCGCCGACGGCACCGGCCAGCGCGCCACCCATTCGCGCCAGATCGGCTCCACCCGCACCACGGGCGTCTGCTGCAGCATGATCTCGCTCATCAGGATGTGCCATGCGGTCGCCTCCGGCTCGCGCCACGGCAGTGCCCGCGCCGTGTCGCCGAACCAGCTGAGCAGGGATTCCGCGTCGATACTCACCGTTCTCGTTTTCTCTCGGCCAGGCGCTCTTTGCCGACGCGTAACGTGGCGGACTCGCTGGTAACCGAGGGCATGTGCACAATGGTCGGTATGCCTGGTTCGAATCCGATAAGTGCCTGGAAGTCGTTGCGTGAAGGCAATGAGCGCTTCGTCAATGACACTCTGCAGCATCCTAGCCAGGGTGCCGCCGACCGAGCCAAACTCGTCAAAGGCCAAAACCCCCACGCGATCCTGTTCGGCTGCGGTGATTCCCGCGTCGCCGCCGAACTGATCTTCGACCAGGGGCTCGGCGACATGTTCGTGGTGCGCACAGCGGGCCACGTCGTGGACAGTTCGGTGCTCGGCTCGATCGAATACGGCGTCGAGGTGCTCAATGTGCCCCTGATCGTCGTGCTCGGTCACGACAGCTGCGGTGCCGTGAAGGCCACCATCGACGCGCTCGACGGCGGCGAGGTGCCCGGTGGGTTCATTCGCAGCGTGGTCGAGCGGGTGACGCCGTCGATCCTGCTCGGACGCCGCGAAGGACTCAACACGGTCGACGACCTAGAGGCGCGCCACGTGGAGGAGACCAGCAAGCTGCTCATGCAGCGTTCGATGATCATCGCCCAGCGTGTTGCCGCTGGTCAGCTGGCTATCGCGAGCGTCACCTACCAGCTCGAAGACGGTCGCGCGCAGCTGCGGCGCACCGTCGGCAATATCGGCGAGATGGCCTGAACCGCCGACACGCCGAGGTCATCGAGCGCGCCCCTGCGCGCTGCGCTTACCGTTGAGGCGTGCTGGAACCGAATGGACCGCTGTCACCGGAGATCTACTGGCGCCGCCGTGCACTCGCGATCGGCGTCATCATCGTCGCGCTCGCGATCGTGATCTGGCTCGTCACCATGGTCGCGCGCGGCGGGGATTCGGGTGGGGCCGATAACGCGGCCGCGAGTACCACCACGTCGGCGGAGTCGAGCGCGTCCGAGACGAGCTCGACTCCGACTAGCGCGTCGAGTACACCCAGCAGCGGGTCTGCCCCGCCGACCACGACAGCGAGTGCCGCCGCCCAGCCGGCGGCACAGCCGTGCCCGGATCAGTCGCTGGCGCTGAAGGTGACAGTCGGCCAGCCGACCTACCGAGTCGGCGACCAGCCCGCGTTCGGCACCGTGATCACCAACATCTCGTCGGCGGCCTGCTCGCGCGACCTCGGGGCGGGTCCACAGTTCCTCGTCTACACCCTCGACGGGCAGCGCAGGCTCTGGGCGAGCAACGACTGCAACCAGGACGACCCGGCGGAACTGAAGACGCTCAAGGCCGGTGAACAACTCTCGTACAAGGGCACCTGGTTCGGCACCACCTCGCAGCCGCAGTGCGCGGGCGACCGCCTGCAGGTGCCGGCGGGCGCGTACATGGTCGTCGCCCAGCTCGGTGCCGTTCGCAGCGCCGCGGAGCCCTTCAACCTCGCCTCTTGATGCCGCGTTCCCGCACGTCGGTGGCATTGTGCGGGTGCGCCATAGGTCACATGTTCAAGATGGGTTGATTTGCAGTGTTCGCAGGATCGGCCACGCCGTCAATGGACATTGCCGGGGTAATAGATGATCGGCGCCGAATCGGGCGGTTGCCGGAGTTATTCCACGGCCACCATCTCGCGGGGTGCGCGGGATTTGCGGAGTTCTGCCAATCGAAGGGCCGAGCGCAGATCCCCGACCTCGTGGATACGCATCGTCCCGGTCTTGGTTTTCTCCGAACCGGGGGGAACGAGAGCGGTGGTGAACCCCAAACGCTCGGCTTCGGCCAGGCGCCTGCCGAGCCCGGTGACCTTGCGGACCTCACCCGCCAAACCGACCTCGCCGAGAATCACCCAGCCCGCGGGCAGCGCGATATCGGCCTCGGCGGACGCGATGGCCAACGCGATGGCCAGATCGGCCGTCGGCTCCAGCAAGCGCATGCCGCCGACGGTCGCCGCGTACACATCGTGCTTGCCGAGGAAGACCCGTCCTCGGCTCTGTAGCACCGCGAGCACCATGGCGACGCGGTTGTAGTCCAGCCCGCTCACGGCCCGGCGCGGCTGCGGAATCTCGGTCTTGACGGTCAGCCCCTGCACCTCGGCCACCAGCGGCCGTTTGCCGTCCATCGCGACGGTCACCGCGGTTCCTGGGACGGTGTCGGTGCGGTGGTGCAGGAACAGCCCGGACGGATCGTCGACGCAGGCGATGCCGTCGTCGTGCAGTTCGAAGCAGCCCACCTCGTCGGCGCTACCGAAGCGGTTCTTGATGCCGCGAACCATCCGCAGCGACGAGTTCTTGTCACCCTCGAACTGCAGCACCACGTCCACCAGGTGCTCGAGCGTGCGCGGGCCCGCCACATTCCCGTCCTTGGTGACGTGGCCGACCAGCAGCACCGCGATCCCGGTCGCCTTGGCCAGCGAGGTCAGCGCAGCGGTGACCGCGCGCACCTGGGTGACACCGCCGATCACACCGTCCACCTCCGGCGCCAGCATGGTCTGCACCGAGTCCACCACCAGCAGCGACGGCCGCACCTGCTCCACATGCCCGAGCACGATCGACAGATCCGATTCGGCCGCAAGGTACACCCGGTCGTGCACCGCGCCGGTCCGATCGGCCCGCAACCGCACCTGTCCGGCCGATTCCTCGGCGGTGACGTACAGCGCGGTCTCCTCGCGCGCCGCCGCCCACCGGAACGCGACCTCGAGCAGCAGCGTCGACTTGCCGACACCCGGCTCACCCGACAGCAGGACCACCGACCCAGGCACCACACCGCCCCCGAGTACCCGATCGAGCTCGCTCACCCCCGTCGACCGCGCCTGCGTGACCTTGGCGTCGATCTGCGACAGCGGTGCCGCCGCTGTACTGGGCAGCATCGCCCGGCGCCCAGGGGCCGCCGTGGACGCCGAAACGGCCACCTCGTTCACTGTTCCCCAGGCGCCACAATCGGGGCACTTACCCACCCATTTGGACACCTCGTGCGTGCACGCGGAGCACCGGAAGACTGCTTTGGTCTTGGCCACAGGCGCACCCTACGGAGCAGGACCGACACAAAGAGAACCGACACAAAGAGAAGAGCCGCCGCGAAGTTCGCGACGGCTCTTGCGCACTGCTGGTCTCAGTGACCGCCGCCCGCACCCTCGGGCGCGGGGCCGGACTTCTCGTTCTCGATGCGCGCGACCGCGGCGGCGTCGACCGGGACGGCCACCTGCACGGTGCCCGCGTCCTTGAAGTTGAAGGTGACGTTGTAGGTCAGGCCGGGCACGATGTCCTTGGACAGGCCGGTGATCTCGATCGTGGCCGGGTTCTTCACCGGATCGATCGACGGGGTGTCCTGGCCGGCTGCGGCAGTTGTCGGCGCGGCAGTTGTCGGCGCGGCCGTGGTGGTCGGCGCCGCCGTGGTGGTGCCGTGGTGATCGTCGGCCGCGGCGGGCTTGGTCTCGCCCGTGCCGACGACCACGGTCTGCTGGGGCTTCAGCACGAACTTGGCGTCGCCGCCCGGCCCGGTGATCTTGACCTGGCCCAGGTCGGTGCTGACGCTGGTCAGCTCGTCGGTGACGGTCTCGCTGGTGTTGATGATCGACAGCGCGATCACCGCCTTGCCGCCCTTGTCGTGCTCGGCGGTGGCCTCGGGGTACACGATGTGCACGTTGCGCAGGGCGATGTCGCCGACATTGGCGTGGTTGCCGTTGATGGCGGCGGCCTGCGACGAGGTCTGGGTGATCTGGCCGGCACTGCAGCCGGTCAGGGCGATACCCGCGGCAGCGGCGAGCGCGGCAACCGTCGCCATGCGACGTCGCGCCGACAGGGCGGTCACAGCTTTCAGGGCAGTCACGGTTTGTCCTCCATGTCGACCGGGCTCACTCCGTCCACAAGGGGATCGGAGGTTAGTAACTAGGCAGCGTAGTAGTTCACTTCGCGCGGGTGACGTTCGGGCTCGCGACGCGCGGGTGCGGAAGTAACAGTTCGGTGTCTCGAGCGCGTTTGCCGGATCGATGCCGGGTTCCCGACGCGCGATAACCGGTCGCTATGCTGGTGGTTAACCCGTTCTGGCGCAACACAATGCACACCGATTCTGTATTGTCAACCCCTGCGATGGCCTCGTTGTGGCCCTGACCTGCACAGTTGATCGCGCCGTTATCGAGTCGCATGTTAAACTGTGAACATCGAAAGGGGCACGGGACACATGATTTTTAAGGTCGGAGACACCGTCGTTTACCCCCACCACGGAGCGGCGCTGATCGAAGCAATCGAGACCCGCACCATCAAGGGTGTGCAGAAAGAGTATCTGGTCCTGAAGGTTGCGCAAGGCGACCTGACCGTTCGGGTTCCCGCAGAGAACGCTGAATACGTCGGCGTCCGTGACGTCGTCGGCCAGGAAGGTCTCGACCGCGTCTTCCAGGTGCTGCGCGCGCCACACACGGAGGAGCCGACCAACTGGTCCCGCCGTTACAAGGCCAACCTCGAGAAACTCGCCTCCGGCGATGTGAACAAGGTGGCCGAAGTGGTTCGTGACCTGTGGCGTCGTGAGCAGGACCGCGGCCTGTCCGCCGGTGAGAAGCGGATGCTTGCCAAGGCTCGTCAGATCCTCGTCGGTGAGCTCGCGCTCGCCGAGGGCACCGACGACGGCAAGGCTGAATCGCTGCTCGACGAGGTCCTCGCCGCGGCTTCCTAGAAATTTGAACAAGTGCGACCTGTCGTAGCACTGGTCCCTGCCGCCGGTCGTGGCGTGCGCCTGGGTGAACCCACCCCGAAGGCGTTCGTTCCGGTCGGCGGCACACCTATGGTCCGGTTGGCCGTCGACGGTCTGATCGCGTCCGGTGCGGTGCACCGGGTTGTCGTGGTCGTGCCCGCCGAACTGGTCGAGGCCGCATCCGCGCTGCTGTCCACCACCACCTCGCTGACCGGCGGTTCGATGCCCCCTGTGCCGGTGCAGGTGGTCGTGGGCGGCGCCGAGCGCACCGATTCGGTGCGTGCCGGCATCACTGCCGCACCCGACGCCGCGTTCTACCTCGTGCACGATGCCGCACGCGCGCTCACGCCACCCGAGCTGATCGCGCGAGTGGCCGCCGAGCTCCAGACAGGTAGCCAGGCCGTGGTCCCCGCGTTGCCCGTGGTCGACACCGTGAAATCGGTGGACGACGCGGGCGTCGTCACCGGCACCCCCGATCGCGCCCACCTGCGCGCCATCCAAACCCCCCAGGGCTTCGCCGCCGACCTGCTGCGCCGCGCCTACGCCACCGACGTGGGCGCCACCGACGACGCGGGCCTGGTCGAACGCCTCGGTGTCGCCGTGCAGACAGTCCCGGGTGACCCACTGGCATTCAAGATCACCACCCCCCTCGACCTGCACCTGGCCGAGGCGCTCCTCGGCAACGGGTCCCCGGCCGCCGGGCGGCCCTCCGTCGAGCAGGCGGTTGCCCGATGAGAGTCGGCATCGGCAGCGATGTGCACCCCATCGAGCCGGGACGCCCCTGCTGGATGGCCGGTCTGCTGTTCGCCGACGCCGACGGTTGCGCGGGCCACTCCGACGGTGACGTCGCCGCCCACGCCCTCTGCGATGCCCTGCTCTCCGCCGCTGGTCTCGGCGACGTCGGCGCTGTCTTCGGCGTCGGCCGTCCCGAATGGGCCGGCGTCACCGGCGCCGCCATGCTCACCGAGGTCCGCAGGCTGCTGGCCGAGGAGGGCTTCGAAGTCGTGAACGCCGCGGTGCAGGTCATCGGTAATCGCCCGAAGATCGGCCCCCGCCGCGCCGAGGCGCAAAAAGTCCTCGGCGAACTCCTCGACGCCCCTGTTTCGGTGTCCGGAACCACGACGGACGGTCTCGGTCTGACCGGCCGCGGCGAGGGAATCGCCGCCATCGCCACCTGTCTGATCGCAGCATGTTCGTAGCCCCGACGGGCCCCTGAATCTTTCCTACCGCGCAGTGCCTTCTCGCCGATTCGATCAGCCGTTCCATAAACCACGGCGCCACGAACCGGCCGGTCAACCCCACCACAATCCCACCGACTAGGATCGAATGCCGTGACCTTGCGCCTTTTTGACACCGACACGCGGACCATGCGGGAATTCACCCCGCTGGTCCCCGGCCGTGCCTCGGTGTATCTGTGTGGGGCCACCGTGCAGGGTCAGCCCCATATCGGTCATGTGCGCAGTGGCGTCGCCTTCGACGTGCTGCGTCGCTGGTTGCTCGCGCACGACTACGACGTGCGGTTCATCCGCAATGTCACCGATATCGACGACAAGATCCTGAACAAGGCCGCCGAAGCGGGCAGGCCGTGGTGGGAATGGGCCGCGACCCACGAGCGCGCTTTCGACTCCGCCTACGAAACCCTCGGCGTGCTGCCGCCATCGGCCGAACCGCGCGCCACCGGTCACATCACCCAGATGGTCGACCTGATGCAGCGCCTGATCGAGCGCGGCCACGCCTACGCCGCCGACGGCGATGTGTATTTCGACGTGATGAGCTGGCCGAATTACGGCGAGCTGTCGGGCCACCGCCTCGACGACGTGCACCAGGGCGAAACCCCGACCCGCTGCAAACGTGATCCCCGTGACTTCACGCTGTGGAAGGCCGCCAAGCCCGGCGAGCCGAGCTGGCCATCGCCCTGGGGCCCCGGTCGCCCCGGCTGGCATCTGGAATGCTCCGCGATGGCCGAGTTCTATCTCGGCGCGGAATTCGATATCCACTGCGGTGGAATGGATTTGATTTTCCCGCACCACGAGAACGAGATCGCCCAGTCCAAAGCGGCAGGCGACGGTTTCGCGCGTTACTGGCTGCACAACGGCTGGGTGACGATGGGCGGGGAGAAAATGTCGAAGTCACTCGGCAATGTGCTCTCGGTGCCGAATGTTCTCACCCGGGTGCGCCCGGTAGAATTGCGTTTCTACTTGGGCAGCGCGCATTACCGCTCGATGCTCGAATACTCCGACAAGGCACTCGACGACGCGGTCGCCTCGTATCAGCGCATCGAAGCCTTCGTGCAGCGAGTGCTGGACCGAGCGGGCGAAGTGCCGGTCGGAAAATGGACCGACGGATTCGCCGCCGCGATCGACGACGATCTGGCAGTGCCCAAGGCGCTCGCCGAAATCCACCACGTGGTGCACGAGGGCAATCGCGCGCTGGAAGCGGGTGCGGTGGAGACCGCGGTCGAACTGGCCGGTCAAGTGCGGGCGATGCTGGGAATTCTCGGCGTCGACCCGCTCGACGAACACTGGTACACCCCCGCCGACAATTCGGCGGCGATCGATGCGCTCGACGTGCTCGTCCGCACGGAGCTGGATCGCCGGGCGAACGCGCGGGCCGACAAGAACTGGGCAGAAGCCGATGCCGCACGGGATCGGCTCATCGCCGCGGGTATCGAGGTAACCGATACCCCGCAGGGGCCGGAATGGTCGCTGGGCGCATCGAGCGGAAAGGCGAACTGATGGCAGGCAATTCACAGCGACGCGGAGCGGTACGTAAGGGCGGCACCAAGAAGGGGCAGGTCGCCGGTTCCGGTGGAAAGCACCGCCGCGGGCTGGAGGGCAGGGGCGCGACCCCGCCTGCCGTCGCGCGCACCAAGCACCCCGCCGCCAAGCGGGCCCGAGCGGCCGAGAAGGCCAAAGCCAATGCCGCACAGGGCCGTCCGACCGGTAAGTCCGGTGTGCCGCGCGTCGGCCGCAAGTCCGACGAGGGTCCCGAGTTGGTGCTCGGCCGCAACCCCGTGCTCGAGTGTCTACGCGCCGACGTGCCCGCGACCGCCCTGTACGTGGCGGTCGGCACCGAGAACGACGACCGGCTCTCGGAGAGCGTGCAGCGCGCCGCCGATATGGGCATCTCCATCCTCGAGGTGCCGCGCACCGATCTGGATCGGCTCAGTGCCAATGGTTTGCACCAGGGCGTCGCCCTGCAGGTGCCGCCGTACCGCTACGCCCACCCCGACGACCTGATGGACCGGGTGAAGTCCACCGCCGAGCCCGCGCTGCTGGTCGCGCTGGACAACATCACCGACCCGCGCAACCTCGGCGCCGTCATCCGCTCGGTGTCCGCGTTCGGCGGGCAGGGCGTGGTGATCCCGCAGCGTCGCAGCGCGAGTGTCACCGCAGTGGCATGGCGTACCAGCGCCGGTGCCGCCGCCCGGCTGCCTGTCGCGCGGGCCACCAATCTGACTCGCACGCTGAAGGATTGGGCCGCCAACGGCATCCAGATCGTCGGCCTCGACGCCGACGGTGACACCACCCTCGACGACTTCGACGGCAGTGTCCCGACGGTCGTCGTCGTGGGTTCGGAGGGCAAGGGCCTGTCGCGTCTGGTGCGCGAGAACTGTGACTCGATCCTGAGCATCCCGATGGCGGGTCCGGTCGAGTCGCTGAATGCCTCGGTCGCTGCGGGTGTGGTTTTGGCTGATATTGCCAGACAGCGCCGTTTGGGTTGATGCGTCGATTCTGGGTTTGAGTAGTCCCAGATGGTTTGACGCTGTGTTTATTGGAGCGCTGGCGCGCTCGAGCGCGGCCCCTGGGGGGCCGCGAGTTAGCCACCGTTGCTGGCGGCTGCGCCGCGGACGCAACGGCGGCTAACTCGC
>NZ_JBHXNK010000019.1:0-152966 GCF_042719755.1 Nocardia sp. NPDC058519 | reverse complement strand
CTCGGAGATGTGTATAAGAGACAGGTGGTCGCCGCGTGCTCGACATCGGTTCCGCGCATCTGCCCGCCGGTTCGATCACCGCGGTCACCGGTCCCAACGGCGTGGGCAAGAGCACCCTGGCGCGCATCCTGACCGGATTGCAACGGCACGAGGGGACCGTCATGCTCGATGGTCGGCGGTTGACGCGCCGCGATCGGCTACGCGAATCGGCCATCGTGATGCAGGACGTCCAGCGGCAGCTGTTCACCGACAGTGTGACTGCCGAACTCGCTCTCGGAGCCACACCCGAGACGGTGCCGCACATCACGGCGCTGCTGTCGGCGATGGGACTGGACGGGTTGGGCGAGCGTCATCCGTTGGCATTGTCCGGCGGACAACAACAACGCCTGGTCATCTCTGCGGCACGCCTGAGCGGACGCCGGATCGTGGTCTTCGACGAACCGAGTTCCGGCGTCGACGGGCGCCATCTCCATTCGATCACCTCGATTATGCGTGAGCTTGCCGCCGACGGGGTAGTCGTCATGCTGATCAGTCACGACGAACACCTCCTCGCGCTCGCGACCGACCAGCGCCTGTGTCTGCGGTCGCTCGGGGACTGATGCCATCGGTGGCATCGAGACTCCTCACTCGGGCCCGTAACCCCGACACCACCCGCAGCGTCCGAGAAATCGAAGTGCTGCGCCTGGTCGCAGCCGAAACCCGACCGGCGGCCTTCTGAATTCGCAGCTGGTCTCCAGCTGTGCGCGACGGATCCCTGACACCACGGGTATCCATCGAAAGTTTTTCTGCGAGCCCGACTTTCGATAGTCCGTAGCCCTTCTTTGAGGGGACGCGCGAAGGCATTTCGACGACGACGATGATCTCTGGACTCGGTTGAACAACTCGGGTCGACCGTTGACTCCGCGGGGGTCAGGTATGCGGACCTTCTGGTCGGAGGAACACTCAGTGAACGAATTCGGAGGAATCGATGGATTCCTCGGCACCAGAGCATCTCTCATGATGGATGTGCTGATCGTCGTGATGGCAGTGCTGGCATGGAGCGTCTACGAGGTGAAAGGACGCCGACGGTATTCGCTGCACAAGCGGATCCAACTGCCGCTGGGCGCGGCCCTGTCGGTCGCGGTCGTCATCTTCGAACTCGATATTCGCATCAACGGCTGGCAGGACCGCGCGGCGGGCGTCGTCGGCGGTACGGTTTCCAGCGCGGTGTGGGTGGCCCTCGCCGTGCATCTCGTATTCGCGCTGACGACAATCGTGCTGTGGCCGGTCGTCATCGTCCGGGCGATCCGAGGGTTCGGTTCGCGAACACATCCTGGTCCACATAGTCCGTCCCATGTCCGCTGGGCGCGGGTGGCCGCCATCGATCTGATATTCACGGCCGTGACAGGCTGGGCGTTCTATTGGGTGGCCTTTGCAGGGTAGGCGGCGAGTCTTCTCTGAACGCGTCTACGCCGATACTGTCGATGAGAAATTCAGAGCGGGACGTGCCGACACCGCGGAGGCGAATCCGCCGTCGTGCAGGTGCGGCACGCACCGCCTGCGAATGGTCTCAGTAGCTCATCGCGCGCTGGTGCGGAACGGCTCGGACGGGGCGCCGAGATTCGGTGCGCCGAGCAGGGATGGCGCCGACAGCGCGTATATCCCGTCGTTGGTCATCAGCCAGACGATGTTGCGGTCGTATTCGACATACACGCCATGTGTCGGATTGCTGCGCGCCCAGTCCTCGGTCTCCGGACCGAAGGTCGGCGGCGCGAAGTATCCCGCGATCTTCGGATTCTTCGGGTCCGACACGTCGAAGAACTGTGCTCCCGCGTTGTAGAAGTCATAGACCATCAGCCCATCCTTCGGGTCGCCCGGAGAGGTGAAGTACCCACTGCGCTTGGGTCCGAAGCTGCCGCCGCGCTGGCAGAAATCGGTCACCGGCGCTCCCTCCGGCGGTGTCGGCCGCGGTAGCCGGCCGACAATGCGCGGCTGCGCGGGATCGGTGGCATCGACCTGGAAGATGTCCTTGTACGGCTCGTAGCAGTCCTCCGACAGCGGATAACCACTCAAATACACCATGCCGGTCTTCTCGAACTGGGAGACATCGATATTGTCGGCCTCGGTACCCGACACCGACGGCGGGACATCGAGATGGCCGACCTCGCGCAGATTCGTGGGATCGGAGATGTCGATGATCGACATGCCGAATCCGCCCATCGCCGCGAACCCGTACTTGCCGCCTTCCTCTATCGGCGTGGGAATGTAGAGCGGGTTGCGTGAACCCATCCACGATGTCCGGTTGCCGCAGCGCGTATTGGATCGGTAGGCATCCTCCTCACCGCGAACCATGCCCTCACGATGCCAGGTGTCGAGCAGCACCGGTGCGGCCGGATCGGCCATGTCCCACACCTGGAATCCGTTGGCGTAGAGGTAGGTCGGATACTCCTGCATCGACCAGTCGTCGTTGGGCGCCGTCGAGACGAACATGTAGCGACCGCCGTCCCAGTGCGGGACGTCGAGAGATCCCGACCCCTGCTGGGGCTTGCTGAAATCCGGGTCGAGCGGATTGTTCTGAGTGTCGTCGGTGCTCACCGTCGCCAGCAACTCCCAGTCCTGCTTCCGAGGGCCGTTCAGCTTGTAGACCTTGAAGCCTTTGAGCTGGGTGTCCGCGCGAGCAGCGGCCACACCTTCGGGCGCGGCGTACTTGCTCTCTTGCGGCGCGTCGCCCATCCAGAACGGAACCTGACGCCGCATCTCGAAACTCTGGACCATGATGTAGCCGCCGTGCTTCTCGCTCCACTGGATGGTGGAGGCTCCCCAGAAATCGTGGGCGGCCCAATCCTTGCTCGCGACGGCCTCGTTGTTTCCCTCCACCGTTGCGACGTCGTCGCGGGTCAGCGACTCGACGACCTGCACGTTCTCGACATCGGTGATGTCGTAGACGCGGGCTTCGCTGCGGTCGTACTGGAACATGTAGCGTCGACCGTCGAAGTCCACGATGTTCTGCCACGAATGGAACGGATCCGGGGTGAACTGTTTACCGGGGTAGTGCGCCTCGATATTCACGTTGTCACTCTTGTAGGAGTTCGGGTCGTACCCGCCGGTGGCGGGGAACAGGTCTTCCCCACCGCCGGGGAACGGGTGCTGCTCCGATTCGTTCACATAGGTGAGGGAAGGGTGCAGGAAGGACCCGTCGTTCTGCATTCCGTAGCTGCCCGGGTCGACCTTCGACGGCCGCCGGTCTTCGCACGCGATCGCCACGTTGGGGTCCGCGGGTACAGCGTCGGATCGGCTGCGCGCTGCGCGATCGTCCACGGCCCGCGTCACCACGGCCCCACCCGTGCCCGCCCCGACGGCGACACCGACGACGACCAGTCCGGCAAGCCATTTCCCCTGGCGCCTCGACAGATTCACCATTGTCCGATCCTGTCGATCCGACCACATACCTGGACCGATGGGAAGGCCGCTGCTGCGGCGGGCACGCGATTCGATGTCACGGATACTCCTTTGCTCAGTGCTGCGACCGAGTCTTGTCGGCGGCGACACGCTGGAACTCCGCCCACAGGCCGACCCTGCACAGCCGAAAACCGACCGCTGAAGCCTTGCGAGCCAGCTGCTGATCTGCTATTGAGCCGGAGCCTCGACCCGACTCGCCTGAACGTCCATGACACGATCCACCAACGCCCCTTTGGCCAATGACTGGAATGTGTTCACTACCCTGCGACGGCCGTTATTTTGGCGTTTTCGGCCCGTATGGCCTGGTCAAGTTGACCCAATGACTATTGGGAGAAATCACAGTGGTCTGTGATTTGAAACTCGTGTTACCTGAATAACGCTCATTATGTTTGAGGTTTCAGTTCGGAAAGCATGGGGGATATCGTGCCCAATCGGTTCAGATTCGTTGCCGCAATGGCCGGGGCGGTGATCGCACTGGCCATGACCGCGGGGTCAGGATCGGCGCAGGCACCCGAACCCGCGACCGGCCCATTGCCGGTCCCCTTCGACCTGGGTGCGGGCATCCTCCCCGCAGGTTTGTTTCCGGCTCAGGCGCCGCCCGGCGCCAACGACTGGAACTGCAAACCCAGCGCCGAGCACCCGAATCCGGTGATTCTGTCGAACTCCACGTCGACCACGCAGGCGATCGCTTGGCAGGCCGGCGCGCCGTACCTCAAGAACAACGGCTACTGCGTGTACACGTTCAACTACGGCAATATGGCGTGGCTTCCGGGGCAGGTCCCGTTGCAGGCTCTCGGTGACATCCGCGCGTCCGGGCGCGAACTGGCCGCCGTTGTCGACCGCGTGCTCGCTGCCACCGGTGCCGAGAAGGTGGATATCGTCGGCCACTCGCAGGGCGGTGGCATCATGCCGCTGTACTACCTCAATGTGCTCGGCGGTGCGGCCAAGGTGGACAAGATGGTCGGCATCTCACCCAGCAATCACGGCACCACGCTGAGCACCATCGCGTACCTGCGCAGCTTCGTCCCGCCGGTGGGGTGGTGGGTCTACGAGGGCCTCGGCGACATCGCACCGGGCCTGACCCAGCAGGCGATCGGCGACGACCTTTCGCGCGAGGTGTACGGCAACGGCGACACCCGCCCTGGGGTCACGTACACCACCCTGGTAACCAGGTACGACCAGATCGTCACCCCTTACGATCAGCAGTACCTTTCCGGTGAGAACGTCACCAATATCACCCTCCAGGACGGCTGCGTGGTTGACCAGTCCGAGCACCTCGCCACCTTGTACAGCGAACGAGTGTGGCGGTTCGTTCTCAACGCACTCTCACCCGACACGGCCACTCCGGTTCCGTGCTTCCCGGTGAGTCCGTACTTCCCCGGAGTTCGCTGAGGCGCTGGTCAGCCGATCGGGTGCGCGCCATGACCGGCGCCACCTGCGGCTGATCGCCCGCAGGTCGTTCTGTGCAATAATCAGGAACCCGCTATCTGACATCTCAACATGTCAAATCGAGAGCGACTGTCGAACACAAGGGGACCTACAGTGGGCACAGATTCCGCATCCGTCGTATCGGCGCGCCGGACAACAGCGGCGAGTACCGCGCTGATCTCGCATTCTGAGGCCAGCGTGCGTTCGCGCGTCAACTACGTGCTGGCGCGCCTGATCGCCAAGCCCATGTACCGGGTGTGGCCGCTGAACGACACCGGGATCCGCGCGCTGAACCTGCTCGACGGTGCCTTCGCTCTGGTGCCCGCACCGAGCACCGTCGTGCAATCGGTCACCGAACTCGATTCCGTACCCATCGAGCGGTACGTGCCGCAGCGCGACGCCGACGACGCGCTGGCCGGGGCCACCGTGCTCTATCTGCACGGCGGCGGATTCACGTTCTGTGGGGCGGGAACCCATCGCAGGGTCACCAGCAGGCTGGCCGGACTGCTGGCGGTGCCCGTGTACTCGGTGATCTACCGGCAACTGCCGTTCGCGGGGGTCGGCACCGCGGTCCATGACGCCTACGCGGCGTATCGCCGATTACTGGAGATCTGCCCGGACCCGGGCAAGGTGATCGTCGCCGGAGACTCGTCGGGGGCCTTCCTCGCCGCCAAGATCTGCGAGCTCGCCGCGGCCGACGGCATCGCCATGCCCGCGGCCTACATCGGCTACTCGACGCATGTGAACCTCGACGTCGATCTGCGGGACCACGCTGTCATCTGCCGTGACGCCCTGATGCCGGTTTCCGCGTATACGCGGGCCAAGCAGAAGTGGACGCGCGGTCCGGTGGACCTTCGCGGCGCGCGGTCGCTGCTGCAGATCGACCCCGCGGTATTCCCGCCGACGTTCCTGACCGTCGCGGCAAAGGAGATGTTCGAGGCCGACATCGTGGAATTCGCCCAGCTCCTCGGCGACGGCGGACGCGATGTCGAGGCCCATGTGTGGCAGCGACAGGTCCACGCGTTCCCGGTACTGGACGGTTTGCTGCCCGAGAGCCTGCAGGCGGTGGGGTTGACCGCCGAGTTCCTGCGCAGGGTATTAGGCGCGCGAAGCAGTACCGCAGCGTAGTAAACGTCCGCGCCCGCCTATCCGGTTGGATAGGCGGGCGCGAAAGTATCAGCCACGCGGCGGATCTAGGTCACCACTCAGCGCGACGCGCGCTCGGGGACGACGATCGTGCCGTAGTCGAGTCCGCCATGGCTGTGCGTCGGCACCACCGGCCACTGCCGCTTCCACGGCGCGCACTCCGAGGACGGGATGATCTGCAGCCACCGCGAGTCACGCGGGGACGGCGACGCCATCGTCTTCTCCTTGACCATCGAGTCGTACTGGTCGAGCGAGTCCTCGAGGGTGTTCCCGTTGAGCACGACCTCGCGACCGTAGAACGATGCCTGCTGCTTGACGCCCGGAATCTTCGACAACTCGGGCTGCCAGCTGTCGGCGGCCATGCCGTTCTCCGAGGAGACCCACACGCCGTCGGGCGTATTGACCACCAGGGAGTGGTTGCCATCGGTGTGTCCCGGCGTCCACAGCAAACTGACACCGACACCGAGTTCGACGTCACCGTCGAAGATCTCGAGCCGGTCCTGCGGCACACCGTTCATGCCGCCGTCGACGTACCAGGCCCACTGCATCGGGTGCATGGACTCGAACGTGCCGAGTTCCCTGCGGTGCACGAGCAGCTTCGCGTTCGGGAACAGCGGCTTGCGTGGCTCGGTCTCGCCCTCGATGATCTCGTCGCTGCCCATGATCATCCGGACGTCCTGGACGTGGAGATGGTCGAAGCTGATGTAGTCGACGTCTTCGTTGCGCAGTCCGAGCCGGGGCAGCACGGTGTCGGGATCGTTGTAGTACGTGACGAAGAGCTTCTCGGCCTTGAGCTTCTGCGAGACCTGCTGGAGCTTGTGGTAGAACGGCGCCTCCGCGGAACCGGCCGCGACGGTGGGCTCCCAGACCAGGGTCTTGAGTTTGCCGTCGAAGCCTTCGAACTGGATGACGAACATCCGGTTGATGATCGAGATCATCGGGTTGAGGTTCACCGAATAGCCCTGGAAGGCGAATCGCGCGGGATAGGGTGCGGCGGCGATGTCGAAGCTCTTGATCGCCTTGATCTGGCCCTGCGCGATGAAACGCTCGCGGTACCGGGTGGCCGCGTCGCGCACTGCTTCCAGCCGCTTGCCGCGCGGCCAGACGTCGTGCACGCCGTCGAATTCGGGAATCGGGCGCACCAGCTCGGTGGACTGATCGCCCTGCCGGCGACCGTTGGTTTCGGTGGTCACGAGGTGGCTCCTGAGTTGTTGTCGGTGGTGAGTGCGTCTTTTTCGTAGGCCGCGCGCGAATCCTGGTTCGCCTCGACGACCTGGTTCGGCACCATCTTCCGGTACACCAGCACGCGCAGCGCGTCAGGCAGGATCGCGACCGCGCGAGCGAGCGGCCCTACGTAACCCGGGACGGTCACCTCGAATCGGGGCTTGGCGATCGCGCCGACCACCGCCGATGCCACATCCTCCGGGGTCAGCATATCGACCGACCCCGTCGAGGTGCCTGCCGCGAGCGGGGTATCCACGACGGTCGGCATCACGACCGAGAGATTGACACCGCTGCCGCGCAGCTCCTCACGTACCGCGCTCAGATATCCGAAGACACCGTGCTTGGTGGCCGCGTATGTCGCTTCGCCGGGAGGGGCGAGCTTGGAGGCCGCGGAGGCGACGGTCACGATATGGCCGCGGCCGCGGGCGCGCATGCGCGGCGCGGTGAGCCGGACACCGCGGATTACGCCGTGCAGGTTGACCTCGAGCTGGCGGCGGGTGGCCTGCTCGGTCTCCTCGTCGAACGGGCCGACCCACATCACGCCCGCGTTGTTGACCAGCACATCGACCGGCCCCCACTTCGACTCGACCTCGTCGAGGAATCGGGTGAACGAGGACTCGACGGTGACATCGAGCGCGAACCCGGCGGCGGTACCCGGCAGGGTCGCGGCCGCCGCGGCCGCCTGACCGGCGTCCAGGTCGCCGATGGCGACACGCGCGCCGGCCTCGGCGAGTTGCCTGGCGATCGCCAGACCGATGCCCCGCGCAGCACCGGTCACCGCGATCACGCGACCGTCGAAACTCTTGGTCGAGCCCACAAGCCCTCCTTACTAGGGTCAATATTTGACATGCATTCATGTCTGATGTGACCCAGTCTCCCATAAGCGCAGCGAGCAAGGCAATGCTCTACGGCAAAACCGGCAGCTACTCCGCGCGACGGAGAGCGCCGGCCGCGGCGAGGAAAAGCGTCGTGCACACCTCGACCAGTACCTCCACCGACTGCCGCTGACCGGTCATCATCCAGTCCACGAGCAGGTTGTTCACGGCTCCGGACAGCGCGATCGCGGACAACCGAGTGCGCTCGTCATCGGGGTCGATACCGGCCTCCGTCGACCACACCGAGCCGATCAGTTCGCCGAACGCCCGCAGCACTCCGTGCCGCAGTTCCTCGAGCTCTGGCGAAACGCCGACGACCTCGATGAGGACAATACGAGCGCGACGCGGGTCCTCGGTCAGGTATTCGATGAACGCGGCCAAGCCCGCACGCACGACCACCGCCGTTTCGCTGCCTGCCGCCGCAATCGCGGTCTCGGTAGCCTGCCGCATCTCGGCAACGAGCATCGCGTAAACCTGGACCAGCGACGCCTGGCGATCACGGAACGACTCGTAGAAGTACCGTTCGGTCAGCGAGGCCGCGCCGCAGATCTGCTTGACCGAGGTTGCCGCGAACCCAGCTGTGCCGAACCGGTCGAGCGCGGCTTCGAGGAGTGCATCCCGACGGGCGCGAGTTCGCTCTTCGGCAGCCAGGCCGGAGTAGCGGCGGCCGGTACTCGAATTATGTGCCGATGTCATCGTTCCTCCGGTCTGCCGAATGCCTTGGGCTGAGGCCGATCCCTTCATCGAGAATCAGCCCTTGGCCAGCCACTTGCTGACAGCTCGTGCGATGGTCAGCCTATCGGCACGGTGAGCGGGCGATGTCCGTCGGCTGAGCCGGAGGGAGGGCGAGGCTGCCGGTGCCGGCACGCATCGCTTCGACGTGCGCGCTCACCTTCGAGGGGGTTCGACCTCGCGGTGGCATCCCGGCCCGCAGCCACGCCTGTTGTACTGCGGGAGATCTGTGGGCGATCGCGGCTGTGCCTGAGGGTGGGCCACGGCCATCGCGACGAACGTCATGTGGGTGGCACCGACCAGTGTGAGAGACGCTCCGCCGCCGGCGCGTTCGGCCAGCTCTGCCAGCATTCGGTCCAGCGTGGGTTGGGGCTGTGGAAGAGTCATGCGAATCTGTCCCGCCAGGGCGAAAGCAGCGGACCCCAGTCGATAGGTCAGATCCGGCAGGCGCTGGACCCAGTCGTGTGCCTCGAGCGCGGTCGGGATCGCTCCGGGTGGATCGACTCAGTCCCAGTTCGTCGGCTACCTCGGCCGCCGAATAGCCTGATGCGGTGTTCGCGAGGCGCTCCATGATCGCAACCACCCGATCGGCGGGCGGGGACCCGCTCATCCGGTCTTCTTGTTCTGCGGCATCCCTGGTCACCCGGGCCTCCAAGGCGCTGGGCGCCGACCGCATGGATACCCGGGTCGGTCCCTTCCGCATCGACGTCGTCGAAGGATTGCAGCAGCTGCGGGTAGTCCTCGATCCGTCCGAGCAGGCCCCCCACCTCGCTTTCGATCTCAGCTTCACCGCCAACGCCCCGGCACATTTGGAGGCCCGGCACTTCGACCGGCAACTCGGCCGCGTCATGTTCGACACCCAGCGTTTCGTCCAGCCGGGCACCTGGTCGGGCACCCTCACCGTGGACGGCACCGACATCGCCGTCACCGACGAGGGCTGGCGCGGTAACCGCGACCGTTCCTGGGGGGTACGCCCGGTCGGTGAGCCCGAGCCACCCGGGCGCCGGGCCGGCCCCGCGGAGTCGGAAGGCAGCTGCTTCTTCTGGATCTACGCGGTGATGCAGTTCGACGAGTTCATCATCATCACGATCATGCAGGAAGATGCCGACGGGCGACGCATCGTTGAGGACGCCACCCGCGTGTGGCGCGATCCGGAGCGGGCTCCCGAACCGCTCGGCCGACCCGAGCATGCTTTGCGCTTCCACCCCGGAGGTCGTGAGGTTTCTTCCGCCGTCCTCACCTTTCACCGCCCCGCACCCGGCGCAGGCCTGGAGGAGACGCTGCGGGTGCACTGCACTCCGGTGCTGCCCAACTACATCGGGGTCGGCACCGGCTACGGTCTCGAGCAGGATTGGCGTCACGGCATGTGGCAGGGCGAGTCGGTGCTGCAGCAATTGCGTCTGCGGGTGGCCGACATCGAGGACTGGAAGCGCATGTTCTGCCCCGTAGACAACCTCAGCCGCTTCGAACTGACCGAGCACGGCCGCACCATCTGCGGCGAGGGCTTGTTCGAGGTGGGCGTGATCGGTACTTACCCCCGCTACGGATTCCACGACCTCGGTGCCGTCGCGCCCTAGCACACAAACACTTACCACTATCCATTCCTATCCTTGAAACAGCTTGTCGGAAAAGGGAAAACATGAGTACGTTCAGCAGGCTCGGACCCCGCCGCGCCACTGACGCCGGCACCGGATCGCGACTGCGGCCCGCGCCGACCAGCCTGGCGGCGTTCATCTTCACGGCCGCCTTGATCTATCCACTCGCGCCGACGGCGTCGGCGGCTCCCTCAGCCCCGCCCGGTCTCGGTCCCGACGGCACCGCCACGGTGCACGGCGACGCGTACTCCACCGACACGGTGCCCGGAAGCGGCCCCGGACCGGCGCCCGATATCACCGGTCGGCAGACTTTCGCCTCGTGTTCGTCGGTCTTCGTCGGCAACGACGGCATGCCGGTCGCGCTGTGCACGGCGCCGATCGCGACCGAACCGCCGGAACTGCTCGCGCCCACGGTCAAGCTCTTCGACCCGACGACCGGCGGCGAGTTGGCGAGCGTGCAACTGGACAAGGGAGCCCTGCTGGGCGGCGTATACGGCTATCTCGACAACCGGAACCGCGTCATCGTCGCCGACGGCAACCACACGTTGCTCGCAGTCGGCCACTCCCAAGGCGAGGACGGGCGGTGGCGAATGGACGTCGAGCCGCTCGCATCGCTGAACGCCGCCATCCCCGCGGGCGACAACCCCACCGGTCTGGCACCCACCTGGGACGGACAGATCTGGTTCGTCACCACCGGCGGCATCGTCGGCACGGTCCGCCCCGGCACTCCCGGATCCGCGGCGCAGATCCGCACTCTCTCGCTCGAGCCGGGCGAGCAGATCACCAACGGCACCACGATGCGCCCCGGCGGTGCGTCGGTGATCACCAGCCGCGCGCTCTACGAGATCGACCTGGACACCGACGGCACGCCCACGGTGCGGTGGCGGCGCGGATACGACGTGGGGCCCGCCCGTAAGCCCGGCCTGCTCGCCCACGGCTCCGGCACCACACCCACATACTTCGCAGTCGACAACTCGGGCACCCCCGACGACCTGGTGGCCATCACCGACGACGCACCGAAACCCGACCTCATCGTGTACCGCCGCACCGACGGCGCCGAAGTATGTCGCCTATCAGCCTTCGCTACCACCGAGGACCCGTCGAGTGTCGCGCCCGACGGAGTGCTCATCGACGGGCCGGCGGCCACGGAGAACTCGATCATCGCGCACGACGGCGCGCTGGTGCTGGTCAATACGTACGGGTACGAGTACCCGTCGTTCGCGGTGGACTCACCGTCGACGCCCGCGAGCGCGCCCTACCAGGGCGGGGCCACGCGCGTCGACGTCCGCGTCGCGGGGGACGGGACGACGACATGTCAGCGGGTCTGGACCAATCGCGACCGCACCGCGTCGCTACCCAAGCTCACCCGCGACGACGACCTGATCCACACCCTGTCCTACGGCCCGATCGCAGGCAACCCGGTCCAGAAACTCGGCCCGGTGTACTACACAGCCACCTCGCTCGAGACAGGACGCGAGGTACAGCGCGATTTCATCGGCATGGCGCCACTGGACGAGCCCATGGAGCTGACCGGGACACTTGTCGCAGGGGAGGGCGGACGAGCGGTGATGTGGCAGCCCACCGTCACCCGGCTACTGCGGATCGCACCCAATGACACAGCCGGCCAGTAGGTCGTCGCTTCACCGACAGTGACTGCCGACCGGTCCGCGCCGGCGCAAGCGCCGCAATCTGATCGACGGCCGCAGTGGCGCCGGTCAACGCCAACCAGCCCGCCGGCGCGCGACATGCCAGGCCGGCGCTCCTGCCACCGCAATTCAACGACAATTCCAAGCGGCGAATCGTGGTCGAGGATCTGCTGCCAGAGGTCATGCAATGGCTAGAGCAGGATGCGGATCGGCGTGATGCTGCGAAGGAATCGGCCAGGCTTCGACAGATTGCCGAGGCGGAACGTCAGCGCGAAGCGGCGCGTCTCGCCGAGATCCAACACAAAGAGAACCTGAAGGCCGAGGAACTGCGAAAGCAGGCATCTCAATGGGCCGAGGCAGGAACGATCCGGCGTTACTTGGTTGCGATGGCGGCTCGGGTCCAGGTGATCCAGGACGAGGAGCAGCGAACGGCGGCGACCTTATGGCTTGAATGGTGCAGGGCCCACGTCGAGAGACTTGATCCGCTGACCGGTGTCCCGGGTCCGCCGCGGAATCGGTACATGACGGGGAGGAACGAATGGATCACGCGCCGTAGTGCCAAGACCGGCCGCTAGACCGTGCCGCGGTTTACCTACCTCGAGCTGTCGGGCAGACTGGTGGTATGTCCGATCATCCCGGTACGCCGTTCAGTTTTGCCGAGGTCAAGCCGTATGAGGTCGTTGATTCCTTGGCGGATCTGCGTGGGCCTGAACATGGGGTGTTGCGGCTGCCGACGGAGTTGGCGTGGGGTGGTCGAACCGAGTTCGACCTGGACGATTCATACGATCGCACTGCGGTGTACAAGATCGTCTTGGAAGAGGGCACCGGACGTCACCTGCGGGAACTGGTCAGTGGGCGCCTACTTGCCGTGATCTGGGCGCAAATGCGTCCGGCGCGACAAGTGCGCGCGCTGTGGGAGCAGCAGTTCCCGCAGTTGCGCGCAGCTGCCTGATGGATCAGCGACAACTCGAGCTGGCCCGCATTGCACTTCGCACCGTTGGTAACCGTGGGTTCGTGCTCGGTGGTGGTCATGCGGTGGCGTTGCACGGGATGGGTTCGCGGCCGTCCGAGGACGTCGATCTGTTCTCAGATCGGCGAGGAAGCCCGGGCGAGGTCGCCGATGACGTCGCCGCGGCCTTCCTCGAGGCGGGTCTCGATGTTTCGTTTGTGCGCCGAACACCTGACCTAGTGCAGTTGACGGTTTCTTTCGCCGAGGGGTACGTAGCCAAGGTGGATCTCGGAGTGTTCTGGCGGTCCAAATCACCCGTTCTGCTCGAAGTCGGGCCGGTCTTGCATCCCGATGACGCGGTGGCCGGCAAGATGGATGCGCTGTTCAATCGCTGGGCTCCGCGTGACTACCTCGATATCGACGCCATCTTGGTCAGTGAACGCTACACGCGTCAGACCCTCCTTATCGTTGCGTCCGAACATAATCCAGGCTTCGACCGGAACATGTTCGCCGAATCACTGTCTTACCTCCGCCAGATCCCCGACCGCGACTTCACGCCCTACGGCGTCGCCGTCGCTGACATCGCTGCGATGCGGGATCGCTTCGCCGACTGGGAATCTGATCTGCCGTCCTGACGAGTTACCGCCTGATGCCAAGGTCGATGTTGTTGTCGGCGAGCAGAAGTGGGTGTGCTTCCTGTGTCAGGGCTGACAGGGCGGTGGCGATTTCGAATAGGTCGGCTTTGACGTAGGTCGCGGTGGTGTCGTGTCGGTGGGTGTGGTGGCCGGCGTAGGCGCGTGCGGTGGCGTAGCCGAAGGTTCGTTCGACCCAGGTGAGGGTGGTGTGGCGTAGCCAGTGGGTGGTGATGTGCTGGGTGGTGACCCAGGGCAGGTGGGTGCCCAGGCGTGTCCAGAGGTGGTCGTAGCGGCGGGTGGTGATCGGTGTGCCGCGCCGATACCGCAGCAGCTGGCCCCCGGGTGGGCTGCTGCGGTGTTCGGCATGGTCGGTGAGATGCCACATCAGCGTGGGCGAGATCGGTTGCCACCGATCGCGGCCGCCCTTCTCTCGGAGCAGGACGAGGCAGAGGTCGGTGTCGAGGTCGTCGGGGCGCAACCGGAGGGCGCCTTCGCGGCGGCAGGCGGTTTCGATGTGGAGTCGCAGGATGAGGCTGTCGAGTTCGCGGTCGTTTCCGGTGACGGCGGCGACGTGGCAGATCTCGGCCAGGTGAGCAGACGGGATCGCGCGCCGGTGTGAGGGTTGTCGGGTGGGGATCGTCAGCTGGCGGGCGGGGTTTCGGTGGGGCTGGATCCAGTTGTTGTGCTCGGCGTAGCGGTAGAGGCTGCGGGCGGCGTTGACGAAGTGTTCTCGTGCGCCGGAGCCGTCGCGGCTGCTGCGGTTGATCCTGCTGGTCGTTTGCACGTCGTGGGCTTGCCGGTCGAGGTCGGCGACGGTCACCTGGTCGAGTCGTTGGTTGGGCCAGGTGTTTTCGAGTCTGTCGAGGTGGACGCGGTAGGTGCGCAGGGTGCCTGGGCTGAGGGTGGATCGTAGTTGCGGAATGGTTTGGGCGAAGGTGGGGCATTCCGGAATCGTTGCCAGCAGGTCCGACGGTGTGATTCCGATCCGGGACAGCAGGACTCGGGTCGCCTCGATCGCGGCGGGATCGGCGGCCGGGTGGCGGTGTGTCATCGGAGGCATCGGTCACGCCTCCAGAAGACGTCGGTGGTTGCCGAAGAACACATGGAGCGCTCGGGGTGGGTAGATCACGAGGTGGCCGGGCGTGAGGTGCGCGACGAGTAGGACCCTGTCACCGATGTGCAGTTCTGCTCGGCGTCGCTGCCGGAACGGGACCCGGAAGTAGCGGTTGGTGCTGATTTCGGTGAGGCCGTGCTCGGCCTGGGCGACGAGCAGGACTCCGTCGTAGACGCAGCGGATACCGAGCCGGGTTGTCGGGGGCCAGTCGAGTGCGTCGAGGAGTGCTCGGTCGTGGATGCGTCCGGCGGCGCCGACGGTGCACATTCCGTAGGCGATGTCGCTGACAGTGGTGGTGGTCGCTGTGCGGGCGGTGCCGCGTAGGCCTTCGATGAGTTCGTCGAGCGAGGTCGAAGGCGGCACGATCGGCGCGATCAGCATGACCGGCACCCCCGTGCAGGGGTGCGAAGGTAGCGGGTGCCGTCGATGGCGTGGTGGTTCACGGTGTCTCCGGTGTCGAGGCACTCGACCGCACGGCTCGGGTGCGATCAGCCAGACGCCGGGTGCGCGTGGATGGTTCGAGGCATTCGATCAGGCGGTTGAATGCATATCGAGACCAGCGGCCGCGGGCTACTCGGGAGGCGCCAGAGCTGGGTCAGTTCGTGGTGAGGTAGTCCGCGACGGCGGGCCCGGTGCGGGCCAGACCGGAGTCAAGGACACCGCTGCGGTAGGTCTCCCAGTCGTCGAGCTTGGGCTGATCACGCTCGGCGCCACGGAGAGCCATGCGTTCCCGGATTCGGGTGGTGTCAGTGCCGACCCAGACCGTCCGGATAGCCGTCTCGCCGCCGGCGATCGTGCGGATGTAGTCACTGAGCCGCTGGCTCTGCTCGCTGGCGGCGGTGATGTAGCCGAGGAACGGGGCATCGACGAGGACTGGGCAGCGGCGGGCGATCGTGACGGCCTGCCCGACCAGTGCGGTGTAGAGGTGTGGGGAGACGACGCGGCGGTAGAGGTCGCTGTCGCGGTCGTGCGGGTTGCACGTCAGCTCGGCCATCACCGACTCCTCGAGCCGGGGTGCGAAGGTGTCCTTGTCGAGCACTACCGGATCCACCAGATCGGCCAGCAGCCGAGTGGCGGTGGTTTTTCCTGCTGCGGGGAACCCACACAGGATGGTCACTCCGGTGCCTGAGTGGACGGCCAGGTCACGCAGTGCTTGGTGCGCGGTCGGCGAAAACGGTAGGGGTGGATCGAGTTTCGCGCCAGCGGTCATCTGTTCATTCTGCCCAGAGCGCCGGCCCGGGACAGGCAGTTCGGCGTAGCGTGAACGGAGTCGGCGAGGCCACGCGGAGGGGGATCCAGATGAACGGCATGGAGGACGAGTTCCTGGACCTATTGGCGGAGTTGAAACGGGTCGGGCCCGGCCCCGATCGCCGGCGCCTGGAGCAGATACGTGAGGAACTCGATGTTCTGGTCGAGCGGCTGCAGACGCGGGTACCCCGCGGCGAGCGCTATGACCGCCTGGCGAGGCTCAGCGACGAGGTCACCGAGTTCCTCGGCGCTGCGATCGAGCGCATGCGGATCGCCGCGAACGTCGACCGGGCCAAGCAGGAGCGAGAGTCCTACGACGCGGCGCACCCAACGATCCTGAGTCCGCAGCGCAGCGCTCTCGCCGACTGGAATCCCCGCGACGGGAACGCCATCGCCAGGTCCCTACGCGAGAATCAGCGCGGCTACGAACGCGGCCGCTGACAGCTCGAGAATGCAGGCAGGGCCCATGATTCCTGCGTCCCGCGACGTACGATTTCGGTGTCGCGCTACAGAACGCCTCTGTTCATGTCCGTCACCAGGCATTTTCGGAGCGGTCTCCGTGGGACGGACCACCACGTACACACCAGGTAGACCGTCTCAGGAACCCGGCCACGGGATTCGTCATCGACGCGCCTGGACATTGCCCTGGCGGTACCGCCGCCAGGGCAATGGGCTAGCGGGCGTCATTGACCGTGACGATCGAGATCCTCCACGCACGGTGTGTGTTCTACGCCACTACATAGCCGACTCGCGCGCCGCGATACTGTCACTGTGGCGCCCGAAAGTTGCGTACTGAATGAAATTATTGTGTGCGCACGCGCTACTATTGGGTCATGCTCAACGGTCCGCTTCTGGAACTAGCCTCCCTCGGGGAGGAACAGTGGGGCCTGTTCACCACTAGGCAGGCCGCGGTGGAGCGCGGGGTCACACCCCTGCAGCTGAAACGGCTGACCGACCACGGCCACCTGATCCGGATCCAGCACGGTGTGTACCGGGTCGCCGGCGCACCGGACTCCCCACACGACGCGATCCGCAGCGCGTGGCTGGCACTCGAACCAGCTCGCACCGCCGGTGATCGCCTCGGTGACCCGGTGCCCCTCGGCGTCGTGTCGCACAGATCTGCCGCCGTGCTGCAGCAACTCGGCGACCTCGACGCCGACATCCACCAATTCACCGTCGGCAAACCGCGGCGCAGCCGTAGCTCCGAGGTCACCTTCATCGTCGCCGCCCTCACCCCGACCGAATGGCACCGCGTCGACGGGCTTCCTGTCACTCGTCCCCTGCGCACGGTCACCGACTTGGCCGCCGCCGACACTGACGGTGGCCACTTGGCGAGTGTCGTGCGCGACACGATCATGACCGGGGACACCACGTCGGCTGAGCTCGCCGAAGCCTTGCGTCCTTACGCCCACAACTACGGAGCTCACCCTGGAGACGGCGCCGAAGTCGTCAGGACCTTCATCCACACCGCGGGAGTGCCCGCCTCAGCGGTAGAACTCGCGCAGGCTGACGAGCTCGACGGCGGTCGCGAGATCGAGTTCTCACCGGAAATGATTGCCGTCATCAGGCAGTCGGTTCGGGAGGTGCTATCCAGCAGCGGTTTCGACAAGGTACTGCGTGACGCCGTGGCCGCCAGCTTGCCTCCCGAGCTCCTCTCGCAGCAACTCGCTGCGATGGTCGAGCCGATCGCTACGGCAATCCAGCCCGCCCTCTCCCTCGTCACCTCGGATGAAGCGTTCGCGTCGAATGAAGTGCAGATCGCCCTCCAGGGCCTGCATGATGCCGTAGTCAGCCCAACCCAAGACTAGGAGCCACACTGACCTCAACACCCCGCCGATCTGCCTCAGCGTTCCAGAGCTCGTTCAAGTCCAAAGCCAGAACGCTCTCAACCCGTACCGGTCGCCCCTCCGACCAGATCCAGCGCGAGATATACCTGTTCAGATTCCTCGCCCGGGTCTTCGTCGACCCCGACAGCCCTTGGGTCCTCAAAGGTGGCGGTGGCCTGTTGGTGCGCATCACCGACGGCGCGCGCCACAGCCGCGACGCCGATCTGATGCGCACCGACGTCACCGCCGAGGAAGCGATCATCGAACTTCAGGCTCTCCTGGATCGACCAACCGACCTCGATCCCCTTTCCTTCCAGGTCAAACGCAGCAAATCTAACCCGGGAGGTCCGGACGCTGCACAGCTGACGGCCGATGTGTACTACGGAGCCACACTGCTCTACACATTCCCCATCGACCTGTCGATACGGACTACTCTCGCCGCGGCGACCGATCAAGTCGTACCTGTCTCCATGATCGACATCGACGGCTTCGCTGAGCTCCCACCGTTCACAGTGATGTCGCTGGCCGACCAGATCGGTGACAAAGTCGCCGCGATGTATCAGCTGTACGGAGCCAGGAACAACACCCCATCGACTCGCTACCACGACCTGGTCGATCTGCACCTGATCATCGCCCGCTTCCCCATCGACGCCGCGAGCACCGCAGCGGCTCTGCAACTTCAACAACATCGGCGGCCTAATCTCACGCTCCCTGCGGCAGTACGAAGCCCTGGCCCCCAGTGGACTGCGGGCTATCCGAAGGAAGCACGTGCGGCCAAACTCGCGGCGCGCTTGCATACGCTCGATGAGGCCTTCGCCGTGCTGGCGGAGTTCCTCGATCCGCTTCTCGACGGCACCAGAACCTCCGGCATCTGGGAGCCGTTGCGCCAGAGCTGGTCTGACTTGTAGGGCGGATGGACGCCGGATCGGCTACGCCACGCATGATCTGGGGACAGGTTCGAGGCATTCGAGTAGGGGATCGCGGGCACCCCGACTGCGACCGTGTGAACAGGTTCTCTCCGCCCTGGCTGGAGGCCGTCGGCCAGGCCTGAACCCGGTGGAACGGCTATCTACCCGCGAATATTCGATGTCGGTTCGACCACGCCCGTGTGGAGTGGAACGTGGCGGTGCGCGTGCAAGAGAGGTGTCTCGTGTACCGCTCTACCACGTTTTCGCGTCACATCTGTCGCATCTACGTGCTCAAGTGGTGCGATGGAGGCTCTCCACCACGTTTTGCGTCATATCTGACGCAAAAACGTGCAAGAGAGTGCGCGAGAGGGGACTTGAACCCCTACGTCCGTGGACACCAGAACCTAAATCTGGCGCGTCTGCCAATTTCGCCACTCGCGCTTGGATGTGTACGACCGTCCAAACTCTACCGGGCGAATCGGGCTGCGCGAAGCGTTGGGGCGGCGTGGCGTACTCGTGGGTAACACTACCTGGGATTATAACGATTCGGTAAACCTCAATGTGAGGGGCACTCATGTTTGAGAATCCCGGTAACAGGCTGGACCTGCGTGTTCAAACATGAGGCTGTGTCATGTTTCAGATGATTCTGGTACGGACATACGGAAATACTGGGCGGTAGCCATTGGTGGGGTCGGAAACGTGAGGCTTTCCTCATGATTTTGTGCGATTGTGGCTCTCAACAGGCCCGAGGGGCTGCCGGATACGTGTGCGTGCCGTCGGTGGGCGACACGCCAGGAGAAGGAAGTCGAGCGTCTTGACGATCAACGAGAGCACCGAAATCGGCACGGAAGCGACCATGAAGACGAATGGTCGTGGCCCGGCGAGAGGTGTCCGCGCGGCGCTGCTGGAGCAGCTGCGCAACGGGGCGGGATACGCGTTGGCGTTCGGTGGACAGGGTGCGCAGTGGCTGCGCGAGCTCGAGGAGATCGGGCGCGACAGTGCGCTGGAGCCCGAGCTGACCGCGCTGGTCAATGACGCGTCCGCGCTGATCGAGCCGGTTGCGACACAGTTGCTGGTGGTGCGCCCCGGTGGTTTCGATCCGATGGGCTGGGTGCTCGAGAGCGAGCTCGACGAGCCGGAGGAGCCCTCCTCGGCACCCGCGGACTCGGTGCTGCGCTCGGTGGCCGTTTCCATGCCGGGTGTGCTGCTGGCCCAGCTCGCCGCGACCAGGGCGTTGCGGTTGCAGGGTCTCGACATGGCCGAGCACGCGCCTGTCGCGATCGTCGGACATTCGCAGGGGCTGTTCGCCGCCGCCGCGGTCGAAGCGGGCGGCACGCGTGACGCGGAGCTGCTGGCCATCGCCCAGCTCGTCGGTGCGGCCGCCGGACTCGTCGCGCGCAGGCGTGGACTGATGCCGGTGGGCGAGCGCTCGCCGATGGTCGCGGTGTCGAATGTGGACCCGGAACAGCTGCGGGCGATCGTCACCGAGGTGGCGGAAGGAGTCGACCCCGCGACCGCCGCGGTCGTGTCGATCCGCAACGGACGTCGGCGTGTCGTGCTCTCGGGTGCGCCCGCGCAGATCGATCGGGTGCGCACGCGTTGCGCGCAGCTGCACGACGAGCAGACCCGTGAGCGCGAGAGCAAGGCCCGCGGTGGCGCGGTGTTCGCGCCCGTGTTCGAGGACATCTCCGTCGACGTCGCCTTCCATCACCCGGCGCTGGCCGAGACCGTCGAACTGGTCGCGGGCTGGGCCCGCCAGTGCGAGATCGACGCCGACCTCGCCGCCGCCCTGACCCAGCAGGTACTCGTCGACCCGATCGACTGGGTCGCCACCGTCGACGCCGTGGTCGACGCGGGCGCGCAGTGGATCCTCGACCTCGGCCCCGGCGACCTGCTCTCGCGGGTGACCGGCGGTTCGCTCAAGGGCACCGGTGTCGGCGTGATCGCCGCAGCCACCCGCGCCGGTCAGCGCAGCCTGCTCACCCCGGGCGCCGCGCCAGAGCCGTCGACGCCGTGGTCGGCCTTCGCGCCGAAGCCGGTGCGCCTGCCCAACGGCCGCATCGTCGTCGAGACTTCCTTCACCAAGCTCACCGGCCGCTCGCCGATCCTGCTGGCGGGCATGACCCCGACCACCGTCGACGCGAAAATCGTCGCGGCCGCGGCCAATGCGGGGCACTGGGCCGAGCTGGCCGGTGGCGGACAGGTGACCGAGCAGATCTTCGCCGACCGGATGACCGAGCTGCGTCAGCTGCTCCAGCCGGGTCGCGCGGTGCAGTTCAACTCGCTGTTCCTCGATCCCTACCTGTGGAAGTTGCAGCTGGGCGGCAAGCGGCTGGTGCAGAAGGCGCGGGCGGCGGGTGCGCCGATCGACGGCGTGATCGTCACCGCGGGCATTCCCGAACTCGACGAAGCCGTCGCACTGATCGGTGAGCTGTCCGAGGCCGGTATCAGCCACGTCGCGTTCAAGCCGGGCACCGTCGCCCAGATCAAGGCCGTTCTGCGCATCGCCGACGCGGTCCCGGACTATCCGGTGATCATGCACATCGAAGGCGGCAAGGCCGGCGGGCACCACTCCTGGGAAGACCTCGACGACCTGCTGCTGGCCACCTACGCCCAGCTGCGCGGCCACGCCAACGTGGTGATCTGCGTCGGCGGCGGCATCGGTACCCCCGAGCGCGCCACCGACTACCTCACCGGCACCTGGTCCACCGGCTACGGCTACCCGCTCATGCCGCTCGACGGTGTGCTCGTCGGCACCGCGGCCATGGCCACCCTCGAAGCGACCACCGCGCCCGAGGTGAAGCAGCTGCTCGTCGACACCCCCGGCACCCCCGACTGGGTCGGTGCGGGTACCGCCAGTGGCGGAATGGCCTCCGGGCGAAGCCAACTGGGCGCCGATATCCACGAGATCGACAATGCCGCCTCGCGCACCGGCCGCCTGCTCGACGAGGTCGCCGGCGATGCCGACGCCGTGGCGAGCCGCCGCGCCGAGATCATCGCGGCGCTCGACGCCACCGCCAAGCCCTACTTCGGCGACATCGCCACCATGACCTACCAGCAGTGGCTGGAACGCTATGTCTCCCTCGCTGTGACGAGTGAGGTGCCGATCTCGTTCGATTGCGGCAGCGATATCGGTGACGCGATCCGCGACGCCACCCGCTCGGACTGGCTCGACATCAGCTGGCGCGACCGGTTCGCGGAGATGATGCGCCGCACCGAGTCCCGGCTCAACCCGGCCGACAGCGGCGAGATCGAAACCCTGTTCGCCGACGACGAAGCCTTCGAGCACCCGGTGCAGGCGCTGTGCGCGCTGAAGAAGCAGTACCCGACCGTCGCCGACACCGTGCTGCACCCGGCCGACGTGCCGTTCTTCGTCTCGCTGTGCAAGACACCGGGCAAGCCGGTGAACTTCGTGCCTGTCGTCGACGCCGATGTGCGGCGCTGGTGGCGTTCGGATTCGCTGTGGCAGGCCCATGATCCGCGCTACTCGGCCGATCAGGTGTGCGTCATTCCCGGCACCGTCGCCGTCGCCGGTATCACCCGGGTGGACGAGCCGGTCGGCGAGCTGCTCGACCGCTTCGAACAGGACACCGCGTACAGCCTGGTCAGGGCCGGTGTCGTGCCCGAGCCGGTGGACGCGCGTCGCGCCGCGGGCGTCGTCGCGGGTCCGATCGACACCGTGCTCGCCGCCCCCGACGTGCAGTGGGCCGGGCGTACCACCGTCAACCCGGTGCACCGCCTCGGCGAGATCTCCGAGTGGACCATCGAGCAGGGGAGTGCGGTGCACCACGGCACCGGCGCCACCCTGACCGAAACCACCGGTCCCGAAGCCGAATTCAGCTATGTGGAACTGACGGTGCCGTTGGCCCGCGACAACGTCCGGATCCGCATCACCGTGCCCGCGAGCGTGTATTCCGGTGGCGCGCCGGTGATCACCGAGGCCGATGCCGAAATCGCGATGTCGGCACTGCTCGGCGTGGCCGCCGGGAAGGCGCTGCCCGAGGTGAAAGCCGGTGTGGCACACCTCAACCTGGCGTGGATGCCGGATCTGATCGCCGACCATGCCGGGGTCACCGGCTCGGGTCTTCCAGACACCCTCAGCACCCTCGGCCGCACCGCCCCTGATGTGCTGGTCGGTGCCTGCTGGCCTGCGGTGTTCGGCGTGCTCGGTGCGGCCCGCACCCCGGTGGGCGGTTCCGTCATCGAGGGCATGCTCGACCTGGTCCACCTGGACCATCAGATCGACCTGCTCGACGAACTGCCTTCGGAGACAAGCATTCTCGTCGTCCGTGCCGAGGGCGGCGCGGTGGTCGACACCGACATGGGCCGTGTGGTCGAGGTCGTGGTGCACGTCGGACTGATCCTCGACCAGGGACTCGACGCCACCCCGCTGGCCCGCCTCGTCGAACGGTTCGCCATCCGCGGCCGCAACGGTGCGGGCGAGCTCACCGATCCGCCGCGCGCGGCCGGTGCGGTCTCCGACGACGCCACCGACACCCCGCGTCGCCGTCGCCGCGATGTCAGCATGGCCGCCCCGCGCGCCATGCACGCCTTCGCCGCGGTCTCCGGCGACCACAACCCGATCCACACCTCCGATGCCGCCGCCAAGCTGGCAGGTCTCGGCAGCCCGATCGTGCACGGCATGTGGCTCTCGGCCGCCGCCCAGCACGCGGTGGTCGCGGTGGATCCCGAAAGCTCCGTTCCCGCACGCACTCTCACGGCATGGACCACCCGGTTCCTCGGCATGGTGCGCCCCGGCGCGACCGTGGACGTGCGGGTGGAGCGGATCGCGGTGGACGCGGGCGCCGAGATCGTCGAGGTCTCCTGCCGCGTCGACGGTGACCTGGTCATGACCGCGACCGGGCGCACCGCCGCCCCGAAGACCGTGTACGCCTTCCCGGGCCAGGGCATCCAGCGCAAGGGGATGGGCCTGGACGCGCTGACCCGCTCGAAGGCGGCCAAGCGGGTGTGGGAGCGTGCCGACGCGCACACCCGCGAAGCCCTCGGTTTCTCGATCCTGGCGGTGGTGCGCGACAACCCGACCTACCTCAAGGCGCGCGGCGTCGAACACCGGCACCCGGACGGCGTGCTGCACCTGACCCAGTTCACCCAGGTCGCCATGGCCACCCTGGGCGTTGCCCAGGTCGCCGAGCTGCGTGAAGCGGGCGCGTTCGTCGAAGGCGCGATGCTGGCCGGTCACTCGGTCGGTGAGTACAACGCCCTCGCCGCCGTCGCCGGTGTGCTGCCCCTGGAGGCGGTGCTCGAGGTGGTGTTCCAGCGTGGCTCGGCCATGCACGAGCTGGTCCCGCGTGACGCGCAGGGCCGCAGCGACTACCGGATGGCCGCCATCCGCCCGTCGCAGATCGGGCTGCCCGACGCCGAGGTGATCGACTTCGTCAACGGCATCGGCGCCCAGACCGGTGAGTTCCTCGAGGTGGTGAACCTGAACCTGCGCGGCTCCCAGTACGCCATCGCGGGCACGGTCGCCGGGCTTGAGGCGCTCGAGACCGAAATCGACCGCCGCCGTGCCGAATTCGGTGGCAAGCGGGCCTTCATCCTGGTGCCCGGCATCGACGTGCCGTTCCACTCCTCGGTGCTGCGCGACGGTGTGCCGGAGTTCCGCCACAAGCTCGAGCAGCTGCTGCCCGCCGAGGTGCACCCGGAAGTCCTGGTCGGACGCTATATCCCGAACCTGGTGCCCCGGCCGTTCTCCCTCGACCGCGCGTTCCTCACCGAGATCGCCGAACTCGTGCCGTCGGAGCCCCTCGTGGCCGTGCTGGCCGATTTCGACAGCTGGGCGCAGCGCGATGCCGAGCTGTGCCGCGTGGTGCTGATCGAGCTGCTGGCATGGCAGTTCGCCAGCCCGGTGCGCTGGATCGAGACCCAGGACCTGCTCTTCACCGACACCGCGCACGGTGGTCTCGGGGTCGAGCGGTTCGTCGAGATCGGCCTCGGCGCCACCCCGACCGTGGCGAACCTGGCCTCGCAGACGCTGAAGCTGCCCGCGTTCGGCGGGGCGACCGTGGAGGTCGTCAACGTCGAACGTGACGCGGCGGTCGTCTACTCCACCGACACCGATCCGGCGCCGGTCGAGGACATCGACGACACCCCCGTCGAGGCCACGGCCGCGCCGGCCGCGGCACCTGTTGCCGCCGCCGCTCCGGTCTCCACCGGCGGCCCGCGCCCCGACGACATCGCCTTCAGCGCCGCCGACGCCACCCGCGTGCTCATCGCGCTGTGGACCAAGCTGCGCATGGACCAGATCGGCCCGGTCGACACCATCGAGGGCCTCTGCGACGGTGTCTCCTCGCGGCGTAACCAGCTGCTGGTCGACCTCGGTGCCGAACTCTCCCTCGGTGCCATAGACGGTGCCGCCGACGCCGACATGGGCGCACTGGCCGCCACCGTCGAACGCCTGGCCCGCACCTACAAGCCCTTCGGCACCGTGCTCACCGACGCCATCGGCGACCACCTGCGCAAGGTCTTCGGCCCGTCGGGCAAGCGGCCCGCCGCCATCGCCGACCGGGTCAAGAAGGTCTGGGAACTCGGCGACGGCTGGGCCAGCCACGTCACCGCCGAGGTCTCGCTCGGCACCCGTGAAGGTGCCAGCGTGCGCGGCGGCGACCTCGGCGGTCTCGCCGCCGGTGCGCTCAGCGACGCGGCGTCGGTAGACGCGGCCATCGACGCGGCCGTGCAGGCCGTGGCCGCACGACGCGGTGTCGCGGTCTCGATGCCCTCGGCGGGTGGCGCGGCAGGCGGCACCGTCGACGCGGCGGCGCTCGGCGAGTTCACCGAACAGATCACCGGACGCGACGGCGTGCTCGCCACCGCGGCGCGGGTGGTGCTCGAACAGCTCGGCCTCAGTGAGAAGGTGAGCGCTCCCGAAGCGACTCCGGACACGCTCGTCGACCTCGTCTCGGCCGAATTGGGTTCGGACTGGCCGCGTTTGGTCGCGCCCGCGTTCGATGCCCGCAAGGCCGTTCTCATCGACGACCGCTGGGCCACCGCCCGCGAGGACCTCGCGAAGATGTGGCTCGGCGACGACGCCACCACCGCGGAGCAGTCGATCGACGGTTTCGCCGGTGCCGGTGACGCTGTTGCCGCCCAGGCGAACTGGTGGCGGCAGCGGGCCATGCACGAGGCCCGTTCGGTGCTGGCCGGGGTGTACGCCCAGATCGCGAAGGCCGCCCTCGACACCACCGAGCCGGGTTTGTGGTCCGACGACCTCGCCGTGATCACCGGTGCCAGCAAGGGTTCCATCGCCGCGGCGGTCACCGGCAAGCTCCTCTCCGGCGGCGCGACCGTGGTGGTCACCACCTCCGGGCTCAACGACGAGCGGTTGCGGTTCTACCGCTCGCTCTACCGCGACAACGCCCGCCACGGTGCGGCGCTGTGGGTGGTCCCGGCCAATATGGCCTCCTACCAGGACCTCGACGCGCTGATCGAGTGGGTCGGCACCGAACAGGTCGATAACGCCGGTGGCGCCAAGATCAAGGTCAAGGACGCCATGACCCCGACGATGCTGCTGCCGTTCGCGGCACCGCGCGTCGCCGGTGACCTCGCCGACGCGGGCGCCCGCGCCGAAATGGAAATGCGCGTGCTGCTCTGGTCGGTGGAACGGCTGATCGGCGGCCTGTCCGCGATCGGCGCCGACCACGACGTCGACGCGAAACTGCATGTGGTGCTGCCGGGTTCGCCCAACCGCGGCCTCTTCGGCGGCGACGGCGCCTACGGCGAGTCCAAGGCCGCGCTCGACGCGGTGGTCTTGAAGTGGAAGGCCGAGAAGTCCTGGGCCGCCCGGGTGACGCTGGTGCACGCGCTGATCGGCTGGGTGCGCGGCACCGGGCTGATGGGCCACAACGACCCCATGGTCGAGGCCGTGGAGAAGGCGGGCGTGCACACCTGGTCGACCACCGAGATGGCCGACGAACTGCTCAAGTGGTGCACCTCGCGTGCTCGCCAGGTGACGATCACCGCCCCGCAGCAGATCGACCTCACCGGTGGGCTGGCGCGTGCCAAGCTCGACCTGTCCGCGCTCGCCAAGCAGGCGCAGGAGGCCGCGGCCGAGCAGATCGAGGAAGCCTCGACCGCCGCGACCATCGCCGCGCTGCCCGCACCGCCCACCCTGAGTTCGGCACTGCCCGTGCCGGAGTGGGGTCAGGTCACCGCGGATCTCAGCGACATGATCGTCATCGTCGGCGCGGGTGAGCTCGGCCCGTACGGCTCCTCGCGCACCCGCTTCGAGATGGAGGTCGAAGACAAGCTCTCGGCCGCAGGCGTGCTCGAACTGGCCTGGACCACGGGTCTGATCCGCTGGGAGAACGAACCAAAGCCCGGCTGGTACGACACCGAGTCCGGTGACTTCGTGCCCGAAGCCGAGGTCGCGGAGCGTTACCACGACACCGTCGTCGAACGCTGCGGTGTGCGCCGCTACGAAGACGACGGCGCCATGCTCGACAACGCGGCCCCGCTGCTCACCTCGGTGTTCCTCGATCAGGACCTGTCGTTCACCGTCGCGGGTGAGGCGGAGGCGCGGGCCTTCCATACCGCCGATCCCGAGCACACCGTCATCGCGCCGGTCGCCGATTCCAGCGACTGGACCGTGACCCGGCAGGCGGGCACCGAGATCCGGGTGCCGCGCAAGGCGAAGCTGTCGCGCGTGGTCGGTGGCCAGATCCCGACCGGCTGGGACCCCACCATCTGGGGCGTCTCGGCCGACATGGCCGCTTCGATCGACCGGGTCGCGCTGTGGAACATCGTCTGCACCGTCGACGCGTTCGTCGGCGCGGGCTTCAGCCCCGACGAGCTGATGAGCTGGGTGCACCCGAGCCTGGTGGCCAACACCCAGGGCACCGGCATGGGCGGCATGTCCTCGATGCGCTCGCTCTACGTCGACAACCTGCTCGGCGAACCGCGCCCGAACGACATCCTGCAGGAGGCACTGCCCAACGTCGCCCTGGCGCACGTGGTGCAGTCCTACGTGGGCAGCTACGGCGCCATGGTGCACCCGGTCGCGGCCTGCGCCACGGCGGCGGTGTCGGTGGAGGAAGCCGTCGACAAGATCCGGCTCGGCAAGGCCGAGGTCGTGGTCGCCGGTGGTTTCGACGACCTCGGTATCGAAGGCATCGTCGGCTTCGGTGACATGTCGGCCACCGCCGACTCGGCGAGCATGCGCGCCAAGGGAATCAGCGACCGCTACTTCTCCCGCGCCAACGATCGCCGGCGCGGTGGGTTCGTCGAATCCCAGGGCGGCGGCACCGTGCTGCTGGCCCGCGGTGACGTGGCCGTGGAGATGGGTCTGCCGGTGCTCGGCGTCATCGCCTTCGCCCAGTCCTTCGCCGACGGCGTGCACACCTCCATCCCGGCACCGGGCCTCGGCGCACTGGGTGCGGGGCGTGGCGGCAGCGAGTCGCGACTGGCGGCCGAACTGCGCAAGCTCGGCGTGACCCCCGACGACATCGCGGTGATCTCCAAGCACGACACCTCCACCGCGGCCAACGATCCCAACGAGTCGGAGCTGCACGAGCGGCTCGCGGGCGCGCTGGGCCGTACCGACGGCGCACCGCTGTTCGTGGTCTCGCAGAAGAGCCTCACCGGCCATGCGAAGGGCGGCGCGGCGGCGTTCCAGCTCATCGGCCTGTGCCAGGTGCTGGAAAACGGTGTGGTGCCGCCGAACCGGAGTCTGGACTGCGTCGACGAGAAGATGGCCGACTACCCGCACCTGGTGTGGGCGCGCGAGCCGCTGCGCTTCGGTGAGAAGTTCGCGCTGAAGGCGGGTCTGGTGACCTCGCTCGGCTTCGGTCACGTGTCCGGTCTGCTCGCGGTGGTCCATCCGCAGGCGTTCCTGGCCGCGATCGAACCGGCCGCGCGCGCCGAGTACCAGGAGCGGGCGCAGACGCGTCAGCTCGCGGGCAGGCAGCGGTTCGCCGAGGCCATGTGCGGCGGGTCGGCACTGTACGAGAAGCCGGCCGATCGCCGGCTTGGTGCCGACGGCACGCCGGCCAAGCAGATTCGTCAGCTCGAGGCCGACATGCTGCTCTCGCCGCAGGCACGCCTGGACAGCGACGGTGTCTACAGCGCGAACGGATGGGGTTGCGGCACCGGCCAAATCGCTCCGCAGCCGACCGAAGCGTCGTAGGCTGCCGCTTCGTGACGATTCTCGGTATCGGCTTGGACTTGGTAACCATCTCCGAGTTCTCCGAACAGCTGCAACGGCCCGGGTCGACCATGCTCAGGGAGACATTCACCGCTGGTGAACGTCGCTACTGCCAGAGCAAGCAAACCGACCCGGACCGCAGCTTCGCCGCACGCTGGGCCGCGAAGGAGGCGGTGCTCAAAGCCTGGGCATCGTCTCGCTTCGCCCGCAGCCCACAGATCGGCGACAACCCCTACCCGCTCATCGAAGTCGTCAACGACGCGTGGGGCAGACCGAGCATCAAACTCCACGGCCTCGCCGCGGAGTTCCTGCCCCGCGTGCGCGTGCACCTGTCCCTGACCCACGACGGTGACACCGCCGCGGCGATGGTGGTGCTGGAGGACCCGGGCGAACTGGCCGATCTGATCGACGGCCGGGGCTAGAAATCGCGAACCGCTACTCCTCGGCGGTTCGCGATTCTTTTTCGGCGACGAGCAAATAGGCCACCATCAGCCGCTTGAGTTCGGCGACGGCGTCGGTGTTCGATTGATCTTCCTGCACCGAGAAATTCAGCATCGAATACACGACGTGCACCAGCACCTCGGCCATCATCGTGCGCCGGGCGCGCGGGGTGCGCGGGGTCAGCGGCCGCAGCATCTGCGAGACGACCGCGGCGAATTCTTTCTCGTGCAGCGCGCCCGTGGCCCGCGTGGACGGGGTCGACTGCATCGCCAGCCACACTTCGCGCCGTGACGGGTCGGTGGTCCACAGGTTCGCCATGTGGTCGACGAACTGATTCATGTGCCGCAACCAGTCCAGCGAGGGCACTTCACCGTGGAAGTCGGCCAGCTCGCGGGAAACCGCAACCAGGTCTTGTCGATTGAGCTCGCAGACGATCACGTACTTGTTGGCGAAGAACTGGTACAGGGTGCCGATCGGCACCTCGGCGCGCTGGGCGACCTCTTCACAGGTGAACGATTCGAACCCCACCTCGACCAGCAGCTCGCGCGAAGACGCCAGCAGGGCGTCGAATTTGCGCTTGCTGCGCTCCTGCGTCGGCCGCTTGCGCGGCATCAACTCCTGCGGGTCGTCCTGCAATTCCAGCGCAGGGTCCGGACGGCTCTGCGGTGACCGGGCCTGCGCGTGTACTTCCACCCATCCAGGCTAGCGGTATACACACATCCGCGACACGCCTCTACCGACAGCGTGTCAACAACTAGCTGAAATCCCGACCCATCCATGCCCTGACCGGTGACGAATCATCAGATAAGTGTGCGTCTATCTGCACGCTTATTCGCGGTGATCTTCTTGCCGTACCCGATCTCGAACGGCTGGGGACTGACGGCGGCTTGGTTCGCTGTCACGGTTCGGAACTGGCCAGATCGCTCTGGCGTGGTGGCGTGTGTTGGTGACTGACGACGAAACCTGGGGAAGGAGTTGATTGCTGGTGGCTAGGTTCGACATCCCCGACGGATGGACAGTGCAGGCCTACCGATTCGCGATCGACCCGACCCAGCAACAACACACGATGCTCCGATCTCATTGCGGGGCAGCCAGGTTCGCGTTCAACCACATGCTCACCCTCGTCACAGCGGTGATGGATCAACGCGCCGCGGAACGCAGCTACGGCATAGCTGACACTGATTTGACCCCGTCGATCGGCTGGTCACTACCCAAGCTCCGCAAAATCTGGAACCAGCGCAAACACGAGCACGCGCCGTGGTGGGCCGAGAACTCGAAAGAGGCCTACAACACCGGACTCGACGCCCTCGCACGGTCCCTGGACAACTGGGCTATCTCCCGAACCGGTCGGCGGGCAGGTAAACCGGTCGGGTTCCCGAGATTCAAGACTGCGGTCCGGTCCCGACCATCGGTCCGGTTCACCACCGGAACGATCCGGGTCGAACCGGACCGCCGCCACATCGTCTTGCCACGGCTCGGGCGGCTCAGAACACACGAGTCCACCCGAAAGCTCGCCCGCCGTGTCGAGGCGGGGTCCGCGCGAATCCTGTCTGCGACTCTGTCGCAGGACTCACGTTGCCGCTGGTATGTGTCGTTCCAGACACTCATCGCGAGCAAGATCCGTCCCGTGCATGCGCGGCGGTCACCTGACCCAGTGGTCGGCGTGGATGTCGGTGTCAAAGCCGACGCCCTGCTCGTGGTCGCGGCTCCCGACGGTCGTGAGTTGTGGCGGGTTCCGGCCCCGAAACCGTTGGCGGCGTCGCGGGCCCGGCTGAGGGCGTTGCAACGCCGGGCTGCACGTCAACACGGCCCGTACGACTCGGTCACGAAAACAAGGCGGCTGCCGTCGAAGCGGTGGCAAGCCACCACCGCTCGGACAGGCCGTACTCACGGGCGTGCCGCCGCGATCCGTCGGGATGTTCTACACAAGGCGACCACGACCTTGGCCCAGCAACATCAGGTCATCACCGTGGAGACGTTGAACGCGGCCGGGATGCGATCGGCGGGTGGTGCCCGGAAGAAGGGTATGAACCGAGCGCTCGCTGATGCGGCGTTGGCGCAGATCCGGCAGATGCTCTCGTATAAGACCAGATGGTATGGGTCGGACCTGGTGGAAGCTGATCGGTGGTTTCCGAGTTCGAAGACGTGTTCGGGGTGTGGTGGGCGAAAGCCAAACCTGACCCTCGCCGACCGCGTCTATGAGTGTGAACACTGCGGTGTTTCGATCGATCGTGATCGCAATGCCGCGATCAACCTCGCCCGACTCGGCGACACCCAGTCAAGCGTGGGTGAACAGGGTCCCGCCGACAGTGGGTCGGCGGCAGGACGTGGAGCCAGGCAGGAGACCGATCCTACGCAAGTAGGAGACGCGGCCGGCTGTGAAGCGTCCACCCGGCTCTACACCACCAGTGGTGGTGGTAAGGCCGGGACCGTCGCCTCGGAAGGGATGGCTGCCTGATGGGCGCGCACACGCATTTGCTCACCAAAAGGTAACGGAAGGCAAGACTTGTGGCAGCAGGATCTGTGGTAACCCTCGGCGTCAGCACCGAACGGGGAGCCGTGCACGCGGTGGCGTTCGCCGAATCGGGCGTCACCCTCACGGATCGGATGCTGCTGCGGCGCACCGTCCGTGCCAATGGCGACGGTAAGTCCGAAGTGGCGGTGGCGGTACACACCGCACTCGACGCGATCGCCGCCGAACTCGATGACGAGCACGAGATCGCCGGGGTGGCGGTGAGTTACCGCGACGCGAACGAGCGCCGCGCGATCGTCACCCGGCTGGCGGAGACCGAATGGCGCACGGCCTCGCTGGTTTCGGCGAAGTCGGCGCATCTGTTCGTCGCGGGCGCGATGACCTGGCTCGACGAGTTCGAGAATCTACTCGTCTTCGAGGCGGTGCCCGGCTACCAGGCGATGACACTGATCGACCCCGGTCGCCATCGTGTGCTCGCCGCCTACTCGCAGACCGGTGCGCCCACGCCCGACGCGCTGCGCACCGGTGTGTCCGCGGCGTGGGACCAGTTCGAGGCGGCGTCGGTGAAGCCCGGCGCGGTGGTGCTGGTGGGTTCGTCGTCGGACGCGCCCGCGGTGCGCGACGCGGTCGCCGGATTCGGGGTGCCGGTGCTGCCCTGCCGGCTGGCGCCGTTCGCGCCCGCCGCCGGAGCCGCGCTGGTCGCGCTCGGCGACACGGTCGTGGTGCCGATCCAGACCGGCTCGCGATCCAAGCGGGGGACCGCGATGGTCGCCGCGGCCGCCAGTGTGCTCGCGGGCGGGCTCGTCGCGGGTGGTTCGTATGCGGTGATGAACGGCGGGACGCCTGCGGTCGACAACACCGCCGTGTCGTCGGAGCCCGGCGTCGCGTCGGCGCCGATGATTCCGCAAGCCCCCCAGACACACGAAGCCGCCTCGGTGGAGACCGGGTCGAGCGGCGGGGTGGGTTCCGGCAGCGATTTGCAGGTGAGTCCGGCGGAGGAGTCGGCCACCTCGCCGTACGAGACGGTGTCGCCGAACCCGCAACTGGTGAACCCGGGCGAGTTCCCGCTCGACTACCCGACCCAGCTGTACGGCGATGCACCAGAGGAGGATCCGCTGCCGCTCGAACCGGTCGCGCCTTCGGTGCCGCAGATCCCCGCCGCGGCACCGACGCTGCCCGGAACCGGCATCCCGCTCACCATGCAGCCTGCGCAGGGTATTACGCCGGAGGGCCCGTACACGGCATCGGCCGACTGATAGTTCCCGCAGTGAGGGGGGCAGCGCCTGTGCGCTGCCCCCCTCACTGTTTTCAGACGCTGGTGCGACGCCGGAACAGAACTCCCGCCGCGACGTACCCGCCCAGCGCGATACCCGCGCACCACAGCACCGCGAGCAACCCGCTGTCGCCGATCGGCGTGCCCATCAACAACCCGCGTATCGTCTCGATGACCGGGGTCACCGGCTGATTCTCGGCGAACCAGTGCAGCGAGACCGGCATCGACTCGGTCGGGACGAACGCGCTGCTCACATAGGGCAGGAACATGAACACGAACGTGAAGCCGTTCGCCGCCTCGGGGTTTCGGGCGAGTAGACCGAGTGCCGCGGACAACCACGACAACGCGAACACGAACATCGCGAGCACCCCGACGACGCCCAGCCAGCGCAACGGGTCGGTGGTCGGCCGGAAGCCGAGGGCGATCGCGAGCCCGATCACGATTCCCGAGGTGAGCAGATTGCGGATCACGCTCTCGGCGACGTGGCCGGTGAGCATCGCCGAGCGGGCGATGGCCATGGCACGGAACCGGTCGATGATGCCGTCGGCCAGATCGGTGGACAGCGCGACCGCGGTCGTCGACGCACCGAATCCCGCGCACAGCAGGATGATTCCGGGCACCACATAGTCGATGTAGGCGCCGGGGCCGACGTCCATCGCCCCACCGAAGACATAGACGAACATCAGCAGGATGATCACGGGCAGCGCGATCGTCATGATCATCGTGTCGGGACTGCGCAGGGTGTGCCGGATATTGCGGTCCAGCATCGTGGCCGAATCCTGGACTGTGCGCAGCGTGCGCCGGCTGGGCGACAAAGTGGACATGGTGTGTCTCGTTTCGATGTTCAGGCGACCGAGGCGGCGCTGCGGGGTTGACCGGTCAAGGCGAAGAAGACGTCATCGAGGTCGGGGGTGTGCACGGTGAGCTGCTCGATCGCGATGCCGAGGTCGGCGAAGCGGTCGAGCAGCTGCTTCATCTCGCTCGCGCTGCCGTCCGAGGGCACCTGCAGGGTCAGTTGCTCGGGATCGACCTGGGTGCCCGCGGCGGACGCGGTGTCGACAGCCTTCGCGGCGGACGCGAGCTGGTGGTGATCGGCGAAGCTCAGCCGGATGTGCCCGCCGGGGACCAGACGCTTGAGTTCGGGTGGGGTGCCGTCGGCGACGACGCGGCCGTTGTCGAGCACGGCGATCCGGTCGGCCAGCTGATCGGCCTCCTCGAGATACTGCGTGGTGAGGAAGATCGTCGTCCCGTTGGACGCGAGTTCCCTGATCCCCGTCCACAGGTCGCGGCGGCTGCGCGGATCGAGGCCGGTGGTCGGCTCGTCGAGGAAGACGATGCGCGGTCGGCCCATCAAGCTCATCGCCAGATCCAGCCGACGCCGCATACCGCCGGAATAGCCGTTCACCGGTCGTTCGGCGGCGTCGGCGAGTTCGAAACGGTCGAGAAGCTCCGCGGTGCGGCGCCTGGTCTCGGCCGCCCCCAGATGCAGCAGTCGGCCGGTCAGGCGCAGGTTCTCGGTTCCGGTCAGCACGAGGTCGACGGCGGCGTACTGGCCGGTGACACCGATCAGCCTGCGCACGGTGTCCCCGGCGTGGACGGGGTCGTGGCCGAAGACGCGCACCTGGCCGCCATCGGGTCGGATCAGGGTGGCCAGGATGCGGACCAGTGTCGTCTTGCCCGCGCCGTTCGGGCCGAGCAGCGAGAAGACCGTCCCCGCCGGAATGTCGAGGTCGAGGTTGTCGAGGACGACGTGGGTGCCGTAGGTCTTTCGCAACCGGCTGACGGTGAGGGCGGGCACGGAATCGGGTGCCATGATTTCTCCGATCGAGAAACTGTTTATGCTGTAGAGACAGTTTATACTGTAATCAGTTCCTTGGCGCAAGAGCGTGCACCGCTAGAGTCGACGCGAGCGGAGGAGGACGATGACGACACCCGGCGATCCGGGGCTGCCGAAAGCGGTCCAGTTGATGTGGGGCCTGCACGAACCGGGCGGTCGTGGACCCAAGCGGGCACTGACCCTCGACCAGATCCTGGACGCCGCCATCGAGGTGGCCGATGCGGAGGGCTATGCGGCACTGTCGATGAACCGGGTCGCCAAGCAACTCGGTTTCACCGCCATGTCGCTGTACCGCTACGTCGACAGCAAGACCATGCTGGTGAATCTGCTGGTCGACCGGGTCGTCGGGCAGCCACCCGCCGTGGTGGGCGGCTCGACGTGGCGGGAGGGTTTGCGGCAGTGGGCGCTGGCAGAGTTCGAGATCATCGGTATCCACGAGTGGTGGGTGGATATCCCGCAGAGTGGACCGCCGATGGGTCCGAACAGTATTGCCTGGCTCGATGCCGGTCTACAGGCACTCCGTGCGCAACCCCTGCCGGAACCGATCAAACTCCAGTTGGTGATGAACCTGTCGATGTTCGTGGTCGGCAGGCGACGGGCGGCCCGCGACTTGCGTATCGGCGAGGGGGCCGCCTTCACCACGATCATGGCCACGATGGTCGATCCCGTCCGCTTTCCCGCGATGTCGGCCGCCCTCGCCGGTGCGGCCTTCGATAACGAGGAAATCAATTGGGAACAGGCCGATTTCGAATTCGGCCTGGCCCGACTGCTCGACGGTTACGAGGTGTTCATCGCCACGTTCGGCGACTGACTACACCGACAGATCGCGGCGCAACTTGGCGACGTGGCCGGTGGCCCGGACGTTGTACTGGGCGACCTCGATCTTGCCCTTCTCGTCGACCACGAAGGTCGAGCGGATCACGCCCGTCACGGTCTTGCCGTACATCATCTTCTCGCCGAACGCGCCCCATTCTTTGAGCACCTCGCGCTCGGGGTCGGAGAGCAACGGGAAGGTCAGGCCCTCGTTGTCGCGGAACTTGGCCAGCTTGGCGGGCTTGTCGGGCGAGATGCCGATGACCTCGAGGCCGGCGCCGCCGAGCTCGGTCAGGTTGTCGCGGAAATCGCAGGCCTGCTTGGTGCAGCCGGGGGTACTGGCGGCCGGGTAGAAATAGACGATCACCTTGCGGCCGCGGTAGTCCGACAGCGACACGTCGTTGCCGTCGGCGTCGGGCAGCGTGAATTCGGGAGCGGTGTCTCCGGGGGAGAGGCGATGGTTGTCGGTCACCACCGCACGGTAACCGACCGGGCCGGTCGAGGGCATGGATAGACTCGGTGCCGAGCAGTAGACATATACCTGGAGGTGACGGTGGCCAAGGACGACACCGACCGGATCGAACGCGAGATCGAGATCGCGCGTACCCGGTTGGCGACCACGCTCGACGAACTGGCGGTGCGCGCCGATCCGCAACGGATCGCGGACGACACCAAAAATATGGTGGTCGCCAAGTTGAACGAGCCGAAGGTCAAATACACGCTGATCGGAGCGGGCGCCCTCGTGGCCGGCCTGGTCCTGATCAAGATCTTCCGCCGCTGAATCAGCCGGCCGGACAACAAAAAACACCCGATGTGCCAACGAGTCACATCGGGTGTTTTTTTGTGCTTTTTACTGCGTGGGGCAGGCCAGGCCGTCGCCATCGGGATCGAGGTGCGGCGAGTAGCCCGCCTCACCGCGGAACAGCGGCGCGCGGCCCGCGGCCATCGCATCGTCGCAGCTACGGAACGCCCCACCGGCCGAACCGGACTGGACCAGGTTGGCCGAGCCGGTGGCTCCGAGAATGGAGTCGAAGCTGGACGAACCGGTGCCCGCCGAGCCCGCGAACGGGTTGGCGTGGGCGACGGGTGCGGCGATCAGGGCGAGCCCTACGGCGGCAAGGCTGACGGTGAGCCGGCGAACGTTCATGAATTCCTCTATGTCTGCTGCGGTTCGGGTGTGGTCACGGCCACGATGATGGCCGGTAGGCCCCGTCCACCTTGATGACGGGGCGTCCGATTGTCAACCGCACGGGGAGGGGGATTCGCCGCGAGTCGTGGTCGGTTATTCGCCCAGGCGGTGTCCGGTCAGGTGTTCGGCCGGGATGGTGCCCATTCGGCCCGCGTTGAAATCCTCCATCGCGTCGATGATTTCCTGGCGAGTGTTCATGACGAACGGACCGTATTGAATCACCGGTTCGCGCAAGGGAGTTCCGCCGAGGAGCAGTACCTCGAGATCGCCGGTGGTGCTGCGCTGGGTGAGGTCGGCGGTCAGGGTGATGGCGTCGCCCTTGCCGAAGACCACCAGCTGCCCGGCGCTGATCGGCCTGCGATCGACGCCGACCGTGCCGCTGCCCGACAGCACATAGGCCATCGCGGTGAAGTCCTTCGGCCATGGTGTTTCCAGCTGGGCGCCGGGCACGAGCGAGGCGTGGGCGTAGGCGATCGGGGTGTAGGTGGAACCGGGACCCGCGAATCCGGCGACCTCACCGGCGATGACGCGCACGAGCGCACCGCCGTCGTGCGAGCTGACCAGGGTCAGTTCACTCGCGCGCAGGTCCTGGTAGCGCGGGGTGGCGAACTTGTTCGATCGTGGCAGGTTCACCCACAGCTGGATTCCGTGAAACGTGCCGCCGGAGATCACGAGCTTCTCCTCGGGCAGTTCGTCGTGCAGCATGCCGGAGCCCGCGGTCATCCACTGTGTGTCGCCCTCGCCGATCACACCGCCACCACCTTGGGAATCGTGGTGCACCATGGTGCCGTCGAGCATGTACGTGACGGTTTCGAAGCCGCGGTGCGGATGCCACGGCGCGCCCTTGGCCTCGTACGGCTCGTAGGCCACCGGGCCCATCTGGTCGAGCAGGATGAACGGGTCGGCCGAGCGCAGGTCGACGCTGGGGAACGGCCGGGTCACCTCGAATCCGGCACCTTCCTGCTGGCGCGCGGCGGTGACGACCTGTCGAACCGGACGCTGGGTCTCGGTGACATCGGGACGGGGCAGCACCATGATGTCGTCGACGGTGATAGCTGGCATGGGGTGCCTCCTGGGTGCTACGTAGTTGGTTTCCATGTCAACCAACTACGTCCTAGAATCATTCCCGTGCCCCGATGGTTGTCCGAAGAAGAGCAGCAGACCTGGCAGTCCTACATCCTGATGCGCCAGCGACTGGACGCCGTCCTGGCCGCGGGCCTGGCCGAACACGGACTGTCGATGGCCGACTACGAGCTGTTGGTGCCGCTGTCGGCGACACCCGAAGGATGCCTGCGGGCCAAGGAGCTCGCCGCAAAGGTCTGCTGGGACAAGTCCCGGTTGTCCAAGCAGCTGGCCCGGATGGCCACGCGTGGACTCGTCGCTCGGGTGCCCGCAGCGGACGACGCGCGCGGAATCGTCGTCTCGCTGACCGAGGCCGGACGCGAGGTGTTGCGCGAAGCCGCGCCCGAGCACGTCGAATTGGTGCGGGAGTTGTTCATCGACCGGATGACCGATGCGGAAAGCGCGGCGATCCGCTCACTGGCCGCGAAGGTGACAGCGGCAGGCGAGGCCCGAAGCGATTCGGCCGGTTAACGATTCAGGCCCACGGCCCGATGCGCAGTAGACAGAGCTCGAACTTCGCACGCAGGGGCGGTGGCATGAAGGCAGCCGGGTTCATCGTTTCAGTGGGCATGCTGTGCGCGGTGTCGGTCAGATGATGCTGCGTGGTTGTCCTCGCTGCCGATCCCGCCCCCGGTGGCGGTAGGTTGAGATATGCCCATCGCCTCGCTCAACGGCATTCAGCTCAACTACGACGTCACCGGTTCGGGACCGCTTGTCCTGCTCGTGATGGGTAGTGGGAGTCCTGGACGTGTCTGGCGCAACTATCAGGTGCCTGCCCTGGTCGAGGCGGGTTTCACCGTCGCGACTGTCGACAATCGGGGGATCGCGCCGTCGTCGGAGTCGGCCGGCGGAATCACCATGGCGCAACTGGTCGGTGACACCGCCGCGCTGATCGAACACCTCGGTGCCCCAGCGCATGTGGTCGGTACCTCGATGGGATCGCGGATTGTCGCCGAGCTCGCGTTGGTTCGGCCGGAGCTGCTGCGCAAGGCCGTGATGTTCGCGGCCACCGCGCGTCCGCATCCGGTGACGAGCGCCCTCAGCAAGGGGGAGCAGGCGTTGTTCGACAAGGGGATCCAGTTGCCGCCGGAGTACGCGGCCGCGGTCAAGGCGATGATCAATCTGTCGCCGCACACCCTGGCCGATCCGGCCAAGGCGCAGGAGTGGCTCGATATCTTCGAATTCACCTCGGGGAAGGGAACTCCCGGTACTCGGGCGCAAGCGGGGATGGATCGGTCGCAGGATCGGCGGGCGGCGTATCGGGGGATCTCGGTGCCCAGCTTGGTTGTCGGGTTCGCCGATGATCAGATGGTGCCGCCCCAGTTCTGCCGGGAGGTCGCCGAGGCGATCCCGACGGCCACCTACACCGAGATCGAACGGTGTGGGCACTACGGGTATCTGGAGCGGCCCGATGAGGTCAATCGCCTCCTGATCGAATTCCTCTCCGCTGCTCGATAATTCACCACTCACAAGGATCTGTCATGCGTGATTCCTCGAACTGCCCCGCCTGCGACTACGAGTACACCTATCGGGAGATGAACGGAACGTGGGTGTGTACCGGCTGTGCCAATCAGTGGGGGCTGAGCGTGGTTCCGGATCTCGACGATACGGTTCGGTAGCTAACCCGGCGTCGTGAGCGCGGATGCCGCGGCCGCGGCGATCGCGGTGGCGACGGCGGTGAGCGCGGGGGAGTGGAGTTTCCACTGCTGCCAGTACAGCGGGACGTCGATGTGGGAGTCGCCCTCGATGTTCACCAAAGTGCCTGCGGTGCGATCCTTCTCGGTTTGCAGATCGGGCAGCATGCCCCAGCCGAGTCCGAGCCGCACCGCATTTGCGAACGCGCTCGACGACGGCACGTAATGACCCGGCGGATCGACCTGGCGACGGGTGCGGCGGCGTAGCTGGCGGAATTGCAGATCGTCTTTGCGGTCGAAGTGCACGACGGGCGCGTGGGTGTAGGCGGCCGGGGTCGGGCCGTCGGGAAACCAGGTGCGGACGAACCGCGGGGTCGCCGTCGGGCGATAGCGCATCGCGCCCAGCGGGGTCACGGTGCAGCCCTGTACCGGCGTCGCGGTCGCGGTGATCGCGGCTGTCACTGTGCCGTCGCGGAGCAACTGGGTGGTGTGTTCCTCGTCTTCGCGGTGCAGGTCGAAGGAGATCCCGGCGGGCACGCTCGCGAGCGCGGGCATCACCCACGATTCGAGTGAGTCGGCGTTCACGGCGATCGGGATGCGGATCGGTCGGTCGGCGGGGCGGTCGGCATCGCCGAGTTCGCGCGCGGTGTCGCCGGCGAGCAATTCCACCTGCCTGGCCAATCGCAGCACCGCGAGCCCGGATTCGGTGGGGCGCACCGGTTTCGAGCGTTGCACCAGCACCCTTCCGGCTGATTCCTCCAGTGCCTTGATGCGCTGGCTGATCGCCGACGGAGTGAGGTTGAGCCGGCGCGCGGCCGCGTCGAAGGTGCCCTCGGTGAGCACTGCGTTGAGCGCGCGCAACTGGTCCAGCTGGAGATCCACATAAGCAACTCTAATGGTTGTGAAGAATCATTAGCTGGACTGAAAATTGACGCTCTCTTAACGTCGAGGGAGTGACGGCATCATCGGCGGCGCTGGCCGCCCTCTCCGGATTGGGCTTCGGGCTCTCGCTCATCGTGGCGATCGGCGCGCAGAACGCGTTCGTGCTGCGCCAAGGGGTGCGTGGGCAGCACGTGTTGCCGGTGATCGCGGTGTGCGCGGTGTCCGACATCGTGTTGATCGGCGCGGGGGTGGCCGGCTTCGGGACGATCGTCGAGTCGTTTCCGGCGGTGCTGACCGTTGCCCGGTACGCGGGGGCGGCCTTCCTGGTCGGCTACGCGCTGCTGGCGGCTCGGCGCGCCCTCGGTTCGTCGGCCTTGATCGCCGAAGCGGCGGGCGCCTCGGTGGCCGTCGGCGCGTCCGTGCTCACCGGCCTGGCTCTGACCTGGCTCAATCCGCACGTGTATCTCGACACGCTGGTCCTGCTCGGTTCCTTCGCCAGCACCTACGCCTCGCCCGACCGCTGGTTCCTGGCCGCGGGCGCCATGCTCGCCAGCGTCATCTGGTTCGTTGCCCTCGGCTACGGTGCTCGCAGGCTCGGTCCGCTCTTCGCGCGCCCGATCGCGTGGCGTGTCCTCGATTCGCTGATCGCGGTGGTCATGCTCGCGCTGGCCGCCGGGCTGCTGCTCGCCTGAGCCGGTATCGCTAGGACTGCGCTGCCCACGGCTTCACCGGGGGCTTCACCCACAGCAGTTTCTCGTCGGCGTGTGTGCGCACCGCGGCGGCGTGCTCGGGGTTGCGGGCTGCCCAGGCGTCCTTCTGGTCGAGGAGGTCGGCGACCACCTGCCAGGTCTCGCCGGTGCTCGGCGGGTTGGTGTCGGCGGCGCGGGCCAGCTTGCGCAGGGTGGTCGCGGGCAGGGCGAGGAGTTCGGCGCTGCGGATGTCGCGCGACCAGGCGTAGGCGGCCATGCGGCGGGCTTTGGCGACGCGGCTGGCGGTGGCCGCGTCGGAATGCGCGTGATCGGGTGCCTGATCGGCGCTGTCTGGCACGACGGCGATTCTACGACGAAACGCCCCCGCTCCGGTCGGCGATGACCGGAGCGGGGGCGTTACCCCGTCTGTTGACGGTTGTATCAGTACGCGCTGTTGACGTTGTCCATCGAGCCGTAGCGGTTGGCCGCGTAGTTGCAGGCCGCGACGATGTTGGACACCGGGTTCCACACGTCGAAGGGAGTGCCCTCGACGTGGTAGGCCGCGAAGGTGGGGTCGATCACCTGGAGCAGGCCCTTGGAGGGGATGCCGTTGATCGCGTTGATGTCCCACAGGTTGATCGCCTGGGGGTTACCGGTCGACTCACGCATGATGTTGCGGTGGATGCCCTCGTAGCTGCCGGGGATGCCCTTGGCGGCCATGATGTCGAGAGCCTCGGTGATCCAGCCGTGCAGGTTGTCCTCGTAGGACTTCACCTCGGGCATCGGGGCCGGGGCGACCTCGGGAGCCGGAGCGGCCTGCGGCGCGGGGGCCGGAGCGGCCTGCGGCGCGGGCGCCGGGATGGCCTGAACAGCAGGTGCGGCGCCGACGGCGGGGATGTTCTCCACCTGCTCGACGATGGCGGCACGCTCGGGGACGCTGTCGTCGGCGAACGAGACGGCGGAGGACGCGGCTACGGCGACCAGACCGACCGCGGCAACTGCCACGGTGAACGCCTCACGGCGCGAGCGACGGCCGATAACGGTGCTGAGCTTGTCTTTGATGAGCATGTTTCTTCTGTTCCTTCATCTCTGTCTGGCGACGCAGGCCCTGGAGGAGGGCGCGATGGATCGCGCAGCGCGCACGGGAGTACACGCCGGTCAGGCGATGCGTTGTTTCTGTCTGTATGGGGAAGGTGCGACACTGTCGGGGGACGAACGCTCGGTGGCAGTTCATCGCTGGCGTCGCACGGTGCTCCACAGCTGGCTGCGGGGAGACCACGCGCTGTTCGGTGCTATCGGAGGTTGGATACTTCCGGGCTAACCAAACCGCAGGTCCGTTTGTGACCTGATGACAGAATGGTCACGAAGGGTTAACGCAAGGTAAACGAAACTTGAACGGCAAACGTTGCCGATCTTGTTTCCTTTCCGGGCAGTTGCAGAATCGTTATGTATGCAGGAGGTTTAGAACTCCGAACTGCGTGGTGGCCGTCACAAAAAAAGTTCGCCCGAATCGGGTTTTGCGGGGGTTTGCGCAGCTCGGGGGAGTCCGAACCGGGGTCTGAGCGCTCTAGCGCGGGATTCTCCATGGCGGTTCGATAACGAGACCGTGACCGTCGTCTGGCAGGCGACCCGCAGCAGAACGACCGCATCCCGGCAGTTGAGGTAACTGCCGGGATGCGGTCGTTGGTGCGCCGTCACTCGAACTGGCTCATGCGGCGTACTGATGCGCCGGGTAGGTCAGGTAGCCGTTGTCTCCGCCCTGGTAGTAGGTCGATTCGTCCGCCGGTGCGAGTGGCAGGTGGTTGCGCAATCGTTCGACGAGATCCGGGTTGGCGAGGAAGGCTCGACCGAAACTGATGAGATCCGCGCCCAGTTCCAGCCAGTGCTCGGCCTCGGTGAGTCCGGTCTGCTTCGGTCCCATCGGCAGCACCGGGTTCATGATGAGCGTGCCCGGCCATGTCCGCCGCAACTTCAGCAGCACCTCGTGGTCGGTGGTCGCCTCCAGGTGGATATAGGCCGGATCGAGGCGAGCGAGTTCGGTCAGCAACTCGCGGTACAGCGCGGGGACATCGGTTTCCGCCACACCCCAGAACTCCCCGCCCGGGGACAGCCGGATACCGGTCCTGGCCGCACCGACCGCGTCGACGGTGGCGGCGACCGCCTCGACGGCGAACCGGATGCGGTTGCGGATCGAACCGCCGAAGCGGTCGGTGCGCAGGTTCGCGTTCGAGGACAGGAACTGCGAGATCAGATACCCGTTCGCACCGTGCAGTTCGACGCCGTCGAAACCGGCGTCGACGGCCCGGCGCGCTGACTCGGCGTAGGCCTCGACGTGGTCGGGGATCTCGGCGATGTCCAGGGCGCGCGGCACGGGCACGGGCTGTGGTCCGGTGGGGGTGAACACTTCGCCGGTAGCGGGCACGGCGGACGGGCCGACCGGCTGCAGTCCGGTGGTGTCAGGGTGGGAGACCCGCCCGCCGTGCATGATCTGAGCGAAGATGCGGCCACCGTTGACGTGCACCGCGTCGGTCACCTGCCGCCACGCCGCGACCTGTTCGTCGGTGTGCAGTCCGGGGGTGCCCGGATTGGATTGCCCCACCGGGTTCGGGTGCGTTCCCTCGCTCACGATCAAGCCTGCGGTCGCCCGCTGGGCGTAGTAACTGGCCATCGATGGGGTGGCCAGGCCGCCCGCGGCGGCGCGGACCCTGCTCATCGGGGCCATCACCACGCGGTTGGGCAGTACCAGGTCACCGAGCCGAGAGCTTTCGAATAGGGATGCCATGTCGCTTCTCCAGATAGTCCGACTCGCCGGGTTGCCGGCGATAGACCTACGCTAAAAGCTGACACGGATGTGAGAGGCAACGGTCTGTGTCGCAGATCACGAGGAGGAACCTGTGCGGATCGGGGAGTTGTCCACCAACACGGGAGTCAGTGTCCGGTCGCTGCGCTACTACGAGGAACAGGGGCTGCTGACCAGCACTCGAAGTCCCAGCGGCCAAAGGCATTACACCCTCGACCACGTCGACCGGGTGCTGCTGCTGCGCCGGCTGTACGCGGCCGGGGTGTCCAGCCGCACGATCTCCCAGCTGCTGCGCTGTGTGGACGCCCCCAGCGAGCAGAATTCCGAGCTCGCCTTCGAACGGATGGCGCAGGAACGTGACCGGCTGACCGACCACATCGCCGAACTCACCCGTGCCCGCGACGCCCTCGACGGCCTCATGGATGTCAACCGCGCGCATCACCCGCGCGCCCCGGCGCAACCCCGCGCCGATGCGGTGATGCGCGCCCGATGCGACGCCACCCGGCTCGCGGAGTCCGGCTGAGCTAACGGTCGAGAGCGGTTGCGGGTGAGCCGGTTTCGATGATGCGTCCGGCGTCGACAATCGTGACCCGATCCGCGCGGGGCAGGTAACCGCGCAGGTCGTGGCTGATCACCAGCACCGCGGCGCCGGTGCGGTGCCGGTACTCGTCGAGGTGGTCCAGAATCCGTTGGGCCAGAGGCTGATCCAGCGACGTGGTGATCTCGTCACACACGAGGACTCGTGGCCGGGCGCCCAGTGCCCTGGCCAGCGCGGCACGCTGCAACTGGCCACCTGACAATCCGGCCGGATAGCGCCGGGCTTGATGGTGGTCGATTCCCAGGTGGTGCAGTATCTCGAGCGCGTCCGCCGCCGCGCGGGAACGGTCGGTGCCGGTCAGCCGGATCGCGGTGGCGGCGACTTGGTCGAGGACGGTGCGGCGCGGGTCGAACGACGCGGCGGACTCCTGCCAGACGTACTGCACTGCGGCGATCTGGGCTCGGGTGCGTCGCCGTAGCGACGGCAGCGGGCGGTCGTCGAGGCGTACTTCGCCCACGTCCGGGGTGACGAGCCCGGCGATGCAGCGGCCGATCGTCGACTTGCCCGCGCCGGACGCACCGATCATGGCCACCATCTCGCCGCGACGCAGTTCGAGGTCGACGGCGTGCAGGACGGTCGAACCGCGGTACGACACCGATACTTCGCGTACCCGCAACGCGGGCTCGGCCGGTGCTTTCGGTGTTCGATCGAGAGGTCCGGTGGTCACCGCTACCGGTAGATCGCCGGTTTCGTGGAGATGGCCGTGACGGATGAACAGGGTGCGATCACTGACCTGTTCGAGGGCGAACGTGTCATGGGTGACGAGCACGACGGCCTTGCCCGCGCGGCGCAGATCATCGAGCCCGGTGAGCAGTTTCGCGCGCGCGATCGGGTCGAGCCCAACGGTCGGCTCGTCGACTACGAGCACGTCGGGGTCGAAGGTCAGCACCTGGGCCAGGGCGAGCCGGGCTCGTTCGCCACCGGAGAACTCGAACGGATATTTCCGCAGGACGCCACCGAGTGCGTCGATATCGAAGGCCGCGGCCGCCAAGGTCTCGGCGATGCGACGTTGCCGCTCGGCTCGACTGCTCCCGCGGATCCCGTTGCGGCGTCGGCGGATTCGATCGAGTTCGCCGAGTGCGGTGCCGATCCTGCGGGCGGGATTCAGTGTCCCCGCCGCGTTCTGGGGGAGGTAGCCGATGCGGACCGCGCCGCGGCGACCGTGGAGAACCTGTCCGGAGACGACGGTGCCCGCCGCCGGAACACCGGCGAGCGCGGTAGCGATGGTGGTCTTGCCCGCACCGGAGGGCCCGAACAGTGTCACGATCTCGCCGCCGTGTACGTCGAGGTCGACCCCGTCGACGAGCACGGTCTCGCCTGCGCTGACCCGCAGACCGCGCACCCGGATGAGAGGTTCCTCGGTATCAGCCATGCCGGTCCGCCCGGACTGCCCGCCGAGCGGCCAGGGTGCGTGGGTCAGCGAGCATGTCGTCGGCGAGCAGATTGATCCCGATGATGAGCAGCACGATCAGCCCGCCCGGCAGGACGACCGACCAGGGGGCGATGGTCAGCGCGTCCTTGTTGGCGGCCACCGACACCGCCCAGTCGGTGGAGGTGGTGTCGAAGCCGAGGCCGAGGAAGTTCGCCGAAGCGAGGAAATAGACGGCGGCGGTGAAGCGGATAGCGAGGTCGGCGGCGATCGGCCGGGCCATCGCCCTTGCGGTGTAGTTCCCGTAGCGGAAGGTGCGGCTCTCACCCTGCATCCGCAGCGCGTCCATCACCGGGCCGCGCACTGTCCCCTTGGCCGCCATCCGGACGAAACGGGTGATCGGCGCGATCAGCGCGAGTCCGATCGCGCACGCGATCGCCACCGCGGACCCGCGCGTGCGCAGGGCCGCCACCATGATGATGAGCAGCGAAGGCAGACAGAGCATCACGTCGATCGGACGCATCAGCAATTCATCGATCCACGCTCGAGGTGCCGCCGCGGCGGCGAGACCGATCGCCGCGCCGACCACGTAGGCGAGCGCGACGGTGACGGCCGCGATGAGGATGAAGGTCTGCCCACCGGTGAGTGCCGCGGCCAGGACATCACGTCCGAGCCGGTCGGTGCCGAACGGGGACCATTCCGAGGGACCGAACGGAGCCTGCCGCCGCGTCGGCGCGGCGGCGGCGAAGAACGGACCGATGAAGGCGACCATCAGCGGCACCGCGACGATGCCCGCGTAGATCCAGCGGCGCGTGGTCATCGGGCCGAGCTTTCGGCCGAATGCGGGACCATCCGTTGCCCGGCGATGTCGATGGCGGTGTTGATCCCGATCGCGATCACACCGGTGATCGCGACGATCGCCAGGATCACCGGGTCGTCGCGATTGCCGATGGCACCGATCAGCGTCGAGGCGATACCGGGAACCACGAATATCGCCTCGACGATCAGCACGCCGGAGAGCAGCCCGTCACCGGTGCGTCCGAGTTCCTGCATCGCGGGCGCGAGCGCGTTGGGTGCGACGTGGCGTGCCAGCAGCGATACCCGGCCGACCCCGAGCCGTCGGGCCTGGGCGATATAGGGCTGATCGATCACGTCGATCACCCCGGCACGCACGAGCCGAACCAGGGGAGCGGCGACGCGGGCGACCATCACCACCAGCGGCAGCACCAGATACTCCGGCCGGTCGAGCAAGGTGTCGAGGTCGGTGCCGAGGAATGTCGCGGGGAGCAGGCCGAGTTCGAGGGAGACATAGCTGACCAACAGCACCGCGAGCACGAAGTCCGGAATGGAATCCAGGCCGATACTGATCGTGGTGACGAGGCGATCAACCCACGATCCCGGCCGCAGCCCCGCCGCGAACCCGGCCGTGACACCGATGGGGACCAGCAGCACGAATGCCAGCGCGGCCATCAGCGCGGTAGTCAGCAACGGGTCCGCGATCACCTCGGCGACCGGGCGGCCGTTGGCATAGGAGACACCGAAGTCGCCCGTCACCGCGTCACCGAGCCAGTCGGCGAAGCGTCTGACCGGCGCGACATCGAGTCCGAGCAGTTGCCGTGCCGCCGCCCGCTGTTGTTCGCCGAGTACATCATTGCTCTGCACATCGGCCGCGTCGCCGGGCAACAGCAGCGACAGCCCGAACACCAGCACCATCAGTATGCTGAGCTGCCCTGCTCCGATCACGCTGCGGCGCACCAGGAATCGGGAATACGGTGTCGAAACACGCACGGACGCTACCGAATACTGGTCACGATGCGGCGATCCCAGCGGTCGACCCGGCACCGCGCCCGCGCGGCGTCCAGGACGGTCATCGGGCACCCACACGGTTGAAGCGAGCCCAACCGTGCGAATTGGGCACGGCGTCCGGCAGGTTCTGGAACCGATCGCGGGCGGCAGTGTTCCACGCCGTATTGCCGAAGAACACGAATCCACCTCTGTCGTAGAGGATCTCGTGCATCGTCTGATAGATCGCCGCGCGGGCCTGCTCGGTCGGTGTCGCCTGTGCCCTCGCGTACAGGGCGTCGAACTCCGGGTCGGACCACTTCGTCCGATTCTGTGGTGAACCGGTCAGCAGCCGCGAGGCGAAATGGTTCGGAATCGGCAACGGTCCGGACTGGCCCATCGTCAGCTGGCCGGTGTTGAGCGCGTCGGTGTAATAGGTGTCCTTCGAACCGAGGACGACATTCACCTTGACCCCGCAGCGTGCGGCGTGCTCGGCGAAAAGCCTTGCCGCCTCGACGAATCCGTGCGCGACGGGCGCGGTGAAAAGATCGAACGACAGGTCGCGCACCCCGGCACGACTGAGCAGGCGCCCCACCTCGTCGGGGTCGAAGCTGTGTTGGGGCAGGTCGGCGGAGTACTGGAAGCCCTTGCCGAAAACATCGTTGCCGACCTCGCCCTGGCCCTCCAGCGCGACCTTGACCAGTTCGTCGCGGTCCAGCATCCGCATCACCGCCCGGCGGACGTCAGGGTTATCGAACGGTGCCCGGTCGGTCTTCATGGCGAAGAAATAGATTCCACTGTTCGGGGTCGATCCCAGCGAGACCCCGCGCTTGCCCTGCAAGGTCCGAACCGCCGAGGGTGTGAGGTTGTCGGCGTAGTCGATCTCGCCGCTCTGCACGGCCGAGAGCCTGGCGTCGGATTCCGCGCTCACGATCCGCAACCGGCGGATCTCCGGTGCGCCGTCCCAATAGTGGTCGTTGGCGGTGGCGACGAACTGCCTTCCCGCTTCGAAGGACTCGAACACGAACGGGCCGGTGCCCACCGGCCGGTCGAAATCGGTGGCACCGTTCTGCACGATCTTGGTTCCGTAGGCCGACAGCGCGATCAGGAACTCGAAAGACGGTTCGGTGAGCGCGATCTCGACGGTGCGGGCATCGACGGCACGGCTCCGCGCCAGGTCGACGTTCGCCAGCGACGACGCGGCGATGAACGGGCGCCGCTGTGGCGGGCCGAGCACCCGCGAGAACGTGTATAGCACGTCATCGGCGGTGAACGCCTTCCCGTCGTGCCAGCGCGCCTCACGCAGCGCGATCCGCCATCGTGTGCCGTCGGCGTTCGGTTCGGCTGAAACCGCCAGCCGGGGAATCGGTGTCATCGTCGCATCGATCTCGAACAACCCGTCGTAGACCGATTTCATCCTGGCCTCGTCGATGAACAAGGTGTTCACGCCGGGGTCGATGCCTTCGCCCGCACCCGAACCCTGGAAGGCCGCGGTGAAGGTGTCGACCGCACCGTCCGCGGATGTCGATGACCGGTTGCAGCCGGCCAGAACAGTGCCCGCGGCGAGCGCGCCACCGAGCAGGAACGTGCGACGACGCAGAGTCGAGGACTGCATGGGAAGGGCTCCTATCGCGTCTGGCTCTCACGCGATGAGGACATGCGGAAACAAGCCGTCAGAGCACGGCTCGGTTCGGCGCATCGATCAATACCCACGTGATCACGACCGTGTTCAGTACCTCATCCGCAGGTATCTGGCTTCGGCCCGCGTACGGGCCTCACAGTTGCGGGACAGCGCCGGACTCACACCGGACTTCCCTACAGACAGGCGTCATCCTACGCATACACGTGCGGTCGGTGACGGTTCCGATCGGTGAAACGAAGGAAGCCCCTGACCATTTGACCTGGTCAGGGGCTTCCTGTTGTGCGCCATCAGGGACTTGAACCCCGAACCCGCTGATTAAGAGTCAGCTGCTCTGCCAATTGAGCTAATGGCGCGTGTTTTTGTTCTTTGCCCCGTCTCCGGTGCGGAACAAACATTAGCAGGCGGTGGGCCGGAAAGTGAAATCGGGCGCTGACCAGCAACAATGCCGCACACTCGGCGTTGTTAACACCAGCGGCCCTCGCGCGTATCTAACGATTGTGACTTGGTCGTGTCGCGGGGTCTTTCCCGTTGGAACCGGCCGGGCCAGCTGGCAGAATGGGCGAGACGTCGAGTTCGTAACGCCCCCCGCTCACACGGATGGCTCTAGCGATTCGGGTCGGTGGGATCTGCGGCGCACTGTAATCGCGTCGGTACGGAAACGGGGTTGACATGGGTAAGAAGCGGGGGCGACCTCGGTCGCTACGGACGATCGTTCCGGTGGTGCTGCTGGCGGTGTTCGCCCTCGGGGCGTCGGCGTGTTCGGCGGCGGAGGGTGCCGGTGTGGAGGTGGCGATCGATCGCAACCCCCTCGCCGAGCTCATCAAGCCGAAGCTGGTCTCGACCATCAAGGACGGGCAGGTCGGCGTCTCGCCCGGCATGCCGATGGCCTTCCAGGTCGAAGACGGCAAGTTCACCGACGTCAAGCTGACCAATCAGCAGGGCACCACGGTGGCGGGCCAGCTGGCCGCGGACGGCCGCTCCTGGTCGACCGCCGAGGTTCTCGGCTACGGCAAGACCTACCAGCTCACGGCCTCGGCCATCGGGCTCGGTGGCGCGAACTCCTCCACGCTGAGCTTCACCACCAGCTCGCCGAAGAGTCAGACCAAGCCGTACCTGCTGCCCGGCGAGGGTGATGTGGTCGGCATCGGTCAGCCGGTGGCGATCCAGTTCGACGAGAACATCCCCGATCGCCGGGCCGCGCAAGAGGCCATCAAGATCACCACCGAGCCCGCTGTCGAGGGTGCCTTCTACTGGGTGAACAATCGCGAAGTGCGGTGGCGCCCAGAGCATTACTGGGCACCGGGCACCAAGGTGACCGTCGATGTGAACGTCTACGGCAAGGACCTGGGCAAGGGTCTGTTCGGCCAGGACAACATCCATTCGTTCTTCACCATCGGCGACGCGGTGATCTTCACCGCCGACGACAACACCCACCAGGTGACGGTGGAGAAGAACGGTCAGGTGATCATGACCATGCCCACCTCGATGGGTAAGGACAGCACGCCCACCGACAATGGCATCTACATCGTCAGCGACCGGCACGAGAAGATCGTGATGGATTCCTCGACCTACGGTGTGGCGGTGAACTCGGCCGACGGGTACCGCACGCCGGTCGACTACGCGACGCGAATCTCCTACAGCGGCATCTTCTTCCACTCGGCGCCGTGGTCGGTCGGGCAGCAGGGTTACTCCAACGCGAGTCACGGCTGCCTGAATCTGAGTCCGGCGAACGCGCGCTGGGTGTACGAGAACGCCAAGCGCGGTGATATCACCGTCATCAAGAACACGGTCGGTGGCACCCTGTCCGGTGTCGACGGGCTGGGTGACTGGAACATCGCGTGGCCGGAATGGAAGGCGGGCAACGCCGACGCTCCGTAGTCGCGTAGCGCACGAAAAACGAAGGGGCACCGGAAACTTCCGGTGCCCCTTCGTGGTGTCTGTGGCTGTCTCAGAGCGGTGTGGGGAGCTGGCTGCAGTCCATCATCGCCTCACCCGCGACGGCGAGCGCGCTGCCGAAGGCGCCGCACAGGATGCGTCCGCCGAACAGCAGGCGGTCGAGGTTGGGCAGACCGGCCGAGCCGGTGCCGGAGGAGCCCGTGGTCTCGAGGCCGGTGGTGGAGCCGCTCTGCGCCGAACCGGATTCGGGCTGATCGCTCGGCAGGCCGAAGTCGCCGATGGGGGTCTCCGCCGCGAAGTCGGTGAGGGGCAGGCCGGGCGAGGCCGCCGCGGAACCCGCGACGGGGCCGAGCACGGTGGCGGCCGCGAGGATGGCGACAACGGTGGAACGCTTCATCAAGGGGTCTTTCCGGTCGAGCGCTGACGCTATGGCGAGATCTGCCCCACATCTGGGCAGCGGTCCAAAGTGTAGCGGTCAAACGTGATGTTCGTCATGGTGGTGCGAGTTATCCGGTGGCGGCGAGGCCGGGTTCGTCGCGGTGGATCTCGGACGCGACGCTCAGGTGGTCGACGACCACTCGGCGTGCGCCGCAGCGGCAGCGTTGGTAGGCGACGAGGCCCTCGCTGGTCCGGTGACGCGATTCGATCTGCCAGGTGTGCGCGGGATGACTGGTCATGAATCGAGTGTGTTGTAATGGCATTGTGCATTACAACCATTACGGACGGGAGCCGGTGCTGCTCGGCGTCGAGTTGCTCAACGATCCATGTTCGAGCGCCGCGGAGCTGGCGCGGCGCTGTGCGGCGGCGGGGTTGGTGCTGTCGGCGGGGGTGTCCGACGCCGATCTCGTGTCGGTGACGGCGTTTCTGGGGCGCTGGCGAGGTGTGGTGGACTGCGCGGACCGCACCGAGCGTGCGGCCAGGCTCAACGTGTTGCTGGCCGAGTACGCGTCGGCGCCGCGCTTGACCGACCATGTCGGCGACGGTTGGCATCTGCACTTCCGCGATCCAGGAGTGGCGACGGACCGCCAGATCGCCGCCTTGATCACCGTCGGCACCGCCTTGCACCTGACCGGGCTCGGTATGGACCGTTTGGGCGCCTGTGAGGCCGATGGGTGCGCACAGGTGTACGCCGACATCTCACGCAACGGCAGACAACGCTTCTGCAGCCCGGCCTGTGCGAACCGGTCGGCCGTCCGACGGCACCGGGCGAACCGCGCCTCCGCCTGACAGTCGTCCGACGGATTCACTCCCTGGCGCGCCCTTCGTCGGCGCGGCGAACAATCCGAACTCGCGATGACGGCCTGTGCGGCCGACACGCGCGACCCGCGCCGTCGGCTGTGGACGGCGCGGGTCGGCGGTCAGCCAAGGACAGGGAAGTTGGCGCGCAAGACGTTTCGCGGGTCGCGGGCCTGTTTGATCTCGCGGAGGCGGTCCAGAGTGACTGTGTCGAAGGCGGCCGCGGCCGATTCGCCCGGGGCGAGGAAGGTGTACGGCTTCTTGCCGGTGACGTGGGCGCCGAGGTTGTCGACGATGGTGGTGAAGGCCGCCTTGACGTCGTCGATCAGGTGCGGCAGGCCGAGGCCGAGCAGATAGAGGGCGTAGGGCTCGGTGACCGGGCCCCGGGCGCCGTGTTCGCGGGTGGTGTCGGCGAGAGCGCCGCCGAGGCCGCGGATCTGGATGTTGAGCAGGGGCGCGACCGGGGCGTCGATGAGTGTTTTGACGACCGCGTCACCCAGGTCGGTGAGCAGTTCGCCGCGCGACAGCGAAGGGCTGGGGTCGGTGGGTTCGGCGGTGATGGTGCCGATCCGGTCGGGGGTCATGGTGGTGCGGGTGTCGGCGAGCGCGCCGGTGACGGTGTCGAGGCGGCCGGTCAGCTCGCGGCCCCGCGCCTCGTCGCCGAGGTAGGCGAAGTCGATGGCGACAGTCGGTGCGGCGCCGGGGATCTGGTAGCGCTGCAGCCAGACCGACAGCTCCGGCGGTGCGTGGGTGGTGAGTTCGGTGAAGACGTCGAACACGTCGCGGGTGCGCTCGGCGGACCAGCTCACCCGGCCGCCGTAGAGCTGTGGCAGTTCGAACAGGTCGATCTCGAGCGCGGTGACGATCGCGAAGTCGCCACCGCCGCCGCGCAGCGCCCAGAACAGCTCGGGATCGGAGTCGGCGCTCACCCGGCCGCGTCGGCCGTCGGCGTCGACGATCTCGAACGCGCGGACCGCTTCGGCCGCCCACCCGTGTTTGCGGGCCAGCCAGCCGAAGCCGCCGCCGAGGGTGTATCCGGTGACACCCACCACGGGGTTGCTGCCTGCCAGGCCGCTCAGGCCGTGCGCGGCGGCCGCGGTCTGGATGGCGCCCCACTCGGCGCCGGAGCCGATGTGGGCCACCCGCTGGGCGGGGTCGATGTCGACGGTGTCGAGGTGGCCGGTGCGCACGAGGATGGCGTTGTCGATGTCGCCGGTCGCGCCGTGGCCGGTCGGTTGGGTGACCACCGTACGGCCCGCGCGGTTCGCGTAGCGCACGACGTTCGCGAGGTCGTCGGCGTCGGCGACCTCGACGACGGCGGCGACCGACTGGGTGATCGCGGTGTTCCAAGGGCGGGCGGCCAGGTCGAAGGCGGTGTCACCCGGCAGGAGAACGTTTCCCCGGATATCGGTACGCAGATCGTTGATGCTCATAACCATTCGACGATGTGGGGGCGGCGAGTGTGACATGCTGCGGAGAGCAGAGAAGGCCCGGTCCAGGGGACCGGGCCTTCTTCTCGGGGTGACCGACGGGACTCGAACCCGCGACATCCAGGATCACAACCTGGTGCTCTACCAACTGAACTACGGTCACCATCACCGGTGAATCACCGGCGCCGTCGATACTAGCGTGACTTTGGTGCCAGGCCCTAATCCGCTGGTAGAGGGCTTGAACCGGTGACATCCACGGCCTCGGTGGCAGCCAGCGCGGCGGCGGCGATCTCCGTGGTGGTCGGTCCGGGCAGCGGCACGAACGCGGTGCGACGGTAGTACTCGAGTTCGCGGATGGATTCCTTGATGTCGGCCAGCGCGCGGTGGGCGAGGCCCTTCTCCGGCTGACCGAAGTAGATGCGCGGGTACCAGCGGCGGCACAGTTCCTTGATCGAGCTCACGTCGACCATCCGGTAGTGCAGGTGCGCGTCGAGTTCGGGCATGTCGCGGGCGATGAAGCCGCGATCGGTGCCGATGGAGTTACCGCACAGCGGCACCGTGCGCGCGGTGGGCGCGTACTCGCGGATGTAGTCGAGTACCTGCTGCTGGGCCTGCTCGAGGGTGACGGTGGAACGCCGAACCTCTTCGGTCAGACCGGATTTCGCGTGCATGGTGGCGACGACCGGTGGCATGCAGGCCAGGGCGGCGTCGTCGGCGTGGATGACGATGTCGACACCGTCACCGAGAATGTTGAGGTCGCTGTCGGTTACGAGCGCGGCGATCTCGATCAGCTTGTCGCTGTCGAGACGGAGCCCCGTCATTTCGCAATCCATCCAGACCAGGAGTTTGTCTGACACGGGAGCCACCCTAATGGTGGGTCCGCGCCCCGGGTCGGCAGGTGTGTCGCGTGGGCGAGGCGGGTCGGGTTTGCCGCCGACATCGGTGGATGTTCGCCGCCCAGGTGACCGGCACGGATACAGTTTGCCTGGAATTACCCGCAGACGTTTCGAGCATTTCTTGCGTACGTGCCAGTGAGCAGACGGAGGACGCGCGAATGACCACCCCACAGGAGAAGGCGGCAGCGGCACGCAAGGCGGCCGAGGACGCTGCCCGGGTTGCCGCCGAGGCCATGGCCGCCGCGGAGGCCGCCGAGCAGGAAGCCCTTGCGGCGAGCTCCGCCCCGAAGCCACCGGCATCCGGCGATTCGACGGCATCTGCCGAGATCGCCGCGGGCTACGCCTTCAGCGGACCGGCTTTGGAACTGGGCGCGGTGATGGTCGACGGTGTGGTCGATCCTGTTGCGCGCGTGCGTATTCCGCTGCGGATGATGAACCGGCACGGACTCGTCGCCGGCGCGACCGGGACCGGCAAGACCAAGACCTTGCAGGGCATCGCCGAACATCTTTCCCGTGCGGGCGTTCCCGTGGTGATGGCCGACGTCAAGGGCGATCTGTCGGGCTTGAGCGAGCCGGGCGCCGACACCGAGAAGATCCGGGCGCGCGCGGCGGAGACCGGCGCGACCGACTGGGCGCCTGGCGCGTTCCCCACCGAGTTCGTCTCGCTCGGCACCGGCGGCATCGGGGTGCCGATCCGGGCGACGATCACCTCGTTCGGCCCGATCCTGCTCAGCAAGGTGCTCGGTCTCAACGACACCCAGGAATCGACGCTTGGCCTGATCTTCCACTGGGCCGATCAGCGCGGCCTCGCCCTGCTCGATCTGAAGGACCTGCGCGCGGTTATCACCCACCTGACCAGCCCCGAAGGTAAGGAAGACCTCAAGGGCATCGGTGGTGTGTCCTCGCAGACAGCGGGGGTGATCCTGCGGTCGCTGGTGAATCTGGAAGCCGAAGGTGGCGATACCTTCTTCGGCGAGCCCGAACTCGACCCGGCCGATCTGCTGCGCACCGCGGGCGGGCTCGGCGTGATCACCCTGTTCGAGCTCGGCCAGCAGGCAGCGCGGCCCGCACTGTTCTCGACGTTCCTGATGTGGGTGCTGGCCGATCTGTTCCAGACGTTGCCCGAGGTGGGTGACATCGACAAGCCCAAGCTCGTGTTCATCTTCGACGAAGCGCATCTGCTGTTCGCCGAGGCGTCCAAGGCGTTCCTGCAGCAGGTCGAGCAGACGGTGAAGCTGATCCGGTCCAAGGGTGTCGGCGTGTTCTTCTGCACCCAGCTGCCCACCGACATCCCCAACCCGGTGCTGTCCCAGCTCGGCGCCCGCGTCCAGCACGCCTTGCGCGCCTTCACCCCCGACGATCAGAAGGCGCTGTCCAAGACGGTCCGCACGTATCCGAAGTCGTCGGTGTACGACCTGGAAGAGGCGCTGACCTCGCTCGGTACCGGCGAGGCGATCGTCACCGTGCTCTCCGAAACCGGCGCACCGACACCGGTCGCCTGGACCAAGATCGCGCCACCGCGCTCGCTGATGGACACCATCGGCGACGAGGCGATCAAGTCCAAGGCACTGTCGAGCGCGCTGCAGGGCAGATACGGGCAGAGCATCGACCGGGAATCGGCCTACGAGATGCTGCTGGCCAGCGTGGCCGCCGCCGATCCAGCGCCCGATGCCCCGCAGGCACCCGGCCGATCGCAGGCGCAGCAGGAAGAGGACTCGGCGGCCGAGCGGATGATGAGGAATCCGGCGGTGAAGAGCTTCCTGCGATCAGCGGCGAGTGCCGCCGGCCGCGAGATCAGTCGCAGCATCTTCGGCACCCGGCGGCGCTAGCGGGAGGTCGGTTCGGGTCAGCTGCTGCCGAACCAGCCCCAGGGGAACCAGTTGTTGTATCCGCCGCGGCCGCGGTCGCAGCGGTTCCAGTCACGGTCGTTCCATTGGTTGCGGCCGTACCAGTCGTTGTCACATCGGTGCCCGCGGTCGCGGTCGCAGTAGTCGTAGTTCCGGTAGTTCCAGTCGTCGCACCGTGGGCGGTTGGTCTGTACCTGGTCTGGGGCTGCTGCGGGCAGTGCGGTCGCGGGCGCCGCCACCGTCATCGGAAAAGTGGCCGCCATACCGGCCACCGCCAAGCTCATGAGCAGTCGGCGCAGGCCGACCTCGCGTGTTCTGTTGGTCTTCATGGCTACCTCTTCCGGTGCGCTCGTCACCGGACTCAACGCACCGTCGGTCGAGTTGGTTGATTTTCCCCGACTCATCTGATAGTAGGCGCGCGACGGGTGCCGCCACCAGACCGGTGGCGGCGGTAACCCGGCTTATTCCAGAATTTCGCGCATCAGCAGATCGGCGGTTGTCTCGCGGCGCAGCAACTGGGTGGCGCGGCCGTCGGCGACGGCGACGATCGGCGGCCTGCCGACGGTGCTGTAGGTCGAGGCCAGCCCGTGGTGGTAGGCGCCGGTGCACGGCACGGCGAGTATCTCGCCCGGCCGCAGATCGGCGGGCAGGCGCACGTCGGTGGCGATGAGCTGCCCGGATTCGCTGTGCTTGCCCGCGATGGACGCGGTGAGCTGCGCGCCGGTCGGATGCCGGTTGACGACGACCGCGCCGCTGTGTCCGCCACTTCGGCCGCAGCCGCCGCCGTCGACGATCACCCGGGTGCCACCGTCGGTGGTCTCGGTGACGGCCAGCACCCGATACAGGGTGACACCCGCCCTGGCGACGATCGCCCGTCCGGGTTCCATGGCGAGCACGGGGCGGGGGAAACGGTGCCGCGCGCAGCCGGCGTCCAGCGCGTCGTCGAGGATGTCGGCGAGGTCGTGCAGGTTCAGTTCCGCGTCGCCGCTGCGGTAGGCCACCGCGTGCCCGCCGCCGATGTCGAGGTGGGACAGCAGCAGGCCGTATTCGTGGTCGATCCAGGACATCTCGCCGATCATCCGGCGGATCGCCTCGCCGTAGTGGTCGGGGTTGTGGATCTGCGGGCCGAGGTGGCAGTGCAAGCCCACGAGCTGCAGATTGCACCTGCCCGCGATCCGGGCTACGGCGGTCTCGAACGAACGACTGCCGAGCGGGAAGCCGAACTGGTCACCACCGGGAACGTCGATCCCGGTCGCGACCCGGAGCAGCACCTGCTGCGGTTGGGTCGCCAAGGCAGTGAGCAGCGTGATCTCGGTGAGCGAGCCGACCACGATGCGGCCGACACCGGCGCGCACGGCGGACTTCAGTTCGTCGAGAGTCTTGCCGTTGCCGTGCAACACGATCCGGCGCGGATCGATGCCCGCGGCGAGCGCGACCGATAACTCACCGCTCGAGCCCACCTGCACCGACAGACCCTCGTCGGCGACCCAGCGCGCCACCGCGCTGACCATCAACGCGGTACCCGCGTAGACGATCTCGGCGTCGGGGAAGTGCTTGCGGTAGGCGCGGCAGCGCTCGCGCACCTCGGCTTCGTCGACCACCTGGACGGGGGTGCCGAACTGATCGGCGATATCGGCGAGCGCCACCGCGCCGAGGGTGATCCGGCCGTCGGGGTCGTAGTGGGTATCGGCCGGCCAGACCGCGGGATCGAGCCGCGGCACGGTGGTCGCGCGCAACGACGGGAAGATGTCGAGCAACGTCACGGTGGTCTCCTGGGGACGCCCCCGCGTTCGGAATGGCGGGGCCGACTCAAGAAATACGCCGTTTCCGGACCGCTGAACTCGGTGTTTACGGGTCCTTGACCACCTGCGAGTCCTTCCTGACGGGTTGCTGACACGCCAACCCGTCAGGCGGCGCTCAGCTGCCGAGCTTCTTGTAGAACGCGCCGGCGACCGGGGCGGTCAACGCGCGGGGGCCGTAGTTGCCCGCCACGCTCATGCCCTTGCTGATGAGGCCGGGGACGATGCGCATCTTGTTGCGGGCCAGCGCGTCGATGGAGACCTTGGCGGTGTATTCGGAGGACACCCAGAGGAAGTCGGGGACCATCTTGTCGACGATCGACTGGTCCTCGGGGGCGGGAGTCTCGGTGCGGACCGGGCCGGGGGCCAGCAGGGTGACATTCACGCCGCTGCCCTTGAGCTCGCCGCGCAGCGACTCCGAGAAGGTGTTCGCGAACGCCTTCGACGCCGCGTAGGTCGCGTTGTTCGGGATCGGCATATTGCCCGCGGCCGAACCGCTGATCAGGATTCCGCCCGCTTTGCGCTCGATCATGCCGGGCAGCACGGCCAGGCTCAGGTCGTGCACGGCGGTGGCGTTGAGCTCCATCTGCATGCGCTCGTAGGCGAAGTCGAGCTCGGCGACCGGGCCGAAGGTCGCGATACCCGCGTTGTTGCAGAGAACGGCGATATCGCGGACCGCGAGCTCGTCGACGAGGCCGGCCCGCTGGGTGCGATCGGCCAGGTCGACCGCGCGGACCTCCGCGGTGATGCCATGGGCCAGGGTCAGCCGCTGGGCCAGCTCGGTGAGGATCTCACCGCGGCGCGCGACCAGGATCAGCGAATAGCCGCGCCCGGCCAGTTCGGCGGCCAGCGCGGTGCCGATGCCGGAGGACGCGCCGGTGACGACGGCACGATTGTCTGCAGTGGGGGAGGGCAAGCTCACGAGGGGAGCTTAGGGGATCGGCTCAGGCCGTGCCCGCGTCGACAGGGTGGCAGGGCGCTCCGACGGTGGATCGCCGGAACCGGGAGCCCGGCAATAGCATGAGTGACGCCATGACAACCGACTCGACGCAGCCTCGCACCGGGCAGGGGTGTGCGCCGTGCGGTGTGGGCGGGCGTTGCGGTGGCTGACGAGCAGGTGTTCGGGATGGGCGATGACCCGTTGGCCGAACCGACATGGCCCGCGCTGACCGAGGACGAGATCGCTCGCGCTGTTGTCGCGACGTGGAGTGGGTCGGCGCCCTGCGCGATCGAATGGCGTGGTGCGAGGCCGCTGTCGTCGACGGTGGGTGTGCGGTTGGACGATGGCGAGCGGCTCGTCGTGAAGCGGATGCCGCTGCGATTGCGGGATGGGGTGGCGCTGGCCGAGGAACATCGGTTCATGGCGCATCTGCGCGAGCGCGGGATTCCGGTGCCAGAAGTGCGAGCCACCGTGGGCGACGGTGCACCGGACGGGTTCGTCTACGAGGTCCATCGTGTCGGCTCCGGACACGACCGCTACCGCGCCGACTTCTCCTGGTCGCCCTATCGCGACACCGATGACGCGCGAGCAGCGGGCGCGATGCTGGCCCGATTGCACCGCGCCGCAGCAGGTTTCGATGCGCCGGCCCGTCCGGCCCGTCCGCTGCTCGCGACCGTGCACAGCGACGTGGTCACCGCCTTCGAATGGCATATCGCACGCCGACCCGCTGTCGCCCGGTTCCTCGGTGAAAGGGACTGGCGCGCTGAGGTTCCCGAGTTGTCGGCCGACCTCACCGGCGTCGCACCGCTGTGGACGCATGGGGACTGGCACGGAACCAACCTGCTGTGGAAAGACCACGAGGTGACCTCGGTGATCGACTTCGGGCTGGCCGACCGCACGACCGCCGTCTTCGACCTCGCTACTGCTGTCGAACGCACTGCGATCGACTGGGTTTCGCTGCGTGACGGCGGTCCCGCGAATGTTCGGGAGGACCAGATCATCGCGCTGATCCAGGGGTATCGATCCGTGCGAGGACCCTCGACCGCCGAGCAGAACCTGCTCCCCGACCTGCTCCCACTGGTCCACATCGGCTACGAACTCTCCGAGATCGACTATTTCCTCACCATCGCCAATGACATTCGCAACGCCGAAATCGCCTATCAGGACTGGCTTCTCGGCCACCTGCACTGGTACGAAATCGCCGAGGGCCGCGACCTGCGCGCCCTGGTTCGCGACGTATTCACCAGCTGAGCTGCCCCCGGGTCGGCTGCTCGACCCGCAACGAAACACCGCCCCGCGTGCCGGATGCGAGTTCGGCGCGCGGGGCGGTGCGGCGGTCGTCCGTCGCGTCGGACGACCGGGTCTCGGGTGGGGCTACAAGCGCGCGGCCAGGCGGGTGCCCTGGTCGATCGCGCGCTTGGCGTCGAGCTCGGCGGCCAGGTCGGCGCCGCCGATGAGGTGCAGGTCGACGCCCGCGGCGCGCAGGGGTTCTTCGAGTTCGCGCACGGATTCCTGTCCGGCACAGACGATCACATTGTCGACCTCGATCACCCGCGGGTTCTCGTGCTTCTCACCGAAGCTGATATGCAGGCCCGCGTCGTCGATGCGGTCGTAGTTCACGCCGCCGACCTGCTCGACACCCTTGGCCTTGAGGGCCGCGCGGTGCACCCAGCCCGAGGTCTTGCCGAGATCCTTGCCGAACGGGGTCGACTTGCGTTGCAGCAGGACGACATCGCGGGCCGCGGGGGAGGGCTTGGGCTTGCGGAGCTGGCCGGGCACCTGCTCGTTCTCGGAATCGACGCCCCATTCCTCTTTCCACTCGTCGAGCTTGAGCGTGGGATGTCCTTCGACAGTGAGGTATTCGCTCACGTCGTAACCGATACCGCCCGCGCCGATCACCGCGACCTTCTTGCCGACCGGCTTCTCCTCCTTCACCAGTTCGGCGTAGGACAGCACCATCGGGTGGTCGATACCGGGGATGTTGGGGATGCGCGGGCGCACACCGGTCGCCAGGATCACCGAGTCGTACTCGCCCGCGATCAATTCCTCGGCGCTGACCCGCTTTTCGAGATGCAGGGTGACGCCGGTGAGGTCGATCTTGCGGCGGAAGTAGCGGATCGACTCGTCGAACTCCTCCTTGCCGGGAATCCGGCGGGCGATGTCGAACTGGCCGCCGATCTTGTCGTCGGACTCGAACAGGTCTACGTGATGGCCGCGCTCGGCCAGGCTCACCGCGGCCGACAGACCGGCCGGCCCCGCACCGACGACGGCAACCCGCTTGGCACGGCGAGTCGGCAGCAGATTGAGGGTGGTCTCGCTGCCCGCCCTCGGGTTGACCAGGCACGACACCTTCTTGTTGCCGAAGGCGTGGTCGAGGCAGGCCTGATTGCAGGCGATGCAGGTATTGATCTCGTCGGCGCGGTCGCCCATGGCCTTGTTGGCCCATTCGGGGTCGGCGAGCAGCGGGCGGGCCATCGAGATCAGCGCCGCGTCGCCGCGAGTCAGAATCTCCTCGGCGATCTCGGGCATATTGATGCGGTTCGACGCACAGACCGGGATGTTCACCTTGCGCGCGATCTTCGCGGTGAACTCCACGAACGCCGCCCGCGGCACCGAGGTGACGATGGTGGGCACCCGTGCCTCGTGCCAGCCGATATCGGTATTGAGGATATCGACGCCGACGGCCTCCAATTCCTGTGCCAGGGCGACGATTTCGTCGAAGGTCTGCCCCTTCTCGACCAGTTCGGCCATCGACAACCGGAACACGATGATGAAATCGGGGCCCACCTCGGCACGGATGCGCCGGGCGATCTCGACGGGGAGCCGACGCCGGTTCTCCGGTGTGCCACCCCACTTGTCGGTGCGCTTGTTCACCCGCGGGGCGAGGAACTGGTTGAGGAAATAGCCCTCACCGCCCATGATCTCGCAGCCGTCGTACCCGGCGAACTTGGCCAAGCCCGCGCAGCGCGCGTAATCGTCGATGGTGCTCTCGACACCCTTCGACGACAGCGCCCGCGGCTTGAACGGATTGATCGCCGACTTGATCGCCGAAGCCGAAACACTGGTCGGCATATACGAATAACGTCCCGCGTGCAGGATCTGGATGGCGATCTTGCCGCCCTCGGCGTGCACCGCCTTGGTGATCGTGCGATGCCGGTACGCCTCGGTCTTGTTGGTGAGCTTGCCGCCGAGCGGCAACAACCAGCCGGTTCGGTTCGGTGCGTAGCCGCCGGTGATGATCAGGCCGACGCCGCCGCGGGCACGTTCGGCGAAGTAGGTGGCCAGCTTGTTGGTGTCCCAGGCGCGGTCTTCCAGACCGGTGTGCATGGAGCCCATGACCACGCGGTTGCGCAGAGTGGTGTGGCCGAGGTCGAGTGGCTCGAACAGATGGGGATAAGCGGTCATGGGCGGTCTTCACCTTTTCGCGGTCGCAGGGCCTGCAGTACTTCGTCGCACCATTCGAGGTAGCCGGACTCCGCGCGGATGCCCGCGCGAAGCACCAGATACTGGTGCAGAGCGGTGCCGGAGAGCTGGTCCGGCGCCGGGAAGAATTTCTTTTCGCTGAGGCGGTACTCGTCGAGGCGCTGGGCGTGCTGCGCGCGATGGCGCGCCACCTCGTCGCAGACGGCATCGATGTCGCCGTACGCGGCGGCGCGGATCTTCACGCCCAGTTCGTCGCGGGCGGGGATGGCGTCGGTGGGCTCGGCGAGCCAGCGGGCGATCTCGGTCCGACCGGCCGGAGCTACCGAGTACACCTTCTTGTCGGGCTTGCCCTGCTGGGTCACCGATTCCACGGTGACCCAGCCGGAGGACTCCATCCGCTTGAGCACCCGGTATATCTGCTGGTGGGTAGCACTCCAGAAGTAGCCGATCGACTTGTCGAATCGGCGTGCGAGCTCGTAACCCGACCCGGCCCGCTCGGTGAGCGAGACCAGCAGCGCGTGCTCCAGTGCCATGGCACGAGGATATCTGGAACGCCGGGTACTATGCAACCAGGTTCATATGAATTTATGGCGTGGATGTACATAGACGGCGTGGGTGGTTGATCGCCGTGACTCTTCGGCGGAACACGGTGCGCGCGTTATGGGCGGCGGACGGGTTTGATCGCCGTTACTCTTCGGCCTATGACCGAGGTGAACGCGGCCGAAACCGTTGGCGAGGCGGCTGGGCGCGGGCAGGTGCTGGCGTGGGGGCTGTGGGACTGGGGGTCCTCGGCGTTCCAGGCCGTGACACTGACCTTCGTGTTCTCGGTGTATCTCACCGACAAGGTGGGAGACGATCTGCCGGGTTCGACACCGGCGAGTGCGTGGCTTGGTTGGGCGCTGGCGGGGGCGGGGCTGGTCGTCGCGCTCACGGCGCCGGTCTGTGGGCAGTACTTCGACGCGGTCGGCTCACGTAAACGGGCATTGGCGACCTTGACGGCGCTGACGGTCGGCGCGATGTCGCTGATGTTCTTCGTCCGCGACGACTACCACGATCTCTGGCTCGGCCTGGCGCTGCTCGCGTTCGCCTCGGCCACCTTCGAGCTCGCCGGTGTGCCCTACAACGCGATGATGCGGCAGGTGTCGACCCCGGCCACGGTCGGCCGGGTCTCCGGATTCGGGTGGGCGATGGGCTATTTCGGTGGCATCGTGCTGCTGCTGATCTGCTACGCGGGATTCCTCGCCGGTGACGGCGACACCCGCGGTTTGCTCGGGATGTCCACCGATCAGGGCCTCAATGTCCGGCTCGTCATCGTGCTCGCGGCGGTGTGGTTCACCGTGTTCGCGCTGCCGGTGCTGTTCGCGGTGCCGGAGATGCCACGCACCGGTGCCGACCCCGGCGCGGCGAAGGTCGGCTTCCTCGGTTCCTACCGGGTGTTGTGGCGCGACGTGCGGGTGCTGTGGGGTCAGGATCGGCACACGGTCTATTTCCTGCTGGCCAGCGCGGTGTTCCGGGACGGTCTGGCGGGGGTGTTCACCTTCGGCGGCGTGCTCGCGGTGACGGTGTACGGGTTCGCCGACGCCGATGTGCTGCTGTTCGGGATCGCCGCGAATGTCGTCGCGGGGGCGGCCGCGGTGGTGGCCGGACGGTTCGACGACCGGATCGGGCCCAAGCGGGTGATCGTGGCGTCGCTGGCCGGGATGCTCGCCTGTGGTGTCGCGCTGCTGTTGGTGTCGGGCTCGGCGATGTTCTGGATCTTCGGGCTCGCGCTCACCGTGTTCGTCGGTCCCGCGCAGGCGTCGGCGCGTTCGTTCCTGGCGCGGCTCGCACCGCCGGGACGGGAAGGTCAGTTGTTCGGCCTGTACACCACGACCGGCCGAGCGGTCTCGTTCCTGGCACCCGCCCTGTTCGGTGTGTTCGTCTCTGTTTTCCACAGCGACCGTGCCGGAATCGCCGGACTTCTCGTCGTGCTGGCGGCAGGCCTTTTGGTACTGCTCCCGGTGCGCGCGCCGTCGCGCACGGTGTCTGCCGATATGTGACGCCTCACCGCTGGGGCGCGGCCGAGTTGTGTGAACGCCCGTACTCTGAGTTCAGTCAGCGTTTTTGGGTACCCAGCCCGCGATACCCAAAGCGATCAGCCGCATCTGCATGACGGTGCGTTCCACGATCGCCGATTCCTCACGGGGGGTGGACGCGACGAACGCGGCAATACCGTCGGTAACGGTGGTGACGAGCAGATCCGCGGCGATCTCCAGCTCGGTGGTGCTCCATGAATCCAGTGCACGCAGGCGGGACAGATCGGCGACGATCTCGCGCACGATCAGCTGCATCTCCATCGCGATCGCCTGACGCAGCGGGGCAGGCCCACCGTGACGCTCGCGAATGAGGAAACCGAACAGTGCGCGTTTGACGCGTACCTGCTCGAACACGAAGCGGACCGTATCCGCCAGATGGGCGTCCGGCTTGCGCCTGACCTCGCGCAACGCCAAGCGCAGTGCGGTGACGCCCTCGTCGACGATCGTCGCGCCGAGGTCGTCGAGCGAGGCGAAGTGGCGGTAGAAGGCGGTGGGCACGATGCCGGCCGAACGGGCGATCTCACGCAGGCTCAATGCCGCGAATCCGCGCTCCGAGGCCAAGGTCAGGGTGCCGTCGAGGAGAGCTGCGCGGGTATGCGCTTTGCGCTCGTTGCGGGTTCCTGCCTGCTCAGTCACATCGGTGAGCATACATCCGTTCACCATAGCGGCCTTCGTCATTATGTTGTCCGCCTCACATTGTTGCCGGTTGACAGTGGCCCGGGGTCGTCAGGCACACTGGTGAGTGTACAGACGTGCACTGAAATTCGGAGCGAACGTCGAAGGACTTCTCCGTACCGCGCAAAAAGGGGCAACACGACATGGTGGGACTGATCGATCTGGTGCAGACGTTGACAACGCCGCACCCGCTGGACCGGTACCTGGAGCTCGTCCGCCCCGGGCTCACCGCTCGGGAGCTGCGCGCCGAGGTCACCCATGTCTCGCACGCGGTGCCCGGCTCGGTGACGCTCACCCTGCGCGCCTCGCGGCAGTGGCGCGGCCACGCCGCCGGTCAGTACGTGCAGATCGGTGTCTCGATCGACGGTGTGCGCCACACCCGCTGCTACTCGCCGATCGACCCGGAGAGCCGAGGCGAGCGCTACCTGCAGCTCACCGTCAAGGCCCACCCGGGCGGGCTGGTGTCGAACTACCTGCACGCCAATGCCAAGCCTGGCATGGTCGTCGACCTGGCACCCGCCTCCGGTGTGTTCCACCTACCCGAGCAGCGGCCCGACAAGGTGCTGCTGGTCAGCGGCGGCAGCGGCATCACGCCGGTACTGTCGATGCTGCGGACCCTCGACGCCGAGGGTTACACCGGGCAGGTCACTTTCCTGCACTACGCCCGTCAGCCCGAGATGGTGCCGCACCGGGCCGAACTGTCCTCGATCGCGCAGCGCCGCGCCAACTTCCGCATCGAATACCGGTACCCGGTCGAGCCGGGCACCGTGATCGACGGTGAAACCTCCACCGGCAGTGGATTCTTCGACTACGACGAGCTCGAGCGGGTCGCACCCTGGTTCGCCGACGCGCAGACCTTCGTCTGCGGGCCGCCGCCGCTGATGCGGGCCGTGCAGACGATCTTCGCCGCCGAGGGCCTCGAAGATCGGGTGCTCAGTGAGGAATTCACGCTCACCACGATCCCGACCGATCCGTCCGAGGCCACCGGCACCATCACCTTCTCCGACAGCGACGTCGCCGCCGACAACACCGGAGCATCGTTGCTCGAGCAAGCCGAAGCCGCGGGCCTCACGCCGCTGCACGGCTGCCGGATGGGGATCTGCTTCACCTGCACCGCGACCAAGCTCTCCGGCTGCACTCGCGACCTCCGCACCGGTGAGCTCAACGCCGATCCCGACAAGCAGATCCAGATCTGCATCAACGCTCCTGTCGGCGACGTCGACATCGCCCTCTAGATCACACCGACCAACCACAAGGGGAGATACAGCCATGACGATCCTCACCGAAGGCAAAGACGGCCCGGTCATCCTGAGCCCGGAGCAGGTCGAAGAACTCGGCGCCGCGCTCGACGCGATCCGTGCCCGCGTCGTCGACGACCTCGGCGAACGCGACCGCGACTACATCTACAACATCATCAAGACCCAGCGTGGCTTCGAGATCGCCGGCCGCGGTCTGATGTACCTGGGCTTCCTGCCGCCGTTCTGGCTGGCCGGTGTCGCCGCGCTCGGTGTGTCGAAGATCCTCGACAACATGGAGATCGGCCACAACGTCATGCACGGCCAGTACGACTGGATGCGTGAGCGCGGCATCAACTCCCGCGAATTCGACTGGGACACGGTCTGCCCGGCCGACCAGTGGAAGCACTCGCACAACTACATGCACCACACCTACACCAACATCGTCGACATGGACCGCGACATCGGTTACGGCATCCTGCGGATCGACCCCGCGCAGAAGTGGAACCCGTATTACCTGGGCAACCCGGTGTACGCGTTCCTGCTGATGATGCTGTTCGAGTGGGGTGTGATGGCCCACGATCTCGAGTTCGACAACATCGTCAAGGGCAAGCGCAAGTGGTCCGACATCAAGCCGCTGCTCAAGGGGCAGGGTAAGAAGGCGGGCAAGCAGGTCCTCAAGGACTACGTGATGTTCCCGGCGCTGACCGGTCCGCTGTTCCTGCACACACTGGCCGGCAATGCGGCGGCCAACTTGGTGCGCAATGTGTGGACCTACTCGATCATCTTCTGCGGTCACTTCCCGTCGGGTGTACAGACGTTCTCCAAGGACGAGACCGAGATCGAGACCCGCGGTGAGTGGTACGTGCGTCAGATGCTCGGCTCGGCCAACATCAAGGGCTCGCGGCTGTTCCACATCATGTCGGGCAACCTGTCGCACCAGATCGAACACCACCTGTTCCCCGATATCCCGGCAAATCGGTACCCGGAGATCGCACCCGAGGTGAAGGCGCTGGCCGAGAAGTACGGCCTGCCCTATAACACCGGTCGTTTCTCCAAGCAGATCGGGTCGGTCTGGGCCAAGATCTTCCTGCTCTCGGTGCCCGATCGTTTCGTGAAGAGGGCGACCCAGCCCGGTGTTATCGTTATGCGTAATCGGAAGGCAACCGAAGTGGGCGTGTAATGGTCGGCAAATTCGAAAGCAATAAGGATCTGGTCCAGGAACTGACGTCATCCGGTGCCCAGCGGGTCGGCAAGATCGCCACCCTGATCACGGGAACCGTCGCCGAGGTTGCCCGGGAGATCGGTGAGTTCGTCACCGACGCGATCGAGATGAGAGAAGCCGCGGCTGCTGCTCGTCGCGATGCGGCACAGGACCGGGCCGAGGCCGAGTTCGCGAAGGAGCGGGTCGTCGAGACCGACACGGTCGACCTCGACGCTCCGGCCGACGGCGATCTCGGTGCGGCGCCCCTGTTCGCCGAGCCGGGCGACAAGGCCTGAGGGTTCACCACACCGGCAACCGCCTGCGGTGTTCGGTGACATCGGTGATCAGATCCCGGTAGCCGTCGGTCAATTCGGCAAGACGACACCACTGCAGATGGGTGCGAGCCTCCCGCTGCCGTGGTGTCGTCGTCGTTTGCGCCGGTCCGGCCATGGCCTGCTGGGCGGCAATCCATTTCGCGGCCATCCGGTCGATCACCGCGCCGAGGGTCTCGGTGTGCAGCGAGGCGCCGTCGCGGTGTTCGACATGGGCGGCGACCCAGTCGTCGATGCGGGCGATCAGCGCGTTGCGGTCGTTGTCGATGTCGTCGACCAGGCGCCCGCATGCCGCGCCCGTGCTACTCGACGCGGCGGGGTCGCGTGCCTGCTCCAGGACTCTGCGCCGGCGATCGTGGCAGCTCGCGAGCCCGCTGGCGGCGTCGAGAACCCGGTGTCGCGTCGGGTCGGGGTGGTCGGTTTCCAGAAAAGCCCGCAACAGTGCCGAGGGAGTCGGCAGTTGCGCGGCATCCAGGCGATGGCCGTGATCGATCGGCATGGTGGTTGCCCCCCTGATAACGCATTTGTGCATGGATACGCCAGAGCCGAGGAGGATGTATGGGGGTGCACTCCCCGGCACCGGCGTAGCCCCGCCCGGACGTCGACAAATGTCCGCGACGCTGCGGGTGGAGAAGACGGCCCGGGGAAAATCGGGACCCTTTCAGGAAAGCGCGATCCGGCCGTGGCGCGCAATAGTATGGTGTACAAACCCGGCGGTCGGCGGAAATTGTTATCCACCATTACGGATGGGTCTCCCCATGAGCACTCCCCGGTAACCGCGGTGGCACATTTCTGGCAATCATTTCGGCGCCGAATGCACTAACCTCGATATGTGCCCGCCTACGTGTCCTCCCCAGAGCTGACCTTCGGGTTCCTGTTCGCACTGGAATCCCCAGAGCGCATCGCCGATGTCGTGCGCGGCCTCATGGAACGTCGAGCGGTGTCGGTATTCCGGCTCGCGCGCCTGTCCGACGACGACGGCCCACCCGAGCGCTACGTCGTGAACTGGGCATCCATCCCGCAGATATCGATCACCACCGGAGCTCCCGACGACGAGGACCTGCGCGGGCAGCGGATCATGCTGGTCAACGCCTTCCTCGGGGAGGGCGGAGAGGTGAGCATGTACGCGGGGGCTCCGGACGGGTCGAGCTGAGTTCAGCGGGTCGACTCGTAGATCCGGCGGACCACGTCCTCGATATCGGGTTCCTCGATGGACAGATCGCGCACCTGCGCCCGGTCCGACACCGCCGCCAGTAAAGCCGCCGCGGTGGTCTTCTCGGCGTCGAACGCCAGGCGCTGGCGCATGCCGCCCGCCTCGCTGGACAGCAATTGCGCCCCGCACGGCAGATCGTCGAGATCCGGTGTGGGAGCGGCCAGGTCGACCACGAGTACCCGGCGCGCGCCGACGGTTGCCCCGAGCCCGGTCAGTGAACCGTCGTACACCAGCCTGCCGTAATCGACGACGAGCACCCGATCGCAGAGCCGTTCGATATCGCCCATATCGTGGGTGGTGAGCAGCAGTGTGGTGCCGCGCTCGATGCGTTCGGCGCGCAGGAACTCACGTAATCGCTGTTTCGACAGCACGTCGAGGCCGATCGTCGGCTCGTCCAGGATCACCAGCTCGGGCGAATGCAACAGTGCGGCCGCAACTTCCGCGCGCATGCGCTGACCGAGCGAGAGCTGGCGTACCGGGGTGTCGAGGGTATCGGCCATTTCCAGCTGCTCCACCAGTTCGTGTGTCCGCTTGTCGGCGATGTCGGGGTCGAGGCGATGGATCGCCGCCAGGATCGAAAACGATTCGTGCAGCGGCAGATCCCACCACAGTTGCGAACGCTGCCCGAACACGACGCCGATCCGCGAGGCGAGTTCCTTTCGCTGGCGCACCGGCTCCAGGCCGCAGGTGCGCACGGTGCCGGTGGTCGGCACGAGGATGCCGGTGAGCATCTTGATGGTCGTCGACTTGCCCGCGCCGTTGGCACCGATATAGCCGACCGCGGAGCCGCGTTCGATCCGGAAGCTCATCCGGTCGACTGCGGTGATGGTGTCGCGATGTCGGCGCCAGCGGCTGCCGTTCTTGCGGTAGACGGTGAATTGCCGGGTGAGGTCATCGATGTCGATGATCGGTTCCTGGTTCTCGTGCTCGTCCAACATCTATCCCCCTCCTCCCTGATAGTGCCTCGTACCGATCCGCCATGCCGCCGAAGCGAGCAGCCACACCCACGCCGCGGCGAGTGGCGTGAGCCACGCCGACCACGCCGGCAGCAGCGCCGGTCCCGGCAGTCCGAGTAGCGCGATGGTCGGCACGTACGCCGTGAACGCGACGGGAATCGCGAACCCGAACAACAGTTTCAGCGGTGTCGGGAACACCGAGGCCGGCTGCATCGCGGCGAACGAACCGCCGTAGGTGAAGCTGTTGGTGAGCTCGGCACCGTCGATCAGGAAGAACTGTAGTCCGGCCGCGCATACGAAAAGGCCACAGAACAGCGCGATTCCACTGATCAGGGTGATCACGATCAAGGTAACCGGGGCGATGCCCCAGTCGATATCGTTGCGCCACAGCCCGATCCCGAGCACGATCACCGCGACCGCGGCCCGCGCGAGTCTTCGTAACGAGATGTCACTGGTCACCAGCTGCAACAGCAACGGCTGTGGGCGAAGGTGATAGGCGTCGAGGGTGCCCATGCGGATCATCGACGGCAGCGAATCCAGATGTCCGACCGCGACCTGGGACAGCGCGAACGAGGTGTTGGACAACCCGAACAGCAGCAGTGCCGCGTCGACATCGAGACCGCCGAGTGTGCCGACATTGTGGAAGATCACCCACACCTCGCCGAACTCGACCAGGCCGATCAGGAAGGCGCTGAACACCTCGGTGGCGAACGAAAGGCGGTACACCTGCTGGGCTTTCACACGCGAACGCAATACTGCGAGATAGGGAGTGAACCAGGTCCCGGCCAGGATGCGCGCGGAATCCGGTTCAGCCACCCTGTACCTCCAGCCTGCGTTGTCCCGCTCGCAGCAACACCCTGCCGAGCAGTCCGATCACCAGCACCCAGAAGCCTTGTACCGCAACGATGATCAGGGCGTCCGACCCAGCGGCCCGCCCTGACAGCGTATCGATCGGGGCCTGCAGGATGGAGGGAAACGGCGTAGACATGGCGACGACACGCAGCCAGTCGGGGAACATGTGTACCGGGACGAAAAGGCCTGCGAGAAACGTTCCGACGATCTGGTACAGCACCCGGATACCACGGATCTCGACCACCCAGAACCCGATCAGCGCCACCGCGAACAGGCACAGAAACGACAACGCCACCGCGAGCAGCACACTGATCAGACCGAGTAGATAGGACACCGGTGAGCTCGGCATCGACAAGCCGAACGTGGCGGCGCCGATGGCTATGCTCGGTACTCCGCGCGGCAGGATCGTGCAGGCGGCGCGACCCATATCGGTGGCCAGGTAGCCGAGTTGCACGTCGATCGGGCGCAGGAAATCGATCGCCACATCACCGGATTTGATCCGGTCGACGAGGTCGATCTGCGGTCCCATGAACTGGGTGGCGCCCAGCAGGGCCTGCGACAACCACACATAGGCGCCGATGGTTCCCTCGTCGTACCCGCCGAAATCACCGGCGGAACGCACCGCCGCGACCATCACGGCCGCACGAACGAACCCGAACACACAGTTGGTGAACAGCCCGGCGAACATCGCCAGCTTGTATTGCGCCTGCCGCTTGAATCCCGCCCGCGCCAGCGTCCAATACACCCGGACAGCCCCAGGCTTGCGACGACGCCGCACCGCGAAAGCAAGCCCTCCATCCCCCGCCACATTGCCCCGCACAATCAGTCAACTCTAGGCCGATCGCCACGAATCAGGACGAGAACGGGTCGGATCGCTGGTGCTCGCCACGCGCAGGGCTATCGGGACATGCTCAGTCCTTGGGGAAGCCCGTCGCGAACAAGATCGCGATGGCGACCGAGCTGACCACGGAGATGGCAAGGATGATCCACATGGGGCGAAAGATTACCCGGCTCCGTCCCCCATCCCGGCATCGCACCGCTGTGACCTGCATCGGCGCAGGTCACAGCGATATGTGCGACGGTGCGGGCAACCCGCTATTCGTCGACCACCGTGATCGTGGCCTCGTCGGCATCGACCGCCTGGTCGGAGGGATTCGCGTCGGACTTCACCGTGATCCGCGACTTGTCGATGCCGTCGCCCTCCAGCGCGGCCACGATGTTGTCACCGCGTGCCTCGGCCAGCGATTTGGCCGTGACGACATTCGAATCCTCGGCGTAGGTCGTGATCTGGATCTTCGTGTCGTTGCCCTGCAACGGGACCGCTACCGCTTTGAGGGTCGCGACGGCGCCCGCGCCGAGGTCGGAACTACCCGCGTCGAAGGTGATCGGCGCGGCGGCCAGGACCGTGTTGATCGCGTCCTGAACCGCTTGCTGCGCGGTGTCGCGCATGGTGCTCACCACCGAGGAGGCCGTCGCGGCGACACTGCTGCGTACGGCGTCGGTCTGGGTGGTCGAAGTGACTGCCGGGGCGGATGCGTCATCGTCGGAGCCACACGCCGCGGTCATCAGCACAACCACCGCGATCGATGCGATCCCACAGATGCTGGTTCTGAGTTTCATCGGATTCTCCTGGTCTGTGAATGATGCTCAGATTCACATACCGGCAGCGGGCGCGACTCACCCGAAAAGGGTGAGTCATCCGAATGTCGTGGCCACTCCGACGCTATTCCGCAGCGGTCGGGCCGGAGTAGATTCAATACATCCGACCCACACTGCGAGGTGCATTTCCGATGACACCGGATCAACTCATGGAAGAGGCATGCAGGCTGGCGAAAGAGTCTGTGGACAACGATTGGGGTGGACCGTTCGGCGCGGTCATCGCGAAGGACGGAGTGATCGTCGCACGAGGGCAGAATCGAGTGCTACTCACTGGTGACGCTACCGCGCACGCCGAGATAGAGTCCATCCGCAAGGCGACCCAGGTCCTCAACGGTGAGGCCCCGAGCATTTCCAAAGAGCACCAGAACGAGGCGACGCTCGAATTGGTCCCGCGACCGGCGGGATCCGCCGACAAGGTCCCGGAGCGCGCGAAAATGTTGATGGGGATGGAGATATTCATCAGCGGCGCACCGTGTCCCATGTGTATGAGCGCAATCTATTGGGCGCGTCTCGACGCCGTGCATTTCGCGAGCGATCTGGCCGACACCAGCGAAATCGGCTTCGACGACGCGTATCAATACGAGGACTTCACGAGGCCGCTGCCCGAGCGGTCCGTGAAAATCGAACAGTTCCGCAGGGATCTGGGCGCCGAAGCGTACAAGACCTGGGCCGAAAAACCCGATAAGCACCCGTACTGACATGTCGGCCTCGAAAGCTGTGCCGCCGAGGCCCGCCCCGGCGACGGTGGTCGTCACCCAACAGCCTCTAGCCGGTCGGGAGGTCGAGTTTCGGCGGTGGCAGACGGAGGTGAACGACGCCGCGGCGACATTCCCGGGATTCCTCGGCGCCGACGTGACACCACCGGGTGACGCTCGATCCGACTGGTCGGTCGTGTATCGGTTCGATGACATCGTCGACCTGAAGCGCTGGCTCGCCAGCGATACCCGAGACGAACTCCTCGCGAGAGGAAACGGGCTCTTCGAGCGGCCGGCGACGCAGCATGTGCTGGTCGACGAGCAGGACGACGAGGTAGTGACCGTCGTCGTTTCGCACCCCGTCGCGGCCGAACGTGAGACGGAATTCATCGCCTGGCAGGACCGCATGACCGAGGCCGAGCGGACATTTCGGGGCTTTCGCGGATCCGGGCTGCATCGGCCGATTCCCGGTGTGCAGAACGACTGGACGATCATCTATTCCTTCGCCTCGGCCGAGCATCTCGACCGGTGGCTCGAATCGCCCCAGCGCAAGGCGCTGCTCGCGGAAGCGCCGGACTTCAGGGACTTCGAGGTTCACCGAATCGCCAACCCCTACGGGTCGTGGTTTCCGCCGAGCGAAACCGGCGTGGAAGGTGGTCCCGCGTCGTGGAAGACGGCACTGTCGGTCCTGGTAGGGCTGTATCCGACGGTCGTGATCCTCACCGTGGCCATCGCCGAGATCTGGCCGGGCGCGCAGCTGTGGATCAGTTTGCTGGTCGGGAACATCCTGTCGGTCAGCCTGCTGACCTGGGTGGTGATGCCGGTCGTCACCCGCGCCCTGGGATTCTGGATGCGACCGCGCCCACACCGCGATCCCCGCACCGACATGGTCGGACTCGCCTGCTCGGTGGGCTTTCTGACGGTCGCCGCGGTGTTCTTCTACCTGGTGACGAGAGTGTTCTGGACGCTTCCGTGACGTCGGAGCGGATGCGAAAGTTCCTGGCTGGTCGAGCCTTGTGCTCGGAACCCGTGGCGGCCCTGACCTAACATTCGTACAGGTCAGGGCCGCTGTGCGCCCCGGCAGGAATCGAACCTGCGACCTAGGGATTAGAAGTTCCTGACCAGCGAACATTGTGCTGAGCTGGCCCTATGCAGGTCGCGGGCGAGCGAAATCATAAAATCCCTAGCTGGTGAATGGCGAGTTCGGAGTGGCGAAGCACACTCGAACCGCCCCAGAGCGGCTCACACCCGGTCGACACCGGCGCGGTTGCATACCGCCTGGCGAGGTCATGGTGCCGCCGTGACGGGCGGCCAGATCTGTGGTTCGACATTGCTCGGCTTCCTGCGGCCATCCTCGCCCCAATCGAATTCCGGCGGCGGCGGACCCCACTGCCGCGGCTCGATGAACGCGATGCGCCCCGAGCCGAAGTCAGCAGCCACGAAACTGGACTTACCCGCGAACATCACCTCGTTGAACCCGGCGTCGCCGGTGAACGTCGCCGTGTTGAACCCGGCGTCGCCGGTGAATGTCGCCTCGGTGAACCAGGCGCCGCCGGTGAACGTCGCCGTGTTGAACCAAGCGTCGCCGGTGAACCTCGCCTCGTTGAACCAGGCGCCGCCGGTGAACCTCACCTCGGTGAACCCGGCGTCGCCGGTGAATGTCGCCTCGGTGAACCAGGCGCCGCCGACGAACGTCGCCTCGTTGAACCAGGCGTCGCCGGTGAACGTCGCCTCGTTGAACCAGGCGTCGCCGGTGAAAGTCGCCTTGTCGAACCAGGCGTCGCCGGTGAACCGTGCCTTGTCGAACCAGGCGCCGCCGGTGAACCTCGCCTCGTCGAACCTAGCGTCACCAGCGAATGTGGCATGCCTGAGGTCGACGTCTTCGAGGTGGGCGGTGCGGAAGTCGAAGTCGCTTGCCGACCAACTGTATTCGGCCTCCGGTCGCAGGCGATCGGCAATCACGCGCACGATGGTCTTGCGGACCTCGCTGTCGTTCTGCCGATACTCGACGTGTTCTTCGGTCTCTCCGCGAACCCGCCCATGCTCGATCCGGGGCTCTTTGACCACGAACTTGGTTCGTCCGCTGGTGCCGTGTACGGCGTCGTAGGGCAGGCGCAGATATCCGCAGAGCACATCGATGCACTGCTGACGGTGCAGGCCGTCGGCTTCGTCGGCGGCGCGAGCCATGGCGTATACCCCGGCAATTCGGACTGCGACATCGGTCGCGCCGAGCTGGGCGGCAGCGGCGCCGAACCGCTCAACGAACCGACCCTGCTCGGCATCACGCTGGCGCCGATAGGCGATCACCAACGCCACCACACCGCCGACTCCGGCGACGATCGCCAGCGCGACCTTGGCGATATCGATCGGCGCGGCCTTAGCCTGGTCGTCGGGCTGGGCGACCCCATGTACGACCTGGTAAGCCAAAAACGCGACGAGGACCCCGGCCCCGAGTGCGGAAACGACCGCCGGTAGCAACCCGAACCGCTTCGTGCGGCGCCTGATGGCCTTGTTGCTCTTTCCGATCCGCGCCTGCGCCGCGGTTGTCTTCCTGCGCAACCTTCCAGACATTGCTCGATTGTGGCCGAGATGCGCCCGAAGTGCCGGTATGCGGGGTCCAAGTGGCCGGAAAGTCTCGGTAAGCTCAGCTCTCGAGCCTCGGAAGTCGTAGGCCTGGCAGCCGGTTCCGTTCCTATCCCGGGCGGTATCGGCGGTCAGGCGGTCCGCAGGAAAGCCGGGAGATTCAGGAACCGTCGACCACGCCTTTCTGGGTTCTGAGTGCGAAAACACTGGGGGCTTGCCCGGTCGATACCGTGGAGAGCATGACGGACGACCTCGTCGTCTGGGCTGAGGAAGTCGCCCGGACGTGCTTGCGTGACCTCCCGCGCCGACTTCAACACGTAGAGGGCGTGGCGCGGCGTGCGGCTACGGTCGCCGACGCGGTCGACGATCCGGAGCTGCTCGTCGCCGCGGCCTGGCTGCATGACATCGGGTACAGCGCTGAGCTGGTGACGACGGGATTCCACTCGGTCGATGGTGCCGAGTTCCTGCACGCTGAGGGTGCGCCGCACAGGCTGTGCGCCCTTGTCGCCAATCATTCGTGCGCGTGCGTTGAAGCCCGCCGCCGCGGGTATCGCGGCGGTCCTCGAACTCCGGCCCGTCGCATGCGGCAAGGAGGCGCCGCATGGCGTCGATGGGTGGCACCGGAACTTGCTTCTCTGGGATGGTCGGTGGATCCATCCGGTCGAACGGATTGACTTCGATCAGTTCCTCGCGGAACAGGTATTTGCAGAACTGCTGCAAGCTCCGGTACTGCCTGCCCGCGTACTCCGGTGTCACGGGCTTGCCGGTGCGCTGATTCGGGCGGACCAGCGTGTGCCCGATATACGCGCCGATCGCATCCTTCGTCAGCGAGTCCACGTTCGTGGGTCTGCCCTCTGCGGCAAGGTAGGCACGGAAGTACCCGACGTTGCGGCAGTAGGTGTCGATTGTGCCCTTGGACTTGTTCGTCTGTCGGAGCTCGCCGACGAAGTCCTCCACCAGCTCCTCGAGGTCGTCGAAATCCTGGGTCATCTGCCCATTCTGAGCGCAATAATCCCTAGCTGGTGGAGCATTGTGCTCGATGGAGTGGGCGCCTCTGACCTACTATATTTGCAGGTCAGAGGCGTTTTGCGCCCCCGGCAGGAATCGAACCTGCGACCTAGGGATTAGAAGGCCCTTGCTCTATCCAACTGAGCTACGGAGGCAGTCGCATCCACCTTGGCCGAAGTCGGCCACGCTGTCCAGCTCGAAAAGTATAGCGACCGACCGGATCGTCGAGCGGGGGCTCGGGTGTGGCGCCCCATCGGGTCGCGGCCGGGCACGTCGAACTACCCTCGTTGTCATGTCGTTATCGCAGGACCCCTCCGGTGGACCCGCCGTCGACGGCGGACCACCGGCGGAAACGGGTCCGGCGGCGTCGTTCGGTGTGCTCAGCGTCGTGGCCGGGTGTATCGCCGCCGTAGTCGCGGCCATTGTGGTCGGGTTGTCGGCGGCGCACGCGCTCAGTTTGCTCGGTATACCCGATCCGGGGGCGTTGACAACATATGGATTGCCGGCGCTGCGTGCGGTGGCCGATCTGGCCGCGGCGGTGACCGTCGGGTCCCTGTTGTTCGCGGCGTTTCTGCTGCCCCCGCGTGACGGCGGTCTGCTCGATGTCGGTGGGTACCGGGCGGTGCGGCGTGCCTCGGACGCCGCGCTGGTGTGGGCGGCGAGCGCGGCGCTGTTGGTGCCGTTGACGGTGTCGGATACGACCGGTCAGCCTGTGAGCGCCATTTGGCGACCCGAGGTGTTGTGGCCGGTGATCACGCAGGTCGAGGTGGCGGGCGCCTGGCGGACAACGGTGTTGTTCGCGCTGATCGTGGCGATCGGCTGCCGGTGCGCGCTGCGCTGGGGCTGGACGCCGGTCCTGCTGGTCGGCGCGTTGGTGACGATGATGCCGCTGGCGCTGACCGGGCATTCGTCCTCCGGCGGCTCCCATGACGTGGCGACGAACTCGCTGATCCTGCACATGGTGTCGGCCTCGGTCTGGGTGGGCGGGCTGGTCGCGGTGCTGGCGCACGCGATGCGCGGCGGCGCGAACACCGACATCGCCGCCCGGCGGTTCTCGGTGGCCGCGACCATCTCGATCGTGGTGATCGGCCTCAGCGGCGTGGTCAACGCCTGGGTGCGGGTGCCCGTGTCGGACCTCTTCACCACCACCTACGGCAGGCTCGTGCTCGCGAAAGCGGCCGCGCTGCTGGTGCTCGGCGCCATCGGCTACCTGCAGCGACGGGCCTCGCTGCCCGCGCTGGCCGCCGACCCGCGCGACCGCGGTGCGCTCATCCGTTTCGCCGGCGTGGAGATGCTGATCTTCGCGGCGACCATCGGGCTGGCCGTCGGCCTCGGCCGCACGCCGCCACCGCCGCCGACCGCGGTGCCGACGCCGGTCGAAGTGGAACTGGGCTACAACCTTGCCGGGCCGCCCACGGTGAGCCGCCTGCTGTTCGACTGGCGCTTCGACCTGATCTTCGGAACTCTGGCGATCGTGCTCGCCGCGCTCTACCTGCTCGGTGTCCACCGGCTGCGCAAGCGTGGCGATGCCTGGCCGATCGGGCGCACCATCGCCTGGTGCAGTGGCTGCCTGGTGCTGTTGCTTGCCACGTCGTCGGGGGTCGGGCGCTACGCACCGGCGATGTTCAGCGTGCACATGGGCGCACACATGGCGTTGTCGATGCTGGGACCGATCCTGCTCGCCCTCGGTGGTGCGGTGACCTTGGCATTGCGCGCGCTCCCGCCGGCTGGGCGCGGCGGTGTGCCGGGCCCGCGCGAGTGGATTCTGGCGGCCGTGCACAACCCGGTCTCGCGGTTCCTCACCCAGCCCGTGGTGGCGTCGCTGATCTTCGTCGCCGGGTTCTACGCGCTGTATCTGGGCGGCATCTTCGACACCTATGTCGATTCGCACGCCGCCCACCTGATGATGAACACGCACTTCCTGCTCAGCGGCTACCTGTTCTACTGGGTGGTGATCGGTATCGATCCCAAGCCGCGCGAGGTGGCGCCGCTGACCAAGCTCGCGATGGTGTTCGGCACGCTGCCGTTCCACGCGTTCTTCGGCATCGCGCTGATGAGCATGACGACCGTGCTCGGTGACTGGTTCTATCGCACCCTCGACCTCGGCTGGCGCATCGACCTGCTCGCCGATCAGCGCAACGGCGGCAGTTTCGCGTGGGCCAGTGGTGAGGTTCCGCTGGTAGTGGTGATGCTCGCCCTGCTGATCCAGTGGTCGCGCAGCGACACCAAGCTGGCCAAACGCACCGACCGGGCCGCCGAGCGCGACAACGATGCCGACCTGACCGCCTACAACGCGATGTACGCCGAACTGGCGCGCCGTGACGGCGAGGTACGCCGGTGAGCGGATTCGGTGTGCCGTCGAGCGATTCGACCGAGCGAGCCGGACCGGAGCGGGTGCTGCGCACCGATGTGCGGGCGGCGCGGCGACGGCTGGCCGGGCGGGTGCGCAAGACACCGGTGTTCCACACGAGTGTGGACGGGCCGGACGGGCCGGTGCCGGTATCACTGAAAATGGAATTCCTGCAGCACGGCGGCACGTTCACGGTGCGTGGTGCCCTCAATGCCCTGTTGACCACCGACAGCGGTGCCGACCATGTGGTTGTCGCCTCGGCGGGCAACGCGGGCATCGCGGTCGCGTTGGCCGCCGCCCAGCTGGGCAAGGAATGCACGATCGTCGTGCCGGAATCAGCGCCGCACACCAAGGTGGCCGCGATGTGGGCGCACGGTGCCGAAGTGCTGTGGCACGGAACGAGTTACGCCGAGGCGCAACGCCGGGCCGCCACCCTGGCCGCCGAGCGCGGGGCCGACCATCTGCACGTCTACGACATGCCTGCCGTGGTGGCGGGCGCGGGTGTCATCGGGCTCGAGCTGGAAGAACAGGTGCGTGGCAGGCCACCCGTGCTCGCCGCGGTCGGTGGTGGTGGGCTGATCGCGGGCCTCGGTGCGGCGCTGGGCAAGCGCAGGGAGATCGTCGGTATCGAATCCGAGCACATCCCGGTGCTCTCGGCGGCGCTCGCGGCGGGCATGCCGGTCGACATCGACGCGCCGTCGCGTGCCACCGAGCTGCTGTGTGCGACCCGGGTGGGCGATATCGCCTTCGATATCGCCCAGCGGCACCAGATGCCCGCGCTGGCGGTCGCCGACGACGCGGTCGCGGCAGCCCGCGAATACCTCTGGCGTGAGTTCCGCGTGGTGGTCGAACTCGAAGGTGCCGCCGCGCTGGCCGCCGTGCAGAGCGGCGTGTACAAGCCCGAGCCCGGCGTACGCCCGATTGTGGTCCTGTGCGGCGCGAACACCGAGCTTCCCGTGCTCTGACACGGCAGATATCCACAACCGCCCGATTCATCCACAGATTCACCCGGCGCCTCCCACGCCTCCGTTCGCCACGTCATTCTTGGGTGGTCAGAGCAACAACGGTGGATTCGAGCGGGGGGCGAGCACGATGTACGAGGCACACGCGGCGGTGGTCGGGACCGTCATCACCCATCCGGTACGGCGCGATCTCAGCAACGGCGAGCAGATGCTGACGTTCCGGATGGCGAGTAATTCGCGCCGATTCGACGCCAAGACGGGGGAGTGGACCGACAACGGCACGTTGTATCTCACGATCAGTTGCTGGCGCAGGCTGGTCGCGGGCGTGGATCGATCGTTGCACCGTGGCGATCCGGTTATCGCCTACGGACAACTGCGCTCGCACGAGTACCGCGGCAAGGACGGCACCGAGCGGCGGGATCTGGAGATGCGCGCGGTCGCGGTCGGGCCGGATCTGGCGCGATGCCACGCGAGCGTTGTTCGCCGGTCCGAGGGCATGCGGTCGCTGCCGCATGCGGCGGTGCGGAATATTTCCGACGCCCGCGGCGCTGCGCTACCGGAGGCCGACGACGCTGCCACCGGGTATGCATCGACCGAAGCTGTTGCCGTAGCCTGTACGACCGTGGCGGATCCTCTCGCCGCGCGATCGCCGGACGTGGTGTCGAGCACCAACGGTGCCGAGCAGGTCGACGCATGAGGGTCGTTTCCGCGGCACTCGACCCTTCCGCATCCCGTCCCCGTTTCTCCCACCGATAGGCTTCCGCGTATGGCTGAGTTCATTTATCAGATGATCAAGGTTCGCAAAGCGCACGGCGACAAAGTCATCCTCGACGACGTGTACTTGAACTTCCTTCCCGGCGCCAAGATCGGTGTGGTGGGTCCCAACGGCGCGGGTAAATCCAGCGTGCTGAAGATCATGGCGGGACTGGACCGGCCGAACAACGGTGAGGCGTTCCTCGGCGCGGGCGCCACGGTCGGCATCCTCATGCAGGAACCGGACCTGAACGAGGAAAAGACCGTCCGCGGCAACGTGGAGGAGGGCCTCGGCGAGGTCAAGGTCAAGCTGGATCGGTTCAACGAGATCGCTGAACTGATGGCCACCGACTACTCCGATGAGCTCATGGACGAAATGGGCAAGCTGCAGGAGTTCCTCGACCACGCCGATGCCTGGGATGTCGACTCCCAGCTCGAGCAGGCCATGGACGCGCTGCGCTGCCCGCCGCCGGACGAGCCGGTCACCAACCTCTCCGGTGGTGAGCGTCGCCGCGTCGCGCTGTGCAAGCTGCTGCTGAGCAAGCCCGACCTGCTGCTGCTCGACGAACCGACCAACCACCTCGACGCCGAGAGCGTGCTCTGGCTCGAGAAGCACCTCGCCGACTACCCGGGCGCCGTGCTGGCCGTCACCCACGACCGGTACTTCCTCGACAATGTCGCCGAGTGGATCCTCGAGCTCGACCGTGGCCGCGCCATCGGTTACGAGGGCAACTACTCCACCTACCTGGAGAAGAAGGCGCAGCGACTCGAGGTCCAGGGCAAGAAGGACCAGAAGCTGCAGAAGCGCCTCAAGGACGAACTGGCCTGGGTGCGGTCCGGCGCCAAGGCCCGCCAGGCCAAGAACAAGGCTCGACTGGGTCGCTACGAGGAGATGGCGGCCGAGGCCGAGCAGCACCGTAAGTTGGACTTCGAGGAGATTCAGATCCCCGCGGGTCCGCGACTGGGCGACATCGTGGTCAACGTGTCGCACCTGGACAAGGGCTTCGGCGATCGTCAGCTCATCAAGGATCTGTCGTTCACGCTGCCGCGCAACGGCATCGTCGGCGTCATCGGCCCCAACGGTGTCGGTAAGACCACGCTGTTCAAGACCATCGTCGGTCTCGAATCGCCCGACAGCGGTGAGGTGAAGGTCGGCGAGACGGTCAAGCTGAGCTATGTCGACCAGAACCGCGGAGGCATCGACCCGAAGAAGAACGTCTGGCAGGTCGTCTCCGAAGGCCTGGACTTCATCCAGGTCGGCAACCAGGAGATGCCCTCGCGCGCCTACGTCAGCGCGTTCGGCTTCAAGGGACCGGATCAGCAGAAGCCGGCCGGTGTGCTCTCCGGTGGTGAGCGCAACCGCCTGAACTTGGCGTTGACCCTCAAGGAGGGCGGCAACCTGATCCTGCTCGACGAACCGACCAACGACCTCGATGTCGAAACCCTCGGTTCGCTCGAGAACGCGCTCGACCAGTTCCCTGGCTGCGCCGTCGTGATCTCCCACGACCGGTGGTTCCTCGATCGCACCTGCACCCACATCCTGGCGTGGGAGGGCGACAACGACAACGACGCCAGGTGGTACTGGTTCGAGGGCAACTTCGAAGCGTACGAGGCGAACAAGATCGAGCGTCTCGGCGCCGAAGCCGCTCGCCCGCACCGTGTTACACACCGCAAGCTGACGCGCGACTGATACGCGCGGCCCGCACGACGGCCCGGTGGAACGATCTGTGAACGGTCGCTCTGCCGGGCCGTCGGCATTGGGTCGATCGGTGCCCCCCTGGCGTTCACCCAGCATTCCGCAAGTTACCGGCGCGGCAAGCCCGAATTCCCTCAGCGTGTTCGAGTACCCGGAGCTAGTCTCGAAAACGCGTCACCTGAGTTGCGAAATCGAAGCGAACCACAATCCATGGGAGTGGGCTAAACGATGACGGTCTCGTCGGAAATCTCGAGCGCGGCGTGGGCCGCGGGAATGCCGCAGAGCTTGCGCGGCGATCTCGCGACTCTCGAGGAGGCGTATTTCCGACACGTCGATGCCGGTGACGTGGACTTCCCGATCCCCGGTATCACCCAGATCTTCCGCCACCACATGGAATTGGCCGCCGTTCGCCGCCCCGGCAAGGCGACGGTGCGGGTGCACCACCCCGACGACGGGACCGGGATGGGCGCGGCGGTGCAGGTCGTCACCGACGACATGCCGCTGCTGGTGGAGTCGGTCACCGCGGCACTGGGCCGGATGCAGGTGAGTGTCTCCGAGGTGATCCATCCGATCTTCGAAGTCACCCGCGACGAGAACGGACACCTCATCGGCGCCGCGCCGCACGAGGTGGACGGCCACGGCGCGACCGGGCTGGCCGAATCGTGGATGCACCTGCAGTTGCACCCATCGACGAGCCGGGCGCAGCTCGACCACATCGAACGCACCATGCCCGAGGTGATCGACGACGTCCGCCAGGTGATCGACGACACCGAGGCCATGGCCGCGGTGCAGAGCTCGCTCGCCGATGAGCTCGACCGCGCCGCCGCCGCGGGCTCCACACCGTTCCCCGGCGTCGATGTGGCCGATTGCGCCCAGCTGCTGCGCTGGCTCGCCGCGGGCAACTTCACCCTGCTCGGTTATGCCCGCTACCGGCGCGGCGTCGAAGGCGGCCACACGGTGTCCACGGCGGTGCCCGGCGCCAGCCTCGGCGTACTCCGCCCCGATGTCGGCACCGATTTCCAGGTGCCCATCAACGGTGAGGACCGCCCGCTGCTGCTGCTCACCCAGGGCTTGGTGCGCGCGACCGTGCACCGCTCGGTGTACCCGTACTTCGTCGGTGTCGCCGATGTCGACGAGGCGGGCACGGAGGTGGGGGTACACCTGTTCATCGGGGTGTTCACCGTGAGCGCGGTGCACGAGAACGTCCTCGATATCCCGGTGATCAACCGCCGGGTGCGCACCGCGATCGAGGGTGCGGGGTTCGACAAGGACTCCTTCTCCGGGCAGGCGATGCTCGAGGTGATCGAGTCCTTCCCGCGCACCGAACTGTTCTCCGCCGACACCGAGACCATGCGCCGCACCGCCGTCGCGGTGCTCGGCGTCGGATTGCGCAGGCAGGTCCGGCTCTTCCTGCGCTGCGACGACTACGGCCGCTTCGTGGCCTGCATGGTGTATCTGCCGCGCGATCGCTACACCACCGCGGTGCGCCTGGAGATGCAGGAGATCCTGGTCGCCGAACTCGGCGGCGTCGATATCGACTATTCGGCGCGGGTGAGCGAAGGTGAGCTCGCCAGTGTGTATTTCACGGTGATGCTGCCCGGCGAGGCCACCGGCGAAGCGGCCCCCGACACCTCCGAGGAAAACCGGCTGCGCCTGCAGAGCCTGCTCAACGCCGCCAGCCACACCTGGGACGACCGGATCGGTGACGCGGTCGCCTCCTCCACGGTGCTCGATCCCGCTGTGGTGAAACGGTATTCGGACGCACTGCCCGAGAGTTACAAGGAGGACTTCACCCCCGCTCGCGCGCTGGCCGACATCGTGCGCCTCGAGCAGCTCACCGAGGGCGGTATCGACCAGTACCTGTACCGCAGGCCCGAAGCGGAGCCCGGTTCGTGGCGGTTCAGCCTCTACATCGCCGGTTCCGGTGTGTCGCTGAGCCAGGTGCTTCCCGTACTGCAGAGCCTGGGCGTCGAGGTGGTCGACGAACGGCCCTACCAGCTCGAACACGAGGGCGGCACCGAGCGCTGGATCTACGATTTCGGCCTGCAGGCCCGTCCCGAACTGCTTCGCAACGCGCTCGGCGGCGACATCGACGCCGCGCTACTCGAAGCGCCTGGCGACATCGACGCGTTGCGTACCCGATTCACCGATGCCTTCGAAGCCGTCTGGTACGACCGCGCCGAAGCCGACGGTCTCAACGAACTCGTGCTGCGCGCGGGCCTGCCGTGGCGGTCGGTCGCGATCCTGCGTGCGTACGCGAAGTACTTGCAGCAGGCGGGATTCCCGTACTCCCAGGTCAATATCGCGCGTGTGCTGCTGGCTCATCCCGAGGTCGCGCGCGATTTCGTCGACCTGTTCGCCGCCCGATTCGATCCGGCCACCGTCTCCGCCGAGGCCGCCGTCGAGCTCGAGGCCCGGGTGCGGGCCGGGATCGACGAGGTGGTCAGCATGGATGCCGACCGCATCCTGCGCGCCATGCTGGGCCTGATCAAGGCCACGCTGCGAACCAACAACTACGTCCTCGACGCCGACGGCCGCCCGCGCGACTACCTGGCACTGAAGGTGGAGCCGCGCGAGATCGCCGAATTGCCCAAGCCACGACCGCAATTCGAGATCTTCGTGTACTCGCCGCGGGTGGAAGGCGTGCACCTGCGGTTCGGCTCGGTAGCGCGTGGCGGTCTGCGCTGGTCGGACCGGCTCGAAGACTTCCGCACCGAGATCCTGGGGCTGGTCAAGGCGCAGGCGGTGAAGAACGCGGTGATCGTGCCGGTCGGTGCCAAGGGCGGTTTCGTGGTGAAGCGTCCGCCCGCTCCGGTCGGTGACGCGGCCGTCGACCGCCAGGCGAGCATCGCCGAGGGCGTCGCCTGCTACCGCACCTTCATCTCCGGGTTGCTCGACGTCACCGACAATGTCGACCTGGCCACCGGCGCGGTGCTGCCGCCCGATCGGGTCGTGCGCCGCGATGGCGACGACACCTACCTGGTGGTCGCCGCCGACAAGGGCACCGCCAGTTTCTCCGATATCGCCAACGATGTGGCCATGCGCTACGGCTTCTGGCTCGGCGACGCCTTCGCCTCCGGCGGCTCGGCGGGCTACGACCACAAGGCGATGGGCATCACCGCCAAGGGCGCGTGGGAAGCGGTCAAACGCCACTTCCGTGAGATGGACATCGACACCCAGAGCCACGAATTCACCGTTGTCGGCGTCGGCGACATGAGCGGTGACGTATTCGGCAACGGCATGCTGCTCTCGCCCCACATCCGGCTGGTCGCCGCGTTCGACCACCGGCACATCTTCCTCGACCCGAACCCCGACGCCGCGAGTTCGTTCGCCGAACGCGAGCGGTTGTTCGCGCTGCCGCGATCCTCGTGGGCCGACTACGACCGGAGCCTGATCAGCGAGGGCGGCGGCGTGTTCGAGCGGACCGTGAAGTCGGTGCCGATCTCGCCCCAGGCACGGGCAGCGCTCGGCCTGCCCGACGCGGTGCAGACGCTCTCACCGCCGGAGCTGGTGCGCGCGATCCTGCTCGCGCCGGTGCAATTGCTGTGGAACGGCGGCATCGGCACCTATGTGAAGGCCAGCACCGAATCCAATGCCGAGGTGGGCGACAAGTCCAACGACGCGGTGCGCGTCGACGGAAATCAGTTGCGGGTCAAGGTGATCGGTGAGGGCGGCAACCTGGGCGCCACCGCGCTCGGCCGGATCGAGTTCTGCCGCAACGGCGGCAAGATGAACACCGATGCCCTGGACAACTCGGCGGGCGTCGACTGCTCCGACCACGAGGTCAATATCAAGGTCCTGCTCGACGGTGTGGTCAGCGCCGGTGGCCTCGCCTCCGCCGACCGCAATCCGCTGCTGGCCTCGATGACCGATGAGGTCGCCCGAATGGTGTTGCAGGACAACGTCGATCAGAACGCGTTGATCGGCATCGCCCGCACCGACGCGCCCCGGATGCTCAACGTGCACGGCCGCGTCATCGCCGATCTCGAACAGCGACGCGGCCTCGATCGGGAGCTCGAAGCGCTGCCGTCGACAGCCGAACTGGTTCGCCGCGGCGAGGAGGGCGCCGGCCTCGCCTCGCCCGAACTGGCCAACCTGCTCGCCCACGTGAAGCTCGGGCTCAAGGCCGACCTGCTCGATACCGACCTGCCCGACAGCACCCATTTCGCGAGCAAGCTGCCGCTGTACTTCCCGACCCCGCTGCGGGAACAGTTCGGCGCGGCGATCAAGAAGCACCGGCTGCGCCGCGAGATCATCACCACGATGATCGTCAACGAGGTCGTCGACTACGGCGGCATCACCTACGCCCATCGGCTCAACGAAGAGGTCGGCGCCACCACCTCCGACTCGGTGCGCGCGTTCGCGGCGGCCACCGAGATCTTCCAGCTGCACGACGTGTGGTCGCGCATCCGCAGTGCCGACGCTCCGACCGGGGTCTGTGACCTGCTGGAACTGGAATCCAAGCGGACGCTGGATCGCGCATCGCGCTGGCTGCTGACCAACCGGCCGCAGCCGATCGCGGTCGGTGCCGAGATCAACCGCTATCACCGCCGGGTGCAGGAGCTGGCGCCGCAGGTGCCGGGCTGGTTGCGCGGGCACCACGTCGACTCGCTCACCCAGGGCGCGGCCGAGCTGATCGCCCGCGGCGCACCCACCGACCTGGCCACCGAGGTGTTCGGGCTGCTCGGGCTGTTCCCGCTGCTCGACATCGTCGATATCGCCGATATCACCGATCGGGACGGCGCCGAGGTGGGCGCCCTGTACTACGCGCTCAACGAGCATCTCAAGATCGACTGGCTGCTCGAGGCGGTGAGCCACCTCGAACGCGGCGACCGCTGGCACGCATTGGCGCGGCTCGCCCTGCGCGACGACATGTACGGTTCGTTGCGCTCGCTCACCCTCGATGTGCTGTCCGGGGGTGACCCGGAGGAAACCTCCGACGAGAAAATTGCATACTGGGAGTCGAAGAACCAGTCCCGGCTGGGCCGTGCGCGCGCGGCACTGTCGGAATTGTTCGAGTCCGGGACCCACGACCTCGCCACACTGTCGGTTGCCGCGCGACAGGTGCGGAGCATGGTGAGCGGGGTGGGCGCCCAATCGGAGGTACCACGGTGACGAGTTCGCCGAACGGCAACACCGCCACGCCCGCACCGGAGCTGGTGTTGCCGCAGCGTTTTCACGCGAAGGTCGAGATCCGCTGGTCGGATATGGACGTGTTCCAGCACGTCAACCACGCTCGGATGGTGACACTGCTGGAAGAGGCGCGCATTCCGTGGCTGTTCGACGACGACAAGCCGACGGCGTCGATGGGGCGGCAGGGTTGTGTGCTGGTCGACCTGCATGTGAAGTACCGCGGGCAGTTGCGTCACGAGGACACCCCGCTCGACATCGCCATGTGGGTCAAGCAATTGCGGGCGGTCGATTTCACCATCGGCTACGAGGTGCGTGCCAGCGGCGCGGCCCCCGATTCGCCGCCCGCGGTCATCGCGACCACCCAGCTCGCCGCGTTCGACATCGACACCCAGCGGCTGCGCAGGCTCAGCGAGTCCGAACGCGACTACCTGGCGCTGTGGCGGGCCTGATTTCGTGAGCTCCGAACAGCGGGTGCTCCACACGCCCGACCCGGCCGAACGCGAGAACCTGGCCACCTTCCTCACCCGCGCCATCCGCCTCGACCCGGCCGCTGTCGTCCGGTTGCGGCGGCGGGGGTCCAGCCTCGTATCAGCTTGGGTGGCAACGGGTTTCGAGACGCTCGCGGTGCGCACGATCACCGCTGAACTCGGCGTCGACGATGTCACCGTCGGTGCGGACGCGGTCCTCGCGGGTCTGAGTACCGGCCACCCGATCGACCTCGGCTACTCGATGGACTCCGCCTGGCGTGGCGCCCTCCCGCCGACCGACGGCTTCACGCACGTCGACGACGTCCCCGCGCGCACCCTGGTCGAACTGGCCGAACGCGGCGCGGATGTGGCCCGCGAACACGGCGGTCCCAAAGGGCCGCCCGCCTCGCTCCTCGACCAGTCGGTGCTCACGGTCACGGGCCCCGGCGATATCGAGGTCCAGGTACCGATGCGTGTCGTCTTCGCCCTCACCGCGATGGATTTCATCCCGCATGCGGGGGAGAAGACCGAGTCACGTCGGATCCAGCCTTCGGAACTGGTTCGTGTGCGGGCTACCCGGACGTGGTTGCGGCTGGATGCTCGGTACGGATCGGTGGCTCGTCGACTGGGTGGTGGAATTTCGTTGTCGCCCAGTTGAGTTGGGTGTATCTGGTCTCAGCTCTGGTAGTCCCAGGCAGGTTTGGCTGTGTTTATCGGCGCGCTGGCGCGCGCGTGTCCGCGGCCCCAAAGGGCCGCCGGTTAGCGCTCGAGACTAGAGCCTTCGGCTCAGCGCTTTCGAGCGCTAACCGGCGACCCGGCCGCGGACCGGCCACTTCGTGGCCGCCGCTCCCTAGGGGTCGCGGGTGGGGGTTGGGAGTGCGGTCATGGCGGTCTTGGAGTGAAAGGTGGGGCTGGTAGTGCGGTAGGGCTGTGGTGTGGGTCAGTGCACGCCGACGAGGCGTAGCAGTGCGGTTGTTGTGGCTGCTGCCAGCACAGTCACCAGCAGGGGAGCGCGCCGCCACGCGAGGACTCCGCCGACGCCCACGCCAGCGGGCAGGGCGATGCCGAGGTGGCCGGAGCCGGTCGGCAGTGTGGCTGTCGCGACCAGGGCCGCGAGCAGGATGAGGGCGCCGGTGTCGAGGAGGTGAATTGCTCTGGGGGACAGCCGCAGTCGATGGCGCATCGCGGGCCCGGTCCAGCGCAGTGCGTACGTTCCCACGGCTAGCGCCAGCATGGCGGGCAGCAGGTATGGCGCGTTCATGCGACCACCACGCTGACCGCTGGTGTCCTCATGACGCCACCGGCTCCGTGATCGGCGCGGGTGGACGCAATGCGAAGACCAGCCCGATGAGCGCGATCAGTACCGGCAGCCCCGCCGGTACGAACGGCGCGACGGCCACGGCCAGTCCCGCGCCGACCAGCACCGGCCGCGCTGTCGCCCGATCGCGCAGCGCGGGCAGGATCAACGCCAAGAGGATCACCGGGAACACCGCGTCCAGTCCGAGCGCCGACGTATCCGGCACCAGCGAACCCAGCGCCGCACCGAGGGTGGCCCCCAGCGGCCAGCACAGCGCGACCCCGATTCCGCACGCCCAGTACGCGGCGCGTTTGCGTTCCTGATTGCCCGGCGCCGCGGCGAAGGCCACCGACTCGTCGTTGAGGACGTGGATGCCGAGCACCCGCTTCCAGCCGCGTCCGAACACCTCCGGCGCCGACAACCCGTACGGCAGGTGCCGCGCGTTGAGCAGCAGCCCGGCCACCACCGCGGCCAGCGGACTACCGCCGGCCGCGACGATCCCGAAGAACAGCAGCTCCGACCCGCCTGCCAGCACCGTCACCGCCATCACGATCGGCATCCACATGGGAAACCCGGCCGCGATCGTCGACGCACCGTAGGACACACCGAACAGGCCGACGGCAAAGCACGCCGCGGCTACGGCAGCCACGGTTCCCCGGTCGAGTGTTCGCCAGATCGAACGCATGTTGTTTATATTGAACGCATCGGGTGGGTAAAGTCAACGCGGTATCGCCAGCACCCAGGAGGCGTAGATGGACCGGCAGGACCCTGTCGTCGGACCGCCCCAGGCGGTGATCGCCGCGGCGCTGCGCCGCGAGCGCGCCCGCGCCGGCCTGTCGCTGACCGAGGTCGCCAATCGGGCGGGTGTCGCGAAATCCACACTGTCGCAACTGGAATCGGGCACTGGAAACCCCAGCCTGGAAACCCTGTGGGCGCTGTGCGTAGCCCTGGAAATGCCGTTCTCCCGGCTACTCGACCCGCCTCGGTCCAACGTTCAGGTGATCCGCGCCGACGAGGGATCGCCGGTCCCGGCAGCCGACGCCGACTACCGGGTGACATTGCTCGCAGCAGGCCAGTCACACACCCGCTGCGACGTCTACCGCATCGCGGCCGAACCGGGCCATATCCGGCGCTCGGAACCGCATACGCCCGGCGTCGTGGAACACGTCGTGCTCGCAGTGGGCCACGCCATGGTGGGTCCGGCCGACGAGCCCGTCGAGATGCGCCCCGGCGACTACATCCGCTACCTGGGTGATCTCCCGCATATCTTCGAGGCCCTCGAACCGGGAACCTGGGCGACGATGGTCATCGAGAGCGCCTGAACCGATCGAGGGCGGTGTGTCAGGCGGCTCCTTCGCCGAGGTACTGCAACCAGATCGGATCCAGATCGGCGGTGGTGGACAGCAGCCGCCAGTGCGGGCCTTTGGGGGAGACCAGCGGGTGGCGCAGGTGCCAGCCCAGGTCGGCCAGCATCTTGTCGGCCTTGCGGTGATTGCAGGGGGCGCAGCTGGCGACGCAGTTCTCCCACGAGTGCTCGCCGCCGCGACTGCGGGGGATCACGTGGTCGATGGTCTCGGCCTTGCCGCCGCAGTACCCGCATCGGTAGTGGTCGCGATGCATGAGCGCGGCGCGGGTCATCGGCACGCGGGCGCGGTAGGGCACCCGCACATAGGTGCGCAGGCGGATGACGGACGGAATCGCTACCTGGGAGCCTGCCGAATGCAGGACCGGGCCTTCGGGATTGTCGTGGACGGCGTCTGCTTTGGCGCAGATCAGCAGCACGACAGCGCGACGCGCGGACAGCGCGGTGAGCGGCTCGTAGGTGGCGTTGAGGAGGAGGACCCGGCGTTTGCGCCAAGCGGCGGCGTCGTGGTCTCCGGCGAGATGCAGTGGCGCGGGGAGATGCGGCAGGTCGTGAAGACCGTGTGCGCCCGGATGGTGATCGGACAAGATGTGCAGCGGAATAGCCCCCGAGCCACGGTTGTGGACGTCGGCGGGCTGGAGTTGTCGATGCGTGCGCGCCTCGTGTGAACGGGCGCTCGGTCGCTGCTTCATCCTCTTGACCTCAATTTCATGATTGGCAGGATCATGTGGTATCTGGGGCCGATACTGCCCCCAGTTGACCATGGTTCCGGCGGTATTGCACGGCTATTTTTCAAACTTCCGGATGAACTGTGGTTGAAGGGCGGCGCGTTCGTGACCCTGGTGAACGGGGCACAATGGAACCCGTGAGCACCGGTGAGCAGACAACGACCTCCTTCTACGAAGCCGTGGGCGGCGCCGAGACGTTTCGTCGTCTGGTGTCGGTGTTCTATCGCGAGGTCGCGGCCGACGAGATCCTGCGTCCGCTGTACCCGGAGGAGGACCTCGGCCCGGCCGAGCGCCGGTTCCGGATGTTCCTCGAACAGTACTGGGGTGGTCCACGCACCTACTCCGACGAGCGCGGGCACCCGCGCCTGCGCATGCGCCACAACCCGTTCGTCATCGGCCCGCTCGAGCGCGACGCGTGGATGCGGTGCATGCGGATCGCCGTCGGCGAGATCGAACCGTCGATCCTCGACGACGAACACCGCAAGGCCCTGCTGGACTACTTCCAAATGGCCGCTGCTTCCCTCCAGAACGCCCCGAGCTGACCCAGGCGTACACCGCATTCCCGCAGCTTCCCTCCAGAACGCCCCATAGACGCCCGATAGACGCCCCGCCTGAGCCTACGGGTGCCCGGTGTTCGCTGATGACGGGCAGATAGCAGTCTGGTTTCGCGACGGTGCCCTCCTTTACCACGATGTTTCTCCGTGGCGTGGCGAACGCTGGTGATTTGCCGGATTCGCAGAAAGTCTCGGCCCCCCATGAATATTGCGGGCGAACTTTGGCAATATTGCGGGTGTGACACAGACACCTGCCTCGCCGGTGCCGGGGGAAGCAAGCACCGCTCCGTGGTGGAAAACCGCCGTGTTCTATCAGGTCTATCCGCGTTCGTTCGCTGACTCCGATGGTGACGGTGTCGGTGATCTGGGCGGTGTACGCGAGAAGATGGGGTACCTGGAGCTATTGGGCGTCGACGCGCTGTGGATCTGTCCCGTGATGCGGTCACCGCAGGCCGACGGCGGCTACGACGTGTCCGACCCGCGCGATATCGACCCGCTCTTCGGCGGGCTCGGGGCGCTGGACGAGTTGATCGCCGAAGCGCACGACCGCGAGATCAAAGTGACGATGGATCTGGTGCCCAACCACACCAGCGTCGAACACGCGTGGTTCGCCGAGGCGCTGGATGCGGCGCCGGGCAGCCCCGAACGCGCCCGCTACATCTTTCGCGACGGTCGCGGCGAGAACGGCGACGAGCCGCCCAACAACTGGCCGAGCATCTTCGGCGGCCCCGCCTGGACCAGGATCACCGAGCCCGACGGCACCCCCGGGCAGTGGTACCTGCACATCTTCGCGCCCGAACAACCCGACCTGAACTGGGACAACCCCGAGGTCGCCGACGATTTCGAGAAGACCCTGCGCTTCTGGCTCGACCGTGGCGTCGACGGTTTCCGCCTCGATGTCGCGCACGGCATGGCCAAGCCCGAAGGCCTGCCCGACATGGCGAAAGTCGAAACCAAGATGCTGGTGCACGACGACGACGATCCCCGCTTCAACAACCCCGGCGTGCACGCCATCCACCGCCGCATCCGCACGGTGCTCGACGACTACCCGCACGCGGTGTCGATCGGCGAGGTCTGGGTCGACGACAACGTCCGCTTCGGCGAATACGTCCGCCCCGACGAGTTGCACCTGGCATTCAACTTCCGCCTCGCCGAGACTCCCTTCACGGCGCAGGCCGTCCACGACGCGATCACCCACTCCCTCGAGGCCGTGGCCGACGCGGGTGCCCCACCCACCTGGACGCTGTCCAACCACGACATCGAACGCGAGGTGACCCGCTACGGCGGCGGCAAGACCGGTGTCGCGCGGGCGCGGGCGATGGTCATGGTCGAACTCGCCCTGCCCGGTGCGGTGTTCGTCTACAACGGCGCCGAACTGGGCCTGCCCAATGTCGACGACCTGCCCGACGACGTCTTGCAGGACCCGGTGTGGGAGCGCACCGGCCACAAGGAACGCGGTCGCGACGGTTGCCGGGTCCCGATGCCGTGGGAGGGTCCGGCCACGCCGTTCGGTTTCACCGAGGGCAAGCCGTGGCTGCCGATCCCCGTCGACTGGGCCGACCGCACCGTCGAAGCGCAACTGGAAACCCTGCACTCGACACTGTCGCTGTACCGCCTGGCGATCGACCTGCGCGCCACCCGGCCGGAGTTCGCCGGCCAGCGGATCGAGTGGTACGGCAGTCCCGACGGCTGTCTCGCCTTCCGTCGTCCGGGCGGGCTGACCTGCGTGCTCAACGCCTCCGACAGCCCGATCCAGCTGCCGCCGGGGGAGGTGCTGCTGTCGAGCGCACCGGTGGCCGACGATCGGTTGCCCCCGAACGCGGCGGCGTGGTTGGTGTAGCCGCGGCCGGACACGCGGTGCGGCAACCTATGGCCGGAGGATGAACTACTACACAGCATCGTCTACCGTTGGTGCGTGAGCATTCTCGAGACAGTGCTGATCTTCGTCGGCATCCCGGCCGCGATCTACTTCGCGATCGCGGGTTTGTCCTATCTCGGTAAGCCATTCCCCGGTGAGAAGCCGGCCCACTTCGCACTCGGGCAGAAGTGGACCCACCGGCCGGTGCTGTGGAGTGCTACCGATGAGGTGACCGCCGCGGCGGGGCACCACACCGCCGAGCCGCATGGTCATGCGGCTCTCGAAACCGCGCATGCGGAGCTGATCGGAGGCCGGGCAAGTGGCAAGTTCTAATTGGCCCGCGGTGGTCGAGGCCGACCTCCCGCACGGGTTCGCCCTGACCAGCAGCGGTCGGGTGTCCGGCGTGCACGAGCCCGGCACCGTGTTCGACGAGGTGCCGTTCACCGATCACGAGCGCATCTGCCTCGACAACGCGCTCACCGAGGCGACCCGCGCCACCAAGATCCGCTTCAACATCTACCTCGGCGATCTCGGTTCCGATCCGGCGGCCGGTGCCGACGCGATCCTGCCGAGCACCCCGGAGTCGGCCGATTCGGTGCTCATCGCCGTGTCCCCGAACCAGGGCGCGATCGAGGTCCGCTCCGGTGCCGACGTGGCCGAGCGCGCCAATGACCGCATCTGCCAGCTCGGCGTCACCGCCGCCCTGGCCTCGTTCCGTCAGGGCAACCTGATCGACGGCCTGATCTCGGCCACCCGCGTGATGGCCGCCGCGATCGGCCGCTAGCTCGTTCTCTTCCGGACGGCGCGTTCACCTCATGGTGAACGCGCCGTTGGTGTTTGCGGACTTTCGTGACGAAGGAATACGGCCGCCGCCTGTCGAGTTATAACCTCTAAAAGTCATTTAGAGAGTTAGGAAGTGCCATGATCAACCAGATCAGCCACCACACCGTCGAGATCCAGGGCCAGTCCCTCTTCTATCGCGAGGCGGGCGACCCGGACAAGCCGACTCTGCTTCTGCTGCACGGCTTCCCGTCCAGCTCGGTGATGTTCCGCAACCTCATCCCTGCGCTCGCCGACGACTATCACGTGATCGCCCCCGATCACCTGGGCTTCGGCCAGTCGTCCATGCCGTCGGTCGACGAATTCGACTACACCTTCGACAAGCTCACCGAGCTCACCCGCGAACTGCTCGACACCCTCGGCATCGAACGCTTCGCGCTCTACATCCAGGACTACGGCGCCCCCATCGGTCTGCGGATCGCCGCGCGCGACCCAGGGCGGGTCAGTGCCATCATCACCCAGAGCGGCAACGCCTATATGGAGGGCTTCACCCCGTTCTGGGAGGTGCTGTTCGCGCACGCGACCGACCGCGTCACCCATGAGCCCGAAGTGCGCAAGCTGCTCGAGCTCGACGCCACGAAATGGCAGTACACGCACGGTGTTCCGGCCGACCGGCGCGCGCTGGTCAGCCCGGATACGTGGACCCTCGACCAGGCCTACCTGGACCGTCCCGGCAACAAGGAGATCCAGCTGCAGCTGTTCTTCGACTACAAGAACAACCTCGACGGTTACCCCGGCTTCCAGAAGTACTTCGCCGAGCACCGGCCGCCGACACTCATCGCCTGGGGTGAGCACGACGAGATCTTCGGCGCCGACGGTGCCCGCGCCTACCTGCGCGACCTGCCCGACGCCGAACTGCATCTGCTCGACGCGGGTCACTTCGCGCTGGAGACACACGGACCCGAGATCGCCGCGCTGATCCGCGACTTCCTCGGCCGGGTCGCGCGCTGAGTCCGGCGGACGGCTGGGCATCGGGGGTGCCCAGCCGTCCGGGCGGCATCGAGTAACCTGGTCGGCGGTCTATCGGCCACATCGTCGGCCGTCGGCATATCGGGGGGAAACTTGCACGCACGTATCACTCGGGTGCTCGCGGCGGCGTGCCTGGCGCTGACGGCGTCGGCCTGCGCGCAGGACAGCCGACCGGTCGAATTCGCCGCGGCCGCACCTCTTTCCGTGTTCTACAACCCCAGCGCGGAGTCGATTCCGGGACAGCGTGGTTCGGTGATCCGCTCGCAGCCGCTCACCGGCGCGCAGGTCGTGCCCGGTGCCCGTAACTACCTGACGCTGTACCGGTCGCTGGACGCGCAGGAGAAGCCCGTCGCGGTGTCGGGGACGCTCGCGGTGCCCGAAGGTGTTGCGCCCGCAGGGGGTTGGCCGCTCATTTCCTGGGGGCCGGGTAGCACCGGGGTCGCCGATGTCTGCGCGGCCTCGCGCTCCGAAGGTTCCTCGCCGAGCAGAGACGAACAAGCTCGCTGGGTGGCCAAGGGGTACGCGGTCGCCAGAACCGACTACCAGGGCTTGGGGACGCCGGGCGGTCACGGATACATGATCGGCGAGACCGAACAGCGTGCGATGGCCGATCTCGCCACGGCGGCAAGGGAAATCGACAAGTCGGTCGGATCACGCTGGGTGGCGATGGGGCATTCGCAAGGTGGTCACGCGGCCCTGTTCGCCGCCGTCGACGCCAAGGGCTGGACGCCGAATTCGCCGTTGCTCGGCGCCATCGCGCTGGCACCCGCCTCGCACCTGGGCGAACAGGTCCGCATGGCGAAGTGGGCGGCGTCGAATCCGCTGGGCAAACTGGGTACCGGCGATGTGTCGGTGTACCTGCCGCTGTTGGTTCGCGGCGCCCAGACGGTGACCGATGTGGACCCCGCCCGATTCCTCACCGGCCGTGCGCAATCCCTGCTGCCGGTCGTCGACTCCGAATGCACCGGCGGTCTGCGCGACAAGGGCAAGTGGGGTGGTCTGTCGGCGAAGGACGTCTTCACCTCCGACGGTGACGTCTCGGGGCTGCTGCGAGTCCTCGACGACAACGACCCGAGCGGACTCCGATTCACCGTTCCGGTCCTAGTTCTGCAGGGCCGTTCCGACCTCACCGTCCCGCAGAACGCGACCGATGCGATGGTCGCCGAACAGCAGGGACGCGGCGAGTCGGTCGACTACCGCAAATACGACGACGTCGACCACAGCGAAATCGTCTCCGCCTCCTTCGCCGACGCCCTCGGCTGGGCCGACACCCGCTTCGGCATCAAACGCTGAATTTTTGGAGCGCTGGCGCGCTCGAGGCGGGGCCCTTCGGGCCCCTGATCTTCCCTCCCTCCGGGTACTCCTTCGTCGCACCCTCCGCTCAGTCCAGATCAGGGCGGGCCCCTTGGGTTGGTGGTTACGCCGAGAGCAGAAGAGCCGGGTGTTTCGGTCCCGGCATCCCTACGCTCGGAGTATGGGCGAGCACAACGGGTTGCGGGTGATTCCAGGCGGACGCGGCGAACAGCAGTCGCGGCCGGAACCACTCTGGCGTGAGGCGCTGGGCGAACGCCTGCGCGCGCTGCGCCTGGAACAGCGCTCCACCCTCGTCGACACGGCGGGTCGCGCGGGCATCTCGCCGCAGTACCTCTCCGAAGTCGAGCGCGGCCGCAAAGAGCCGTCGAGCGAGATGATCGCAGCCCTGGCCGGCGCCCTCGGCACCTCGCTGGGCGATCTCGTGGCCCAGGTAGCCGAATCCATGCGCAGGCACGCGCTGGTGCCGACGCGTGCGGTGGTGCTCGGCGGACAACGCCAGATCGCCCCCTCCCACTCCGCCCCCATCGCCCTGGCCCCGAACGCGGTCCTGCTCGCCGCCTGACCCGGGGCCGATCAGATCAACAGGCCTTGCGTGACGTCATGGTGATCAACTGTCCATAGTCGCGGTTGTTCGCGCGGCGGCGATCTGGCTGCGGAGTAGATCGACGATCGCGCTGACGGGGAGTTCGGGGTCGATCGCGCGTTGCACGCCGAGGCCGATACCGAGCGAGAGTAGTTGCAGCGCGGCATCTTCCGCGGACATCGAGAGCTCGAGGCCGAGCTGGTCGGACTGCGTCTGGATGACTGTGGCGAGCATCGTTGTCAGGGTGCGTCGGCGCTCGGCGAGTTCGGTGCGGATCTCGGGCATGTGCCGGGTGCTCGTCGCGAACTCGACTTCCAGCGCGGTCCAGCCCACATCACCGATGTTCTCGTCGGCCCATCGCGCGAAACCTTCGATCCGTGCCGCCATGGTGTCGTGCGGCATCATCGCGTCCACGAGGGACTGCGCGCGCTCCACGTGCACCACGTCGAGCACGGCCAGGCCCAGTTCGTGCTTGGTCGCGAAGTTGGAGTACACGGCGCCCTTGGAGAATCCGGCCTCGGTGGCCACCTTCTCCAGCGGGGTCACGTTGTAGCCGTCGGCCATGAACAGTCGTTTGGCGGTCTCGACCAATCGTTCACGCGTGAGCGCGTGCGACTCCTTGCGCGTCATCCTGGCCATGTGCGGGAGTTTAGCAAAATGGGCTACCGCTGGAATTCAAATACCGTTAGTATTCGAAATATGACTACACGACGTGGCTTAGCGATCGGCTGCGGTGGCCTGCTCGGCTTCGCCTGGACCGCCGTAGCCCTCGACGCCGTCGAACGCGCGATGAACTGGGACACCCGCACCGCCGATGTCCTGATCGGCACCTCCGCGGGCGCCGAACTCGTGGCGGCGCTCGGCTCCGGGCGCACCCCCGCCGACCTGCTCGCCGCCCTCGACGCGGCCCCTGGCGCCGACCCGATCCTGGCCGGTCATGTCGCCGTCGACCCCGGCAAATTCCCCCCGCTGCCCAGGCCCGGATTCCCCGGCCTCGGCCTGGTCGGCGCCGGTGTGCGCGCCCGTGCGCCCTACACCGCGCTGGCCGGGCTCCTTCCGCGCGGCCGCGGCGACGCCGCCTGGCTGCGTTCCTTCGGTCAGGCGCTGGCCGCCCCGAGCGGCTGGGTGAGCCACCCCGCGACCTGGGTGGTCGGCGCCGACGCGGCAACGGGTGAGCGAGTCGCCTTCGGAGCGAACGGAGCGCGCACGCACATCGCGTCGGCCGGAGAATCGGTCGCGGCTGGTGCGGCGCCGGTCGATCTCGGCGACGCGATCGCCGCGTCCTGGGCCATCCCCGGGTGGTTCCCGCCCGTGCGGATCGACGGGAAGGACTACGTCGACGGTGGTTCGGTGTCGTCGGTATCGGCCGATCTGCTGGTGCCACTGGAACTCGACGAGGTGGTGATCATCGCCCCGATGACGTCCGAGGGCGGGGCACCGGCCACCGGCCTGAACCGGATCGAACGTCTGCTGCGCACGCAGATGACCCGCGGCCTCGACCGCGAAGTGGCCCTGTTGCGCGCTGCGGGCACCCGCGTGATCCGCGTCGAACCGGGCCCCGAAGAACTCGCCGCCATGGGCCCGAACTTCATGGATTCGGCCCGCCGCCCTGCCACCATCGCCGCTGCCCGCCGCGGTTCGGCGACCCGAGTCGCCGACGCGCTGTGATCAGCGTGCCGTTCGTTTCGTTCGAAGGAGTAGTCGTATGAGCCGCCAGCACGAGGTTGTTGTGATCGGAGCGGGTGTTTCCGGCATCTGTGCCGCGATCAAGTTGATCGAGGCCGGGGTCGAGGATGTGGTGATCGTCGAGAAGGCCGACACCTTCGGTGGCACGTGGCGGGCCAACACCTATCCCGGCTGCGCGTGCGACGTCCCGTCCGGCCTGTACTCGTTCTCCTTCGCGCCGAACAGCGAGTGGTCGCGGCTGTTCGCGCCCCAGCCCGAGATCCTCGACTATGTCGACCGGGTGGCGCGCGAGCACGGGCTGGCCGAGCACACCCGGTTCGGGGTGGAGGTGGTCGGTTCGCGGTTCGACGATGCCGCGCAGCTGTGGCGGCTGGACACCAGCGAAGGCCCGCTGAGTGCCCGCTTCGTCGTGTCGGCCGCGGGTCCGTGGAACGAACCGCGCCTGCCCGAGATTCCGGGTCTGGCCGAATTCCCCGGTGAGGTCTTCCACTCCGCGCGCTGGAATCACGACTACGACCTGCGTGGCAAGCGGGTCGCGGTGGTCGGGTCCGGTGCGTCCGCGGTGCAGTTCGTCCCCGCGATCCAGCCCGATGTCGCCGAACTGCACCTGTTCCAGCGCACGGCGCAGTGGGTGCTGCCGAAGCTCGATCACCGCGTGCCCGGCTTCGAGAAGAAGGTGATGCGACGATTCCCGTTCGCGCACAAGGCATTGCGATCGACCGAATACGCGCTGATGGAAGGTCTCGGAGTCGCGTTCCGGCATCCACGGCCGCTGATGCAGACCGTGCAGGCCGTCGGCTCGGCGTATCTGCGTGCCGTGGTGCGTGATCCGGCACTGCGGGCGAAGCTGACCCCGGAATATCTGCTCGGCTGCAAGCGAATCCTGTTCTCCAACAGCTATCTCCAGTCGCTGACCAAGAGCAACGTCGACGTGCACGCCACCGGGGTCACCGAATTCCGTAGCAACACTGTGGTCGGCGCCGACGGCACCACCGCCGAGGTCGACGCCGTCATCCTCGGTACCGGGTTCCACATCCTCGACACCCCGCTGGCCGACATCGTCCGCGGCGCCGACGGCCGTACCATGGCCGAGCACTGGAAGGGCTCGCCCGAGGCCTACCTCGGCACCGTCACCACCGGTTTCCCCAACGCGTTCACCGTGCTCGGGCCCAGCCTCGGCACCGGCCACTCCTCGGCGTTCGCCATCCTCGAAGCCCAGGTCGCCTTCCTCGTCTCGGCGATCGAGAGCGCCCGGCGCGAAGGCTGGGCGGTGCTGGACGTGCGTCCCGAGGTACAGGCGCGCTACGTCGACCAGGTGCAAGCCGCGCTGGCAGGCACCGTCTACAACGCGGGCGGTTGCCACAGCTACTACATGGACGCCAACGGCCGCAACAGTTTCAGCTGGCCCTGGTCCACCGGTGAGCTCAGAACCCGCGTCAGCACGTTCGACCCGACCGACTTCACCATCACCGACGACGCGACGGTGCTCGCATGAGCGCACGCGCACACCACCGACGAGAGGCCACCACATGAGCTACCCACGGATCGACCTCGACGGCGCCACCATCGCGATCACCGGCGCCGCCCGCGGCATCGGACTCGCCACGGCCAAGGCGTTCGTCGAGGCAGGCGCGTACGTCGCGCTCGGTGACCTCGACGAAGCGCTGGCCGTGCAGGCCGCCGCCGAGCTCGGCGACCACGCGATGGGCCACGCGCTCGATGTCACCGACAAGGCTTCCTACGCAGCGTTTCTCGAGGCGGCTGCCCGGTGGCGCGGTCCACTGGACGTGCTGGTGAACAACGCGGGTGTGATGCCGAACGGCCCGTTCCTCGACCAGTCCGACCGCATCGACCAGCTCACGATGGACGTCAACGTCTACGGCGTCATCCACGGCATGCGCCTTGCCCTGCCCGCCATGGTCGAGCGCGGCTACGGCCACGTGGTGAATGTGGCCTCGCTGGCGGGCAAGTTCCCGATCAAGGGGCTGGCCGTGTACAACGCCAGCAAGTACGCGGTGGTCGGCCTGACCGCCGCCACCAGGCTGGAAATGGACGCCACCGGAGTCAGCGTGAGCGCGGTCCTCCCGTCCGCGGTGCGCACCGAACTCAGCTCCGGGATCGACTACGGCATCTTGCCCGCCGTCGACCCTGAGGACATCGCCGCCGCCGTGGTCCGCACGGTCAAGACCCGGGCGGCCGAGACCGCGGTGCCCGGGTATGTCGGCCTGATGGCGAACGCGTCCGGCCTGGTGCCGGAGCCGGTGATGCGGGCCTTCCGCAAGGTCGCCAACGACGACGCCGCCATCACCCGCGTCGACGACAACGTCCGCCGTGCTTACCTGGACCGCATCGAAAAGCAGTGATTCCCGAAGACCGCGCCCGATCACTCGCGTTCGTGCAGAACCTGGTCGACGAGCCCGTATTCGAGCGCGGTCTCGGCCGTGAACACCCGGTCGCGGTCGGTATCGCGGCGCAGGGTTTCCGGAGTCTGACCGGTGTGCTTGGACAGGATCGCCTCGATCGCCGCGCGCATCCGGACGATCTCGTCGGCCTGCAGGATGAGGTCGGGGATGGTGCCCTGGCCACGAGTCGCGGGTTGGTGCAACACGATTCGGGTGTGCGGGAGCATCGCCCGATGGCCTGGTGCGCCGCCCGCGAGCAGGACGGCGCCGACGGCGATCGCCTGGCCGACACAGGTGGTGTGCACCGGTGCCTTGATGAATCGCATGGTGTCGTAGACGGCGAGCATGGCGGACAGGTCGCCGCCCTCGCAGTTGATGTAGAGGCTGATCGCCTGGCCGGGGCTGTCGGATTCCAGGTGCAGGAGCTGGGCGATGAGCGCGTTGGCGACCCCGGAGTCGATGGGGGTGCCCAGGTAGACGATGCGTTCGCTGAGCAGGTGCGAGTAGATGTCGGTGATCCGCTCACCACCGCCACGATGCTGGGAGACGACGTTGGGAATCGTGTAGGTCATGAGATGGCCTTCCGGATGGTGATGAACGTCCTCGAAACCGCTTGTGCGGCAACGGCTCTCATGCGGTGATCCCGATGCGGTGCCGGTTCGGAACGACCTGGTCGAACGATTCGACGATGTGGTCGATGAACCCGTACTCGAGTGCCTGGGGTGCGGTGAACCAGCGGTCGTGCAGTGAGTCCTCGTAGATGCGGTCGAAGGGTTGTCCGGTGTCGGCGGCGATCAGACCGAGCACGGTGTCGACGGTGTGGCGCAGATCGTCGGCCTGCACTTCCACCTCCACCGCACTGCCGCCGATTCCCGCCGATCCCTGGTGCATGAGGACGCGGGCGTGCGGCAGCGCGTACCGCTTACCCGGGGTGCCGGAGGAAAGCAGGAATTGTCCCGCGCTGCATGCCAATCCGAGGGCCAGGGTGGAGACCTCGCAGGGAACGAGCCGCATCACATCGCGGATCGCCAGCATCGAGGGCACCGAACCGCCGGGGGAGTGGATCCACAGCGAGATCCCGGCCTCTGGGCTCTGCGCGGCGAGGGTGAGTAGCTGGGTGATGAGCAGGGTGCCGTTGTCGTCGTCGAGTGGACCGTCCAGGACGAGGATCCGCCGCCCGAACAGTTGCTCACGGGCCCGCCAGCTGAACATCGGAGTCTTGTCGTCGTGTGCCATAGGTCCACGGTGCCTCGCGCCCCGCATGATTCGCCGCCATTGCTGCCCCCAGCAGATCTGCTCACAGCAGCGAGCCGATCCCGTCGGGTGTCCGAAGGCCGCGTGCTCCGGAAAGGGCAAGGGCCCGGTATCGCGAAATCGCAGTACCGGGCCCTCGGGTCGAGCTACTTACTTGGCGTCGAATTCCCTTGCGCGCAGGGAACGTTCGATCCCGGCCCGGCCTTCGGAGACCAGCCGGTACAGGGCGGGCGGGTGGTCGCCGGCGAGGAACTCGTCGGCCGTGGCGACCGCTTCCTCGCTGATCGCCCAGTGCGGGTACAGGCCGATCACCACGGTCTGCGCGACCTCGCTCGAGCGGCGGTCCCACACAGCGGGGATCTCGGCGAAGTACTTGTCCACGTACGGCGCGAGCACCGCACCCTGACCGGCCGGGGCGAACCCGCCGACGATGGCGCGGGCGGTGATGTTGGGCACCGAGTCGTCGCCCATCACCGTGTTCCAGGCCTGCGCCTTGACCTCGGCGATCGGGCGCGCGGTGGCCGCGGTGGCCGCCTGACGCTTGCCTGCCGCGGTCGGGTCGCCCTGCAGTTCGGCGTCGATGGTCGGGGTGTCGATACCGTCGGCGTCGATCCGGCCCGCCGCCGCCAGCGCGGTGACGATCCGCCAGCGCAGGTCGGTGTCGATGGTGAGACCGGCGAGACCGGCTGCCGCGGGATCGGCCGCGAGCAACTGTTCCAGCACCTCGATGTGACGCGATTCCAGCAACGCGCCGGTCAGCGCGTTGACGAACGCCAGCTGATGGTCCGAACCCGCCTCGGCACCGCGCGCGAGTTCGAGCAGCCGGTCGGCGTATCCCGGCCAGCCCTCCTGCGCGGCCCACACCGGATCGGCGTAGCTCGAGATGGCGGTGTTGGCCTGCATGAGCAGCCGCTGCACCACCCCGATCTCGGATTCGGAGCCGATTCCGCGCTGCACGAGCGCGACGAAATCGCGGGCCTTCATCTCGGCCTGACGGGTCATCTCCCAGGCCGCCGACCAGGCCAGCGTGCGCGGCAGCGAGCTGGCGATGTCACCGACACGCTGCACGACCACGTCGAGGGAATCGGGGTCGAGACGCAGCGAGCAGTAGGTGAGGTCGTCGTCGTTGACCAGCACCAGCGCACCGCGCGGCACGCCGACGAGCTCGGGCACCTCGGTGCGCCCGGTGGCGTCGAGGTCGAGCTCGACGCGCTCGGTGCGCACCAGCTTGCCGTCGACATCGTCGTAGACACCGACAGCGATCCGGTGCACGCGGTACTCGCCCGCCCCCGGCGCGGCGCCCTCCTGCACCACCGCGAAGCTGGAGAACGTGCCGTCCGGCGCGACGACGAAATCGGGCCGCAGGATATTGAGGCCGGTGGTCTTGAGCCACTGCGCGCCCCAGTCCGACAGGTCACGCCCCGAGGCCTTCTCCAGCGCCGCGAGGAGATCATCGAAAGTGGCGTTGCCGTAGGCATGTTCGGCGAAGTAGTCACGCAGGCCGGCCAGGAACGGCTGCAGTCCCACATAGGCGACGAGCTGCTTGAGCACCGAAGCGCCCTTGGCATAGGTGATTCCGTCGAAGTTGACCTCCACCGCGTGCAGGTCGGGGATGTCGGCGGCGATCGGGTGGGTGGAGGGCAGCTGGTCCTGGCGGTAGGCCCAGGACTTCTCCACATTCGCGAAAGTGGTCCAGGCGCTGGTGTATTCGGTGGCCTCGGCCTGGCACAGCACCGAGGCGAAGGTCGCGAACGACTCGTTCAACCACAGGTCGTCCCACCACTTCATGGTGACCAGGTCGCCGAACCACATGTGCGCCATCTCGTGCAGCACGGTCTCGGCGCGCCGCTCATAGGACGCGCGGGTCACCTTGGACCGGAACACGTAGTCCTCGAGGAAGGTGACCGCGCCCGCGTTCTCCATCGCGCCCGCGTTGAACTCGGGCACGAACAGCTGGTCGTACTTGCCGAAGGCATACGGCACGCCGAAGTTGTTGTGGTAGAACTCGAAACCCTGCTTGGTCTCGGTGAACAGCCGCTCGGCGTCCATGTGCTCGGCGAGCGAGGCACGGCAGTACAGACCCAGCGGGATCTCGCCGCTCGCGTCGGTGAAGGTATCGGACCACTTCGCGTACGGGCCCGCGATCATGGCGACCAGGTAGGTGCTCATCCGCGGGGTGGTGGCGAAGGTGTGGCGTACGACCGCGCCGACCTTGTGCTGCTCGATATCGGCGCCGTTGGAGATGACCACCCAGTCCGACGGCGCCGTGGCGACGATGTCGAAGGTGGCCTTGAGATCGGGCTGATCGAAGCAGGCGAACATCCGCTTGGCGTCAGCGGTCTCGAACTGCGAGTACAGGTACACATTGTCGTCGGTCGGATCGACGAACCGGTGCAGACCCTCACCGGTATGCGAGTACTCGCAGTCGGCCTCGACGACCAGCTCGTTGTTCTCGGCCAGCGCGGACAACGCGATTCCGGTCGACTCGTCATAGGCGCTCACATCGAGCGCGACCCCGTTGAGCACCGCCGACCGCACCCGCGACGCCACCAGATCGATGTAGGTGCTCGCACCAGGGGTGGCGGTGAAGCCGACGATGGTCTTCGACCCGAATGTGTCCGACACCTCGGACCCGGCGCCGCGCGGCTGATCGGTGAGGTCGAGTTCGATCCGGTAGTTCTGCACGGCCACCACGGCCGCGCGTTCGACCGCCTGGTCGCGGGTGAGATTCGGGGCGGACATAGATCTCCTTCGTTCCTCGACGAACACGGCACGGTAGTTCGGCGTCCACAATGCCACTTGCCGTGCGCGCCCGCTCACGAGTTTCCGGCGACGGGCGGGCCGGGTAGGCGTGTTACCGGCTTCGGGCGGGCCGGTAGAGTTCGGGGAAACCCGCAGGTACCGCACCGGAGATTCGGAGGCTCGACGTTGAAGCATGTGCACGCCGGGAAAGTTCGTGACCTCTACGAGGACGGCGACACCCTGCTGCTCGTCGCATCGGACCGGGTCTCGGTCTACGACGTGGTGCTGCCGACGCCGATTCCGGACAAGGGCGCGTTGCTGACGCAGCTGTCGAACTGGTGGTTCGAGTACTTCAGCGGGATTCCGAATCACGTGGTCTCGGCGACCGATGTGCCCGCGGAGTTCGCCGGGCGCGGGATCCGGGTGAAGCCCTTGAAGATGCTGGCTGTCGAGTGCATCGCGCGCGGGTATCTGACCGGGTCGGGTCTCAAGGAATACCAGCGGTCGGGGACCGTATCGGGGATCGCGCTGCCTTCGGGGTTGCGCGATGGGGACAAGCTGCCCGAGCCGATCTTCACGCCGTCGACCAAGGCTTCCGAGGGGCACGACGAGGCGATCAGCTTCGCCGACGTGGTGAACCAGGAGGGCCGCGAGGTCGCGGAGAAACTGCGTGATCTGACCCTGGAGATCTACTCGCGCGGGGCCGAGCACGCGGCGAAGGCGGGCGTGATCGTGGCCGATACGAAGGTCGAATTCGGGTGGGACGGTGATGTTCTCACCCTCGGAGACGAGGTGCTGACCTCGGACTCCTCGCGCTTCTGGCCCGCCGACGAGTGGGAGCCGGGCCGCGCCCAGCGCTCCTTCGACAAGCAGTTCGTGCGCGACTGGTCGACCTCCACCGGCTGGAACAAGGAATACCCGGGCCCCGAGATCCCCGCCGACGTCGTCGAGGGCACGCGCCGCAAGTACGAAGAGGCCTACGAGCGCATCACCGGCCAGAAGTGGGCTGGGGCCCAGGCTTGAGCTGAGGCGGCGCCGGTCGATACCCCGGCGCCGCACCCTTTCGAACCGCGGATCAGTGCACGGGTGCGTCTACGCCCTTGACCGCGCAGATGTGATTCATGTTCTCGTTGCCCCAGGCGCCGAGCAAGGCCAGGGCCGCGTTGAGTGACACCCCGCGGTCGGTGAGTGAGTACTCGACCTTCGGTGGCACCTGCGCGTAGACCTCGCGGCTGATGATGCCGTCGTGCTCCAGTTCGCGTAGCTGCTGGATCAGCATCTTCTCGGTCACGCCGGGGACCAGGCGTTTCAGGTCGCCGAAGCGTTGGGTGCCGGTGGACAGGGCCCACAGGATCAGCGCTTTCCACTTGCCGCCGACGACATCGAGCGCGGCATCGATACCGCAGGAATATGGCCGGTCTCGCTGCTTCATGGCTGCCTTACTGACTTTTTGGTTGGTATTGCACTTTAGAGTCGGTACTTGTCGATTGTAGCGCAAAAGGTGACTCTTGAGAGGCGTTGCCGACCGGCAGCGAAGAGCTTCGGATCAAGGGGAACAATGACCAACCAGACTGCAGCACAGCGTGTTTCGGTGATCGGTCTCGGTGCGATGGGCGCCGCGCTGGCTAAGGCCCTCTTGGCCGGCGGCCATGAGGTGACGGTATGGAACCGCACCGCGGCGCGGGCCGAGCCGCTGGTGGCCGATGGCGCGAAGATCGCTGCCGACTCCGCCGAGGCGATGGCGGCGGGGGACCTGGTGATCCTGTGCCTGCTCGACGATGCCGCGGTGCGCGAGCACCTCGAGCCCGCCGCCGCACACGTGCGCGGGAAAGTGGTGGTGAACCTGACCACCACCACGCCCGAGCAGGCGCGCTCGCTGGGTCGCTGGGCCGAAACCGAGCAGGTCGCCTTGATCGACGGCGGCATCATGGCGGTGCCCGAGATGATCGGCGGGCCTGCGGCTTTCGTGCTCTACAGCGGTGCGACCGCCGGATTCGAGCGATTCCGCCCGGTGCTGGAGTCGTTCGGTCGCGCCGAATTCGTCGGCGAGGACCTCGGCGCCGCCGCCATGTACGACGTATCGATCCTCGGCGGCATGTACGCCATGTTCGCCGCGTTCCGCCAGGGCGGCGCGATGGTCCGCTCCACCGGCGGTTCGGCCGCGCGCCTGGCCGAGTTGATGGGGCCCTTCCTTCAGGCGATGGCGGCCATGCTCGAGGGATATGCGCCGGGCATCGATAACCCGGCGGACTATGTGCAGCCGCAGAGCGACGAGTTCACCGCCGCCGCCATCGACCTGATCGATAAGTCAGCCGCTGAATCCGGCAACCCCACAGAGCTCTACGCAGTCCTGCGCGGTGGTCTCACCGGCCTGTGACCTGCCGCTGTATTCGGCTGGATCGGGAGCCGAGCGCGGTCGTCGGGCCGCAGGCCCGATCGCGCGGTGACCGGCGAGGGTCGCCGCGTGATCGGGTCGGCGGTGTCGGAGCGGGCGGTTCAGGCGTCGACCAGATCAGCGGCCAGCAAGTCGTCGACAAAGGCTTCGGCTTTCGCGTCGAAGGCGGCGTAGTGGGTGGTCCGCGCGTCCCCGCTGATCGCCTCGCCGATCACGAGATTGCCTTCGACGTCGAGACTTTGGGGCTGCTCCTCGGCATCGGGCAGCAGGCCGACGCGGGAGTCGGCGAAACCGCTGTAGTAGGCCAAGCCCTCGTTGAGCTGGGCCTCCAGCAGTTGCTGCATGCCGGGGATGATCGCGTCATCGGCTGTCGCTCCGGCCAATCCGAGCCACAGGATGCGCTTGCCCGCCAGGCGCGGCTTGCTGCGGCCGTAGGCGAAACCGTAGTTCCAGACCGCGTCGATCCAGCCTTTGAGCAGGGCGGGCACACTCTGCCAATAGACCGGGAACACCACGACCACGACGTCGGCGGCCAGCATCCGCCGCATGTGCGCCTCGGCGGTGGGGGAGTAGACCTTGTCGCGATTGCCCCACTCGGGCTGGTCGGCCACGGTCATCCGTGGGTCGAAATTCTCGGCCTGCAGATCGAGGAAATCGATCGCGTATCCGGCGGCAGTGAGCCGTGCGACGGCCCGGCCCGCGACATGGGCCGACAGCGAGTCGGCGCGATGGTGGCCGAGAACGACGAGCGCGGTCGGCGCGGCGCGGTCGGCATCGCGCACCGCATCGGTGGGCACCGTGGTGGTGATCAGTTCGGCGGAATCGGTCGTGGTGGCGGCTGACTGCGACACGGTGAGCTCCTGTTCGATCGTGGTGCGGGCTGTTCGGCCCGGTCCATTGAGTCAACCGCGAATCAGATGGACGATCTATGGTTGATCATCTCTACTCGATAGGAATTCGTCTACGCTGGTGGCGTGGATCCATTGAGTTCGTTGCTGAGTGGCATTCGTGCCGAGGGGTCGATCGTGGCCCATGCCGTGCTGCGCCCGCCGTGGACGATTCGCTTCGCCGACCGCGCGCCGCTGATCATGGTGACGGTATTGCGTGGCGGCGGCACGCTGGTGCTCCCCGACGGGTCACGCAGTTGCCTGGTCGCCGGTGACACCGCGCTGGTACAGGCGACGCAACCGTTCCACCTGGCCGACACCGCCGCCGCGCTCGACCGGCCGCACGCGCGCTACGAGCTGTCCTGTTTCGTGCCGGACGGCTTCGGGCCCGCCGATATCAGTTGCGCGACACCGGAACTGATCGAGACGCCGTCGCCGACCGGGGCGCCCGAGGAGACTTCGCTCCTCGTCGGCGCGTACCGGGCATCAGGGCGCCGTCACGAACGTCTGCTGCGGGCACTCCCGCCGGTGATGGTCGTCCACGAAGACGCGCAGATGTGCTTATGGCTGGAGCGATCCGCCGCCGACGCCGTCCGGCTGAGCGCTGGCTCGCAGGCGCTGATGGACCGGCTGCTGGATTGGGCGTTGGTCTGCACGCTGCGCAGCTGGCTCGCCGAACAGCAACACTGCGCCCCGGCCTGGTACCGGGGGATGGCCGATCCGGTGGTCGGCCCGGCGCTGGCGGCCATCCACGACAGGCCGTTCGACCACTGGACCGTGGCGAGCCTGGCCACCGAGGCGGCGGTCTCGCGCGCCCTGTTCGCCCGGCGGTTCACCGAGGTGATGGGCGAACCACCGCTGGCCTACCTCACGGAATGGCGCATGGCCGAGGCCGAGGAACTGCTCGCCGATCCCGCCCGCAGCGTCGCGCAGGTGGCAACGACCGTCGGCTATTCCGACGCGTTCGGTTTCAGTGCCGCGTTCAAGCGGTTGCGCGGCACCAGCCCGACCGAGTTCCGGGTGGGGCTCAGCTCCTCGGCGTGACCAGGACCAGGGGGATCTCGCGGGTGGTCTTGGTCTGATAGTCGGCGTAGCCCTTGTAGGCCGCGATGACCCGAGGCCACAGCGCCGCGCGTTCGTCGGGGGTCGCGACGTGGGCCGTCATCGGGCGCTCGGGACCGTTGCGCAACGACACCTCGACGTTCGGGTTGTCGCGCAGGTTCAGGAACCAGGCGGGGTGGGTGGGGTCGCCGCCGCGCGAGGCGACGATGACGATGGTGTCGCCGTCGATCACCGGTGCGGTCAGCATGACCTTGCGCGGATCGCCGGATTTGCGGCCGATCGTGGTGAGTTGCAGGGACGGCATCCCGAAGAACGAGTTGCCGACACGGCCGCCGGTCACCGTGAGCAGCGTGCGGTGGAGTGTGTTCATGATCTTCAGCTGCAGGTCGCTGGGCATAGCTGAAATCTACCCCGATCTCACGGCAGCTGATCGGTGAGGCGGGCGAGGAAGGGCCGCTGGCCTTTGCCGAGCTTTTCCGCCGCGGTGGTGGGGTCGAACCAGGCGGCCCGGTCGATCTCGGGAAATTCCGCGAGCCGCCCCGACCGCGGCGGCCACTCCATCTCGAATGTTCCCGGCACGACGTCGGCTGGGTCGAGATCGCCCTCGACCGCCCACACGGTGAGGAACTTGCGCTTGGTCCCGCTGCGATAACTCACCTCGCCGAGCGCGATCCACTCGCCCTCTGGCGCGGGCAGCCCGAGCTCCTCGGTGAACTCCCGCCGGGCGGCATCGCGCGCTGACTCCTCCTCGGACACATACTCGCCCTTGGGAATCGACCACGCCGAAGCGTCCTTCTTCGCCCACAGCGGCCCACCCATGTGCCCGAGCAGCACCTCGATCCCGGCCTCGCCCCGGCGGTACACCAGCACGCCCGCGCTGAAAACGTCCGTCATCCGAGCGAGTCTGCCAGGTGCGAGCTTCAGTTCGCGTCGCCGACGCGCAGGCGAGCGGCGCGCAGCAGCAGGTAGTCACGTTCCGGCACGCTGGCCGTTTGCGTTGCGGCGCGGCGATATTCGGCGATAGCCGCGGTCTGCTCACCCGCCATCTCGTGGAGGTGCCCGCGGACGGCTGCGAGGCGATGCGAGCGCGACAGTGGTTCGGCGACGCTGTCGGCTACCGCAAGGCCCGCGGCCGGTCCGTGCACCATCGCGGTGGCGACGGCACGGTTGAGGGTGATCATCGGGTTGGGGGTCGAGCGTTCGATCATGGTGTAGAGCAACAGTATTCGCGGCCAGTCGGTGTCTTCGGGGCGCCGGGCCTCGGCGTGCAGTCCGGCGATGGCGGCCTGCATCTGATACGGCCCCGTCAGTCCGGCGGGCAGGGTCGCGGTGAGCAGGCGCAGGCCCTCGGTGATCTGTGGGCGGTCCCACCGCGAGCGGTCCTGTTCGGTGAGGGGGATCAGTTCGCCGTGCGGTCCGGAGCGGGCGGCGCGGCGGGCGTCGGTGAGCAGCATCAGCGCGAGAAGGCCGGTGACCTCGGTGTTTTCGGGGAGCAGTGTGCGCAGAGCGCGGGTGAGCCGGATCGCCTCGGCCGACAGATCCCCGCGCCGCAACCCCGCCCCCGAACTGCTGGTGTGCCCCTCGGTGAAGATCACGTACAGCACCTGCAGCACCGCGCTCACCCGAGTGCTGTCGTGCGCGCCGTCGGCGAAGGGCCGATCCGATTCGGCCAGGCGCTTCTTCGCCCGCGAGATACGTTGTCCCATGGTCGATTCCGGAACGAGGAATGCCGCGGCGATCTCGGCGGTACTGAGGCCACCAACCGCCCGCAGCGTCAGGGCAACAGCCCCGGCGGGCGGCAGGTCGGGATGAACGCACAGGAAATACATGTCGAGGGTGTCATCGCGGTCCACCGCCTCGGCGGGCACATCCCGCACGAAAACCGTTGTTTCCCTGCGTCGTCGCGCCACTTCGGCCCGCACCGCGTCGGCCATCCGCCGCTGCGCGACCTGGATCAGCCAGCCACGCGGATTATCCGGCAGCCCTTCGTGATGCCACTGGGTCGATGCCGCGAGCAGGGCGTCCTGCACCGAGTCCTCGGCGAGGTCGAAATCGCCGAAGCGGCGGACCAATACGCCGAGGACCTGCGGCGAAAGTTCACGCAGCAGGTCCTCGATGCGCGGTAGCGTCTCGGTCACGCGACGTCGGGCGCGCTCATGATCTGACGCACCTCGATGTACTCACCGATCGGCTTGCCGCCGGGGCCGGGCGCCGCGGAGGCTTGCGCGGCGATCTCGACCGCGCGCTCGACCGAATCGACATCGACCACCCAGAAACCGGCCAGGAACTCCTTGGTCTCCGGGAAAGGCCCGTCCGTCACGACCGGTGCCGAGCGGCCGTCGGAGCACACGATCATCGCCTGATCCGGTGCTGCCAGGCCCTGGGCGTCGACGAGTTCGCCCGCGGCGGCGAGCTGCTCACCCAGTGCCCGCTGGAAGTCGATGTGGGCGGCGATGTCCTCGGGTGCCCATTCCGGCAGCGGGATGTCGCAGTAGGCGGTCTCGGAATAGGTCTTGACCAGCATGAATTTCATGATTCGGCTCCTGCTCGCTGCGCCCTTGTGGCGCGTTCGACGGTTGGTCGGAGCCGGTGAGCGGTCTTCGACACAATCACTACTGTGAACTGGATCACAATGGAATGCTCGTGTCGGTCAGCCGGTCGGGGTCGACGGGTGCCTCCGAGAGGATCAGCTCCTTGATCCGCTCGGTCACGTCCCAGACATTGACGTTCATCCCCGCGCGCACCTTGTTCTGCTCGTCGAGCCAGAACGCGACGAACTCGCGTTCGCCGAGATCGCCACGCACCACCACCCGCACGTCGTCGCCGCGCCCGACATAGCCCGAGTACTCCATCCCGACGTCGTACTGATCGCTGAAGAAGTAGGGAAGCCGGTCGTAGACAGCGGCTTTGCCGAGCATCGTCTTCGCGGCGACGGCGGGCTGATTCAGCGCGGTCGCCCAGTGCTCGATGCGGATCGGCCGGTGCAACAGCGGATGCTCCTGCTCGGCGATGTCACCCACCGCGACCACATCGGGGTTGCTGGTGCGCAACGCCGCGTCCACCACCACGCCGCCGTCGACCGCAAGGCCTGCCGCGGTCGCCGCCTCGATATTGGGCTGCGCGCCCACCGCCACCAGCACCGCCTGCGCCGGGACAACGGTGCCGTCGCCGAGCTGCACGCCGGTCGCCTCGCCCTCGTCGGTGAGGATCGCGTCGACGGAGGTGCTCGTGCGCAGGTCGACGCCGTGCGCGCGATGCAGATCGGCATAGAAGCTGCCCATCTCGCGACCGAGCACAGTGAACAGCGGCAGCTCGGCCGTCTCGATCACCGTCACCTCGACACCCTTGGCCCGAGCCTGCGCGGCCACCTCGAGACCGATCCAGCCCGCCCCGATGATGACCAGGCGACGGTCTGTGCCCAGGATCTCGAGCAGCGCGTTCGAATCGCCGATGGTGCGCAGTGTGTAGACGTTCGGGGCATCGGCGCCGGGAATGTCTAGCGTGCGGGCTCGCGAACCGGTGGCCAGGGCCAGCTTGTCGTAGTCGAGCGTGGAACCGTCGGGCAGCGTCACGGTCTTGGCGACCGGATCGAACGCGGTCGCGGTGGTGCCCAGCCTCAGGTCGACGTGGTGATCGCGGTACCAGGCGGCCGAGTCGACGGTGAAATCGGGCAGTTGCTGGGTGCCCGCCAGATGCTGTTTGGACAGTGGCGGGCGCTCATACGGCAGCTCTTCTTCGGCGGCCAGCAGGGTAACGCGACCGTCGAAATCGTTGGCGCGTAAGGCTTCGGCGATTTTCGCTCCGCCCAGACCTCCACCGATGACGACGAAATGCTGATTCGAGCTCATGAACGGACCCCTTCTCGCGGACGACCCGGACTCCTCGCAACCCGAGCTTAGTGCGCGTTTTCGCCCACGGGAACGATTCCGGCGGCGATGCGGTTGCACCAGTCGGTGGGGCGACCCGACCCGCCGCAGCTGACCCGAGAGGAACCCATCGTGAGCGAACAGGCCACCAAGGATGTCGCCGATTTCTGGTTCGACCCGCTGTGCCCGTGGTGCTGGATCACCTCCCGGTGGATCCTGGAAGTCGAGAAGGTGCGCGATATCGACGCGCGCTTCCACGTGATGAGCCTGTCGGTGCTCAACGAGGGCAAAGACGACCTGCCGGAACGTTATGTCGACATGATGGCCGCCGCGTGGGGCCCGGTTCGGGTCGTCACCGCCGCTGGTGAGAAGTACGGCGACGAGATCCTGTCGCCGCTCTACACCGCGATGGGTACCCGCATCCACGACCGCAGGGCCGAGTACGAGCGCGAGACGCTGCAGGAGACCTTCGAAGCGGTCATCGCCGACGCGCTCGCCGAGCTCGACCTACCCGCCGAACTCGCGCAGGCCGCCACCAGCACCGACTACGACGAGGTGCTGCGGGCGAGCCATCACGCGGGCATGGACAAGGTCGGCCCCGACGTGGGCACGCCGACCATCCACGTGAACGGGACCGCGTTCTTCGGGCCGGTGCTCTCGCGCATCCCGCGCGGTGAGGACGCGGGCCGGGTGTGGGACGGCGTGGTCGCGCTGGCCTCGTACCCGCACTTCTTCGAGCTCAAGCGCACCCGCACCGAGGACCCGGTCTTCGACTGATCGCCGGAGGTGGGGGTGCCGGTATCGGCACCCCCACCGATCAGACCGGCTTCGGCGGCAGCGCGGGCGGCGCCGAATTCAGCGGATAACCGCCTTGCGGCGGGATCATGCCGGGATGCGGTGCGCTCGGTCGCCAGAACATCGGGCCCGGCCTGCTGCGGTCACGCAGCGCCCACATCCGCCAGGTGAGCACCGGATGGCTGGCCATCGCGTTGACCAGCCAGATGAAACCGCCCCGCTCGAGCACGGCCCGATCGGCCATCTCGTCGACACCGACATCGGTATTGAGGTACTTGCCCGCGGCGAGAGTCGCCATCGCGGTGGCCGCGCCGGGCGGCCGGTAGCAGAAGCCGTGATTGTCGGCCGTGTACTCCTGGGCGCGGATCAGCGACGACCCGATCACCGGCAACCACGGCGCCACGAACATGCCGAGCTGGCGCCAATATGACACGTGACCTGCCGCGATATGGCCGACTTCATGGCCGATGATGAACGCGAGCCCGTCCGGTTCGCGTGCGGCGCCGCCGATCTCGAACAGGTCGCTGTAGACCACGACGAACCGGCGGAACCCGTGCCCGGAGGCGAAGGCGTTGATCTGGCCGTTGCCCAGGATCACATACGCGTCCGGTGCCTTGTGCATCCCGAATCGCGCCGCCGCTTCCTGCACCATCCGGAACCCCTCGGGGAACTGGGTGGGCGACATCTTCACGCCGTTCGCGCGCTGAGTCGCGTAGTTCAGACCACGACCGGCCCACAGCAGCACCGGCGCGAACAACAGCAGCAGCACATACGGACTGGTGACGATCGAACCGGTTTGCTCCACACCCTTCTCGTCGACGACGGGATCGGTGAACAGTTCGACCGTCATGAGCAGCAGCGCCAGCAGATAGGCGACCGCGGTGATCATGATGACCACGATCAGCAGCGGGATCTCCCACGGGTGCCGGGCCGGGCGATCCCACGGCATCAGGCCGCGCGGCCGGAGCTGCGGCGGTGCGGGCGGACCGCTCGGCGGGTAGTAGCCCGGAGCGAGGGGCGGATACGGACCGGTCGGCGGCTGCGCGTGGCTGCTCTGCGCGGGGAAACCGCCGGTCCGTGGATCGGGTTGGGCCCACGGCGACGGTGGCGCGGTGTTCTTGTCCAGCGACGGTGTTCGGTCGGGCTGCTGGCCGGTGTGCTCCGGCGGGGAACCTGCCGAATGCGGGGAATGCGGTTCGTGCGGGTGCATGAAACGACTCTAAGCGGGCCTGCGACAATCGCAGCCATGCGCGTTTACCTGGGTGCCGACCATGCCGGTTTCGAACTGAAGAATCACGTCAAGGCCCATCTGCAGGAGGCCGGACACGAGGTCGTCGATTGCGGCGCCCTCGAATACGACGCCCTCGACGACTACCCCGCCTTCTGCATCGAGGCGGCGCGGCGCACCGTCGCCGATCCGGGCTCGCTCGGCCTTGTCTTCGGTGGCAGTGGCAACGGCGAACAGATCGCCGCCAACAAGGTCCCCGGCGCCCGCTGCGCCCTGGCCTGGAGCGTCGAAACCGCCAAGCTGGCCCGCGAACACAACAACGCCCAGCTGATCGGCATCGGCGGCCGCATGCACTCCACCGAGGAAGCGCTGGCCATCGTCGACGCGTTCCTCGCGCAGGCCTGGTCGGAAGAGCCGCGCCACCAGCGCCGCATCGACATCCTGGCCGACTACGAGAAGTCCGGCGAAGCCCCCGCGGTCCCCGCCTACTGAGTAGTGCCTGAAGGACATACCCTCCACCGAATCGCCGACCTGCATCAGCAGCGGTTTTCCGGTGGGGTGGTGCGGGTTTCGAGTCCACAGGGCCGGTTCACCGAGGGTGCCGCGCTGGTGGACGGGCAGGTGTTCGGGCGGGCCGAGGCCTATGGGAAGCATCTGCTGCATCACTACGTGTCCGGGTTGACGGTGCATGTGCATCTCGGGTTGTACGGCACCTTCAGCGAGGTCGAGTTGCCGATGGCGGCGCCGGTCGGGCAGGTGCGGATGCGGATGCTCGGTGCCGCAACGGATTTCGGCACCGATCTGCGCGGGCCGACGGCGTGTGAAGTGCTGATACCACCCGAAGTGGACGCACTCACCGCGCGCCTCGGCGCCGACCCGTTACGCGCCGATGCCGACCACGAACGGGCGGGTGCGCGAATCCGCCGCTCCCGCAGGGCGATCGGCGCACTGCTGATGGATCAGGCCCTGATCGCCGGCGTCGGCAATGTCTACCGCGCGGAAGTCCTTTTCCGCCACGGCATCTCGCCCTTCCGCCCCGGCACCTCGATCACCGTTCCCGAATGGGACGCCCTCTGGACCGACCTGGTAGATCTCATGCCGATCGGCGTCACCACCGGCCGTATGCATGTGGTCCGCCCCGAACACGACACCGGCGCACCGTCGTACAACAAGGACCGCCCCCGCACCTACGTCTACCGCCGCCAGGGCGAACCGTGCCGAGTGTGCGCGACCCCCGTCGCGTACAAGGTCATGGAAGGCCGGAACCTCTTCTGGTGCCCCACCTGCCAGCCCGAATAGAAGTCGGCTGAGCCGGACCGCGAAGTGCAGGCTTCGCGATCCGACTCAGCCGGCGACCGCCGTTCCCAGTTCGGGGTCGCCCGATTCAGCGAGCGCGAAACGCCGCCCGCCCGCCGATTTCGCCGAGTACATCGCGCGGTCGGCGCGACGCAACAGGTCGGTGAAATCGCACGTCTTTCCCGGTGGGCAGAAAGCGGTGCCCACACTGGCCGAAACCGGTACGGGGCCCGCGCTCGACCACACCGGGTCGCGCAGTGCGGCGACCACACGGTGTGCCAGCTCGCCGAGGGTGTCGCGGCGCGGGTTCGCCGCGACCACGAACTCGTCGCCGCCGTATCGGCAGATCACCGTGTCGGGCGGGCACACCTCACGCAAGCGGTTGGCCAGTTCGACCAGTACCTCGTCGCCGATCGCGTGTCCGTAGCCGTCGTTGATCTGTTTGAAGCGGTCCAGGTCCACCACCAGCACACCGACACCGCGGCTCGGGTCGGCGGCGAACGCGCGTACCCGTTCTTGCAGCAGTGTGCGGTTCGCGAGATCGGTGAGTGCGTCGTGGGTCGCCTCGTGGCGCAAGCGGTGCTGCAGCGCGGCGATCTCCTGAACGCGCAGTGACACTTTCGCCGAGATGTTCTGTTCCTGTTGCGCCAGAGCGCGTTCCTGGAGTGCCTGTGCGTAGCTGTCGATGGCCTGGCTGGCCACCAGCGGCCAGCGGGTCGCCACCAGCGAACCCGGGACCCCAGAGGGGAAGCCGAGCAGCCAGCGACTGGCATGGGCCAGCATTCTGGTGCGTTCGAAGGGCGCCTCGGCCAATCGCGCGCCGAGCTTGCGCGCCTGTGGCACCGGGAACGGTTCGGTCCGAGCCAGGTGCAGCAGCCGCTCGACGATCTCGACGAGCACCGGCTCCAACTGGTGCGGCGCCGTGGACGAGCCCGGTTCGGCGCATACCGCGCGGGCCCAGGCGCGGGCCATCGCGGCTACCGGTGGCTCGATGTGGGTCATCGATATCACCGGCGGTAGGTGGCGACGGTCTTGCCACCTCGATCATTCGCACTGCTACGCGGTTGGGTCCACCGAGTTCGGCACACGCTCACCGCCCCCTTTCCAGATACCCCCGTCCGGCAAAAAGGATCCTAGCAAGCCACCCGAGACCGAAAAGTCACGTTCTGGAACGTGTTCTCTAGGTCTCTCGCGAATGGCGATCGGCTATGACATCGCTGCAGCGTCTCCGGCGTTACACAATTTCCCGAAAAAGTTTCGGGAGCCGAAACGTGCAGCGTGATGCCCTCCGCTGGGCGGTGGACGTTGCGTCGCCATGGGTCCCTCCTGGCACGGGATGCGAGTCGTGACGATGTGGCAGTAGCCGTCACGCGCACTCTCATGGTGGCCTACTCGCCGCCCACGTGCCAGGTTTTTAAGGAAAATTCTCCTGTTTAATCCCCCGCTGGAGCTGGCGCCGGTCCCCGTGAGCGCACCAACCATCGTCGCCGGGAGGGCGATTCGGGGCTAGGGTCATTAGGCCCTAATCGGGCATAGCGACGGTTGGCCGCGTGGGGAGTTGGGTACACCGGCGGCCGGGCGCATCAATCGGGCAGGCAGGGGCCGGATTGGCATTTTTCGCGCGGGGTTCGGTACAGTCATGGCGCACACGACATCGTGGCGATCCCATCGATGTCGTATGCCTGCGGGTGTAGTTCAATGGTAGAACCTCAGCCTTCCAAGCTGATGGTGCGGGTTCGATTCCCGTCACCCGCTCAAACATGTATTGCCTCGACGGTGCTCTCGCCGGTGGGGTATCGGGGTGTAGCGCAGCTTGGTAGCGCATCCGCTTTGGGAGCGGAGGGTCGCAGGTTCAAATCCTGTCACCCCGACCATCACCATTCGCCCAGCTACAGGCCTGTAGGAGACGGATGTCCACGCAACGCAAAGTCGCGATCGTCACCGGAGCCGCCCGTGGCATCGGCGCCGCGGTTGCGGTCAAACTCGCTTCCGACGGATATGCCGTTGCTGTGCTAGATCTCGACGAAGCCGCCTGCGCGGGCACCGTCGCAAACGTCAAAGCCGCCGGGGGCGAGGCTCTCGCGGTCGGTGCCGATGTGGCCGACGAAGCGGCCGTCGCCGCCGCGGTGGAGCGGATCGCCACCGTGCTCGGCGCGCCGACCGTGCTGGTCAACAACGCGGGCGTGCTGCGCGACAACCTGCTGTTCAAGATGTCGGTGAACGACTGGGACACTGTCATGAACGTGCACCTGCGCGGTGCCTTCCTGATGACCCGTGCCGTGCAGAAGTACATGGTCGAGGCGAAGTTCGGTCGCATCGTCAATCTGTCGAGCACCTCGGCACTGGGCAACCGCGGCCAGGCCAACTACTCCGCGGCCAAAGCGGGCATGCAGGGCTTCACCAAGACCCTCGCCTTCGAGCTCGGCAGATTCGGCGTCACTGCCAACGCGATCGCCCCCGGCTTCATCGAAACCGAGATGACCGCCGCGACGGCCGCCCGTGTCGGCGTCGACTTCGAGTCGTTCAAAGCGGCTGCCGCGGCACAGATCCCGGTCAACCGGGTCGGCACGCCCGACGACATCGCCAACACCGCCTCGTTCTTCGCGAGCGAGGGTGCCGGCTTCGTGTCGGGCCAGGTCATCTATGTGGCGGGCGGCCCGAAGGACTGAAAGTCGCCTCAGGCGCAGCCGAACCGGAAGTCCGCCCGTGCCTCGGTGCCTTGTGCCACGGTGACCCGCACCGGCTCCGTGACGGCCAACCCGCAGCCGCCGGGCACGGTCACCACCTTCGCCTCGTAACAGCCCACCGGCAGCGCCACCGTGGCCCGCCCGTCGGCCCCGCTCACCAGCGTGGCGACCACCTGCTTCGCATCGCACGGCGTGACCTCGATATCGGCCCGATTCACCGGAATCGGCTCCCGTCCGGTGAACGCCCACACCGTCAGCGACCCCGTCCCCCCGGGTGCCGGATCGGCGCTCGCGACACCGCTGACCATGAGCGGAGCGAGTACGGACAGTGCGAGAAATGTAGCGCGCATGAACCTCTCCTCGTCGATGAGTCGGGTCGTCCGCTGCTGATGGTAGGCCTAGCACCCGTCAGACGGTCGGGGTGATGCCCGCGCGTTCGCTCCAGATCTGTTCGGCGGGGACCGAGATCGTCGTCAGCTCGGGGTAGCGCAGGGCGGAGAGGGTGCCGCCGAAGACGGCGCCGGTGTCGAGGCAGAGAGTGTTGTTGACCCAGGTGAGGGTGGGGACCGGGGTGTGGCCGTAGAGGACGGTGGGGGTGCCTCGGTAGTCCTTGGCCCAGTCGTAGCGGATGGGGTAGCCGTGCTGGTCGAGCTCGCCGGTGGGTGCGCCGTAGAGGGCGAAGGAGCGGGCGCGGCCGGAGGTGCTGCCGTGCAGGCTTTCCGGCAGACCGGCGTGGGCCACGACGAGCTTGCCGCGGTCGAGGAGGTAATGGCTGGGCAGGTCGCGCAGGAAAGTGTGTGCGGCGGTGCGGAATTCGAGGTCTTCGTCGGCCAGCTGGGACAGCGACTCTTCGAGGCCGTGCGCGATGCGGACGTTGCGGCCGTCGAGGGCGCGCATCAACTTGTGGTCGTGGTTGCCGGTGACGCACAGGGCGGTTTTCGCCGCCACCATCCCCATCGCCAGGCGTAGCACCCCGGGGGTGTCGGGTCCTCGGTCGACGAGGTCGCCGACGAAGACCACCGTGCGACGCTCGGGGTGAGCGGCACCGATCGCGCGGCCACGGTCGTCGCGGTCGAGGGCGTAGCCGAGTTCGCCGAGCAGGGTCTCCAGTTCGCTGCGGCAACCGTGGACATCGCCGATCACGTCGAACGGTCCGGTCAGGTCGCGGCGGTCGCGGGGGAGGAGGTCGGTGCGGCGGGATTCGGTCATATCCCTTTCATCGTCGTGCAGGGCGGGCCCGCGCCGCAACTGCGTTACCCCACGGTGGGGATCGCCGAGTCCGGCCAGACCCAATTCGCGACGACCGGGATGTCCTCGCCCTGCTCGCGGGTCCAGCGGCGCGCGATCAACCGGGCGTCGACGATCTCCTGGCGCAGACCCGCCGCCCGCTCGGACAGTCCGGGAACGCGGTCGATCACATCGAGCACCAGATGGAAGCGGTCGAGATCGTTGAGCATCACCATGTCGAAGGGCGTGGTGGTGGTGCCCTTCTCCTTATAACCGCGCACGTGCAGGTTCGCGTGATCGGTGCGGCGGTAGGTGAGCCGGTGTACCAGCCACGGGTAACCGTGGAAGGCGAAGATCACCGGACGGTCGGTGGTGAACAGGGCGTCGAACTCGGCATCGGGCAGGCCGTGCGGGTGTTCGCCCGCGGGCAGCATGCGCATCAGGTCGACGACATTGATGAACCGAATCCGTAAGTCCGGCAGTCTATCTCGCAGGATCGCCACCGCGGCCAGGGTTTCCAGGGTCGGCACATCGCCCGCGCAGCCGAGCACGACATCGGGCGTGGTGCCTGGGTCGTCGTTGTGACATGCCCACTCCCAGATCCCGAGCCCACGGGTGCAGTGCAGCGCCGCCTCCTCCGCTGTCAGCCAGTCCGGTCCTGGCTGTTTGCCTGCCACGACCACATTGGCGTAGTGCAGCGACCGCAGGCAGTGGTCGTAGGTCGACAGCAGGGTATTGGCGTCCGGCGGTAGATACACGCGCACGATATCGGGGCTCTTGTTCGCCACCACATCGAGGAAACCGGGATCCTGATGGGTGAACCCGTTGTGGTCCTGACGCCACACATGCGAGGTGAGCAGATAGTTCAGGCTGGCGATCTTGCGCCGCCACGGCACCTTCAGGCTGGCATCGAGCCACTTGGCGTGCTGATTGAACATGGCGTCGACGATGTGGATGAATGCCTCGTAGCAGGTGAAGACGCCGTGGCGGCCGGTCAGCAGGTATCCCTCGAGCAAGCCTTCGCACATGTGCTCAGACAGCACTTCGACCGCGCGGCCGACCGTCGACAGATCCACATCCCAGCGACCGACTTCCTCCTGCCAGTCGCGCCCGGTCACCTCGAGAATGTCCTGCAACCGGTTGCTGACCAGTTCGTCGGGGGCGAAGGTGAGGAAATTGTGCCGATTGCGGGCGGTGACATCGCGCAGCCAGCTGCCGAGAATCTCGGTCGCCTCGTGCCGGCCCGCGCCGGGCGCAACGACATCCACGCAGTAGTCGCGCCAATCGGGCAGGTCGAGATCGCGAATCAGCAGGCCGCCGTTCGCGACCGGATTCAGGCTCATCGGATACGCGGGGACCTGCTCCAGCAGGGCGGGCACCGGCGAGCCGTCCTGCTCGAACAACTCCTCCGGCCGATACGACCGCAACCACAGCTCCAGCACCCGCCGGTGCTCGGGATCGGTGCGCGCGTTGGGCAGCGGCACCTGATGCGCGCGGAATGTGCCCTCGACCCGTTCGCCGTCGACCACCGGGGGACAGGTCCAGCCCTTCGGTGTGTGCATCACGATCATCGGCCAGCGGGGCCGTTTCGTGTCGCCGTCTTCGCGGGCGGCCCGCTGGAACTGCGCGATCCGGTCCACGCAGGTGTCCATCGCGGTGGCCATCGCCTGGTGGACCGGTGCGGGGTCGTTACCGGAGACGATCAGCGGTTCGTAGCCGTAGCCGCGCAGCAGTTCGACCAGTTCCTCCTCGGGGATGCGGGCGAAGATCGTCGGATTGGCGATCTTGTACTCGTTGAGCGCCAGGATCGGCACCACCGCGCCGTCGCGGCCCGCGTTGAGGAATTTGTTCGCGTGCCAGCTGCCCGCGAGGGGACCGGTCTCGGCCTCGCCGTCGCCGACCACGCAGAACACGATGAGATCGGGGTTGTCCAGGGCGGCGCCGTAGGCGTGCAGCAGGCAGTAGCCGAGCTCACCGCCCTCGTGGAACGACCCTGGCGTCTCCGGCGCGCAGTGACTCGGCACGCCGCCGGGGAAGGAGAACCGGTGGAAGAATCTGCGCATGCCGTCGATGTCGCGCGGGATGTCCGGCTCGAGTTCGGCGTAGGCGTCCTCGAGCCAAGCGCAGGCGTTGGGACCCGGTCCGCCGTGCCCGGGGCCGGCGACGAACACCGCGTTCAGCCCGCGATCCCGGATCACCCGGTTGGCATGAGCCCACACCAGATTCAGGCCGGGCACGGTGCCGAAGTGGCCGAGCAGACGCGGTTTGATGTCCTCGGGAAACAGCGGGGTGCGGAGCAGCGGATTGCTCATCAGGTAGATCTGGCCGACCGCGAGATAGTTCGACGCCCGCCACCACGCGTCGACCGCGACTAGCTCGGCGCGCGAGAGGGGACCGGGCGCGTCGGTGAGGACGTAGGGCGTCGGGGCGATGGTCTCGCCGTGACCGTCGCCCACGTTGTCCGCCGCGGTGTCGCCCAAGGTGTTCCCGATCATCGCGGACTCTCCTCGCACTCGGTGAGCTCACGGCGCCGTCCGCGCCGCGAGGGCCTGCACGGGCGCCGATCGGGGACCGGTGACACCCGGTGGAGAAACGCACCGCCGAGCCTACCGTCGTGCCGGTTCCCGACCTGGCAACGGCGGTCGATTACTCTGCGGGCCATGCATTCTCTCGGCAGGATCATCGGAATCGGACTCGTCGCGGCCGCCGCGATCACGACAGCGGCCTGCGGCTCCGACACGGATTCGAGCAGCTCGCCGAGCTCGACCGCGGCGGGCGGGAACACCGCGAGCACGGGCCTCGAATGCACTGCCGACGACGTGAAGGTCAGCGGTGGGTTCGGCGAGGCGCCCAAGATCACCATCCCCGACACCTGCGATGTGCCCAAGACCTTGATCGTCAAGGATCTGGTGGTCGGCAGCGGGCCCGGCGCGGTGGCGGGGCAGCCGCTGACCATGAACTACGAGCTGGTCACCTGGTCGGACAAGCAGGTACTCGACAGCTCCTTCCAGCGCGGCAAGCCGTTCGGGCTGACCCTCGGCGCGGGCCAGGTCATCCAGGGCTGGGACGAGGGCCTGATCGGCGTGCAGCAGGGCACGCGCAGGCTGCTGATCGTGCCGCCGAACCTGGGTTACGGCGAAGGCGGCAACGGTGTCGCGCCGAACGAGACGCTGGTCTTCGTGACCGACGCGGTGCAGGTCGGCCGCTAGCGCGGTACCGGACCGAACCCACAACCAACCGCCGATTGCGCGACCGCGCACGCGGTCAACTACCCTGGTCGGGATGCGTGCGCCGCTCCTACTCAGGGCGCGTTGCCCCATGCGGGGACACCACCATGAACTACGAACCAAGGAGTATGTCCGTGAAGAGCACCGTCGAGCAGCTGAGCCCGACCCGGGTCCGGATCAACGTCGAGGTGCCCTTCGAGGAGCTGAAGCCCGACTTCGACAAGGCCTACAAGGCGCTGGCACAGCAGGTCAAGATCCCCGGCTTCCGTCCCGGCAAGGCTCCGGCCAAGCTGATCGAGACCCGTGTCGGCCGTGGCGCCGTGCTCGAGCAGGTCGTCAACGACGCACTGCCGAACAAGTACGCCGAGGCCATCCAGACCGCTGAGGTCAAGGTCATCGGCCAGCCCGAGATCGAGATCACCAAGATCGAAGACGGCGAAGAGCTGGCGTTCACCGCCGAGGTCGACGTGCGCCCCGAGATCACCCTGCCCGATTACTCGGGCATCGAGGTGACTGTCGACTCCTTCACCATCGGCGACGACGACATCGAGGAGCAGCTCACCTCGCTGCGTCAGCGCTTCGGCACCCTCACCGGTGTCGAGCGGGCCGTTGCCGATGGCGACTTCGTGTCGATCGACCTGTCGGCCACCGTCGATGGTGAGGACGTCCCCGAGGCGGCCACCACCGGCCTGTCGCACGAGGTCGGTTCGGGTCAGCTGATCGAGGGCCTCGACGAGGCCGTCATCGGCCTGAAGGCCGGCGAGTCCGCCGAGTTCACCTCCACCCTGGTCGCGGGCGACCACGCGGGCAAGGAAGCACTGATCACCGTGGCCGTGCAGTCGGTCAAGGAGCGCGAGCTGCCCGAGGCCGACGACGAGTTCGCCCAGCTGGCGAGCGAGTTCGACACCATCGACGAGCTCAAGGAAGACCTGAAGGGCCGCGTCGAGCGCGTCAAGAAGGTCGAGCAGGCCGGTTCGATCCGCGACAAGGTGCTCGACACCCTGCTCGAGACCGTCGAGGTCCCGCTGCCCGAGGCCGTCGTCAAGGCCGAGGTCGACGCCGTGGTCCACGACGCCGTGCACGGGTTCGACCACGACGAGGCCAAGCTGGCCGAGGCGCTCGAGGCGCAGGGCTCCTCCCGCGAGGAGTTCGACAAGGACACCCAGGAAGCCGCCGAGAAGTCGGTGAAGACCCAGCTGCTGCTCGACGCCATCGCCGAGGCAGAGAACACCCAGGTCGGCCAGCAGGAGCTGACCGAGCGGATCCTGTTCCAGGCCCAGCGTTACGGCATGTCGCCGGAGCAGTTCATCCAGCAGGTGCAGCAGGCGGGCCAGCTCGGTGCGGTCTTCGCCGATGTGCGACGCGGCAAGGCGCTGGCCGGAGTTGTCGGTCAGGTGAAGGTTACCGATTCCGACGGCAACGTGGTCGACACCACCGAAATGTTCGGTGACCCTGCGGATTCCGCTGAAATCGAGCTGGACGAAGCCGCTGCTGAGTAGGTTTCGGCGGCGTGATTTGATTGCGCTGTGAGCGAAGAGGGGCGGTACCGGGAGTTCGGTGCCGCCCTGCTTCGTTAGTGTTTGTGACGACGACCCGTATTCGTATGGCCGTAGCAATCGGTGAGAAGAGAAGGCAGGTATCCGTGACAATCAACCAGGCAGGGGTCATGACAGCCACTACTGCTGGTCTCAACCTCAGTGATTCGGTGTACGAGCGTCTGCTGCGCGAGCGGATCATCTTCCTGGGCAGCCAGGTGGACGACGACATCGCGAACAAGATCTGCGCGCAGATCCTGCTGCTCTCGGCCGAGGATTCGACCAGGGACATCGCTCTCTACATCAATTCCCCCGGTGGCTCGGTCACCGCGGGCATGGCGATCTACGACACCATGCAGTTCGCCGAGTGCGACATCGCCACCTACGGCATGGGCCTGGCGGCATCGATGGGGCAGTTCCTGCTCACCGCCGGCACCAAGGGCAAGCGCTTCGCGCTGCCGCACACCCGGATCATGATGCACCAGCCGTCGGCGGGCATCGGTGGTTCGGCGGCCGATATCGCGATCATGGCCGAGCAGTTCGCCCACACCAAGCGTGAGCTCAACGAACTGCAGTCGCTGCACACCGGCAAGTCGGTGGAGCAGGTGACCGAGGATGCGGACCGCGACCGCTGGTTCACGGCGAAGGAAGCCCTGGAATACGGCTTCATCGACCACGTGGTCGCGCACGCGAACCAGGCGAAGTAACGCCGCCGTCCCCCCTCACTCGAGACAAGCTTGGAGATAAAGATGGCCAACCTCTTCGACCCGCGCGCCGGCCATGGCGGCTCCGCTGCGGGCCTCCCGCAGTCGCGCTACATCCTGCCGCAGTTCACCGAGCAGACTTCGTTCGGCGTCAAGACCTCCGACCCGTACAACAAGCTGTTCGAGGAGCGCATCATCTTCCTGGGCAACCAGGTCGACGACGTCTCGGCGAACGACATCATGGCGCAGCTGCTGGTGCTGGAGTCCCAGGACCCCGACCGCGACATCACCATGTACATCAACTCGCCCGGTGGCTCGTTCACCGCGCTGATGGCGATCTACGACACCATGCAGTACGTGCGCCCCGACGTGGTCACGGTCTGCCTGGGTCAGGCCGCCTCGGCCGCCGCGGTGCTGCTGGCCGCCGGTGCTCCCGGTAAGCGTGCCGCACTGCCCAACGCGCGCATCCTGATCCACCAGCCGTCCTCCGGCGGTGTGCAGGGTCAGGTGTCCGACCTCGAGATCGCCGCGGCCGAGATCGAGCGGATGCGTCGCCTGATGGAAGTCACCATCTCGCGCCACACCGGTAAGCCCGAGGAGCAGGTCCGCAAGGACACCGACCGCGACAAGATCCTGACCGCCGACGAAGCCAAGGACTACGGCATCATCGATCAGGTCTTCGACTACCGCAAGCTCAGCGGACAGAAGTGACACGCCCGGGCCCGCTGTCCTGATCTGGGCGGCGGGCCCGGTTTTTTCACCGGGCTTGGCCCACAATGGTGAGAACCCGCACAACCCTTCACATCGAACATGCGCGAGTTGTCGACCTGTCTCGCGCACAACAGGTACGGTCGACTCAGGGACCATTGCTCTGATTGACGGCACCGAGACGTATTTCCGGCCCAATCGGGGGACGACGGTCGCACTCGGACAAGGAAGTAGGGACCTACGAGATGGCGCGCATCGGAGACGGCGGCGATCTGCTGAAGTGCTCGTTCTGCGGAAAGAGCCAGAAGCAGGTCAAGAAGCTCATCGCGGGCCCCGGGGTGTATATCTGCGACGAGTGCATCGACCTGTGCAACGAGATCATCGAAGAAGAGCTGGCCGAGTCGAGCGAAGTGAAGCTCGACGAGTTGCCCAAGCCTTCGGAGATCCGGGATTTCCTGGAGAACTACGTGATCGGCCAGGACACCGCCAAGCGGACCCTCGCCGTCGCGGTCTACAACCACTACAAGCGCATCCAGGCGGGCGACAAGGGTCGCGACAGTCGCGGTGAGACCGTGGAGCTGGCCAAGTCGAACATCTTGATGCTCGGCCCCACCGGCTGCGGTAAGACCTACCTCGCGCAGACCCTGGCCAAGATGCTGAACGTGCCGTTCGCCATCGCCGACGCCACTGCGCTCACCGAGGCGGGCTATGTCGGCGAGGATGTCGAGAACATCCTGCTGAAGCTGATCCAGGCCGCCGACTACGACGTCAAGCGCGCCGAGACCGGCATCATCTACATCGACGAGGTCGACAAGATCGCCCGCAAGAGCGAGAACCCGTCGATCACCCGCGATGTGTCGGGCGAGGGTGTGCAGCAGGCGCTGCTGAAGATCCTGGAGGGCACCCAGGCGAGTGTGCCGCCGCAGGGCGGTCGCAAGCACCCGCACCAGGAGTTCATCCAGATCGACACCACCAACGTGCTGTTCATCGTGGCGGGTGCCTTCGCGGGCCTGGAGAAGATCATCTCCGACCGCACCGGTCACCGCGGTATCGGCTTCGGCGCCGAGGTGCGCTCCAAGGCCGAGGTCGACACCGATGACCACTTCGCCGACGTGATGCCAGAGGATCTGATCAAGTTCGGTCTGATCCCCGAGTTCATCGGCCGCCTGCCTGTCGTCGCCTCGGTGACGAACCTGGACAAGGAATCGCTGGTCACAATCCTCTCCGAGCCGAAGAACGCACTGGTCAAGCAGTACGTTCGGCTGTTCGAGATGGACGGCGTCGATCTCGAGTTCACCACCGACGCCCTCGAGGCGATCGCCGATCAGGCCATCCTGCGTGGCACCGGCGCTCGTGGCCTGCGCGCCATCATGGAAGAGGTCCTGCTGCCGGTGATGTACGACATCCCCGGCCGCGACGACGTCGCCAAGGTGGTCGTGAACGCCGACACCGTCATCGACAACGTCCTCCCGACGATCGTGCCGCGGAAGGCGCAGCGTCCGGAGCGTCGCGAGAAGTCGGCGTAACAAACCAACAGCGAAGGGCCCCTTCGGATCTGATCCGGAGGGGCCCTTCGCTGTGTGTCGGTGGGCGCTAGTTGAGGGCCGGGTTCCCCAGGCTCGGCGCGGCCAGGAGATCGTCGCCGTCGTCTGCCGGGATCTCCGCGCTGGCACGGACGATCGCGGTGCTGTAGCGGGCGCTGGCGGCATTGTGGATGAGCAGTGCGACACCGATCATCACCGGGGCCACCGCGTGCACAGCGGCGTCGTACCAGTGCTGCGCGCTCAGGTGCGGATAGGTGTTGAGGGCGATGGTCAGCGTGAGCAGGAACAGCTCGGCCACCAGAACCTGGTTGCGGTTGCCCATCACGCCCCACTCGGCCACCCGCGTGGTGCCGATCATGATGATGATCAGGCACACGCTGATCATCGCCTCCAGGCCGAAGCTGGCCCAGTAGAGCGGATCGCTGGGTCCGCCCGGGGCGATGTTGTGCTGGACGTTCACCGCCGACCACAGCATGCCCGTGATCACCACGCCGGCCAGCGCCCGCAACGACCAGGTGCGGTGCTGATAGAGCGAGGCGAGGCGGGCGCGCGGGTTGGACTCGCGACGTTGCGCGGCGATGGCCTTGCGGGCCAGCATCAGGTCCGACATCTCGGCCCGCTCGAGCTCCGCGGTGGTGTCACGCAGGCGGTCGGCGTGTGAGGAGGCGGCTTTGATGTGCTTCCAGCGCTGGTCGCGCTCGTAGGTGCGGATTTTTTCGGCGAGTTCGCGCTCGGCGCGCAACTCGTCTTCGGACAGCGCGTCGGTCAGTGCCGGATCGGACTGATAGGCGATGCGGCGCCTGGCCCGTTCCACCCGCACGGGCAGAGCGGTGACCTCGTGATCGAGCGGGTGTTCCTCGCGCATCGCAACTCCAGGTAGCAAAAGGGTTCGCCGGGTCGCGTCATTGTTGCGCATCGAGCGGGGGTACCACACCCGCGGGCCCGAATTACCCGACCCGCGGGCGCTGAAAATGTCTGGCGCACAACTGTGTAGCTGTCGATGGAGCAGAACGGGAGACGGTGACGACCGTTGGTGAATCGGTCGCGCCCGGGGCCGAGGAGCTTCGTTGATCCTCCGTGGTTCGCCGTTGAACCTTGATCCCGAAAAGTGCTTCTGATGATGTGTCGTCGCAGGTCATCAGGGTGTTACTCAGGACGGATCAGCCCCGTCCTTTCGTCCGTTTGGTCCGTCTTGCTCGGCCTTCACCAGATACGACGGACTCGGCACGCAAAACTCATCGGCGTATCCTCGCGGTGTGTCGGACTGGTGCTGCCGATTTCGTGCTGTTTACTCGGTCCGTCAATCAGATGTTCGAGTGACGAGTGGAAGCGGAGGAGACATGGCACTGCCTACGATGACCGCCGAACAGCGCACCGAGGCGTTGGCCAAAGCGGCTGCCGTGCGCAAGGCGCGCTCGGAACTGATCGGCAAGGTGAAGGAGGGCAAGGTCACCGTCGCCGATCTGCTCAAGAAAGCCGACAGCGATGACCTGGTGAAAAAGACCAAGGTCGCTGCCGTGATCAAGGCACTGCCGGGCGTTGGTCCGGTCAAAGCTGCCAAGCTGATGGATCAGGCCGAGATTCCCGAGGATCGCCGCATCGGCGGCCTCGGTGCTCGCCAGCGCGCGGCACTGCTCGACGCCCTCGAGGCCTGAGCCGATTCGCGATCCGACGCCCGTGGAGCTGGATGCACGGGCGTCGGGATGGTCTGTGAGTACCAAGTAGGTGATTTACACGCAGTAGGTCAGCAGGAAGTCGTTGATCCGCAGGCGCCATCCCGGTTGCAATTCGATCGGGAGGGTGCCGACGCGAGACCAGCGTTCGCTGTCGGGGGCGGCGAAGAAGGTTCCCGAGGTCGCGGGGGCCTCGCGGACGAACACCTTGCCACGGTCGGGGGCGACGAAGGCATGGACCCGCGAGACGAGCCGATCGCGCTCGATCAGTATCGGCGTCGCCGCGGAAGCGCGTACCGATTCTTCCCCCGAGGGGTTGCGGCCGAGGACGTAAGGCCGGTCCAGTGGGTAGCTGAGCCCGTCTTCGGTGACCAGCGCGCCGCGCGAACCGCTATGGGGCGCTGTGCCTTTGCTCAACGCGACCGGTTCACCGCGGTTGGCGGCATCGAGTGCTTGTGACCACGCGCGGGGCGTGTTGGCGGCGGGGGAGTTGCGCGGGCCCGTGCTCACGGTGACGCCGTCCGCGGTGCTCGGCCGTTCGCCCGTGCTCACCGTTTCACTCTCGTGTCGGCCCGCGTCGGGCGCAAAACCCGAGGTCGCGGGTTGGTCGGCCGTCGGTGCCGGGAATCCCGCGGTGGCCGGGAGCGCGTCGCTGGTGTCGGTGGGCCGCGAGGTCGGGGGGCGCAGGGCTTGGAAGCCGGTGGCCTCGGTCGGTGCGGGTTCGTCGATGGATTCGACCCGCCGGGGCGGCGGATTGCGGCGTCGGCCCAGGTTGAGAACGAAACCGTTGCCGGTGACGATGCCCGCGCGCAGGTCGGTGCGCGGATTGGCGCTGGTGGGATCGGCCATCTCGGCGCCGACCGCGATCCGGCGGACCGGTTCGCGGATGATCTCGTCGACCCAGGTGAAGGCCCGGTCGCCGGCGAGGCGGCGGTTGCCCTCCGCGCCGGAGATCTCGGCGATCACCGCGCCGCGCAACAGGATCAGCATCCCGTCGGCGGTCGGGGCGAGCACACCGAAAGGCGGTGGGGCAGAAGCTCCGCCGAACACCACGCCTGCCAGCCGCTGCGCCAATGCCGCACCGGGTGCGCTCGCTGCCGTGTTGTTGGCGACGGTTTCCACCGCTCCGAGTAACCGGTCGGTCGACGGGGTCTCCCCGGCCAGATAGACGACGACATCGCCGAATCTGGCGACGATCCCGGTCCCCGGCACGATTGCCACGGTGGACGAATGCGCGTGCATCAACGCCTCCTTGTCGGACTGGCCTTCACCGCGGCCTCGGCCGACCCGCTGTGCGGCAGACCGCGACCGAGGTCTCCGCCGTCAGCATAGATGGCCCGGCGCTCGGGGATAAGGTCCGTAGGTGAACTCCGAACACCGTTCGTACCAAACAGTGTTCGTCGGCCGCGTAGGATCGGCGCATGAACGCCGCACCCGTCAGTCGCCGGGCCCGACCGGCGAAAGTCCCCTTGAGCCGGGACCTCGTCATCGAAACCGGCTTGCGCATCCTCGATACCGACGGCTCGGCCGCGCTCACCATGCGCCGGGTCGCGAAGGAACTCGACACCGGCGCAGCGTCGCTGTACGTCTATGTCGCCCATCGCGACGACCTGCTGATCGGGATGCTCGATCACGTGCTGTCCCAGGTCCCGGTCCCCACCGAGGGTGACTGGCGTACGCGGGTGACCCAGCTGGTCGAGACCTCGATCGATGCCCTCGGCCGCCACGACGGTCTCGCGCTCGTCGCCTTCGGCCGGTTCCCGACCACCGAACACGCCCTCGGCCTGATCGAGCAGTTGCTGAGCCTGCTGCGCGAAGGTGGCCTCGACCCCGCGACCGCCACCTGGGCCGTTGACCTGATCTACCTCCACATCGCCGCCGAGGCCGCCGAGAATTCCGGCGCCGGGGGCTCGGCGTACCGCGCAGACCTCTCCCGGCGCCTGGCCGACCTGCCCACCCGCGTCCCGACGATGATCGCGTGGCAGACGCACCTGCGCGACGGCGACGGTGACGCCCGCGCCCGCTGGGCCCTGCGCGCGCTGCTCAACGGAATCGTCGCCACCCCGGTGGGTGCGCGATGAGCGGCAGCGGTATCGCGGGGGAGACCGGCGTGGATTCCGCGAAGCGGCCTGCCCGGCGCCCGGTGGTCGGTGGACCTGTCCGCCTCGCGCGTGAGGCGGAGATCGCGGCGCTGCAGGAGATCGAGCGGCGGGCGGGCGCACCGTTCGCCGAGGTGGGGATGACCGCCGTCGCCGACGATGAGCCCCCACCGTGGGAAGTGTTGCGCGCCTTCATCGTCGAGGGTCGCGCGTGGGTGTGGCCCGACGACAGCGATCACCCGATCGGCTACCTGGTTCTCGGCATTGTCGACGAGCAGCCCCACGTCGACCAGGTCTCCGTCGACCCGGCCTACGCGGGCGCGCGGATCGGCAAGCGGCTGATCGATCACGCGGTGCGCTGGGCGAAGGCCGTTGGCCTGCACGAGATCACGCTCACCACGTTCACCCAGGTCCCGTGGAACGGCCCGTACTACGAACGCCTCGGCTTCACCTACATTCCCGCGGCAGACGAACCGCCGGGCCTGCGCGCGATCCGTGCCACCGAACTGGCCCACGGCCTCGACGCGTGGCCACGCGCGTCCATGCGCGCTGAACTCGCGAATTGGCGATTCGACTGACCGGCTGTGGTGATCGTGGCGGGGAGGGTCCGCGCCATCCGGACGGACTGACCCGGGTGTGCCTCACCGCGGCCGTTACCGGTTGGCGCGGGCCGAGCGGGCCTCGATGAGTACCCGCCCGGCAGCTCCGGTGTCAACGGCTGGTGGCGCGCCGCCAGATCGGCGGTGGGCTCAGCTGGTGATCGCGGCGTGTCTGGCGAAGGCGGCTTCGGCGGCCGGGGTGGCGGCTTCGCGGTCGGCGTCGACCAGGCCGATGCGGGTGCGGCGGTCGAGGAGGTCGTCGATGGTGAGAGCGGCCTCGTGGGTGATGGCGAAGTCGAATTCGGCTGCGGTGACGTCGATTCCGGGGGCGACCGGTTCCGCCAGGGCGGGGTCGGCGAGCCACGCGGAGACGATCTGGCTCGCTTCGCTGCCGTAGCGCTCGATGAGGACCGGCGGCGCGTCGATGCGGTCGCGGGCGGCACCGGCGACCGCACCGACGAGGGGAAGGTGGGTGGTGCGGCAAGGCGAGGCCTGCAGCGCTGACCGATCGACTGCCGCGTCGACGGCGTCCTGGGCCATCTGGCGGTAGGTGGTGAGCTTGCCGCCGACGACGGTGATCAGGCCGTCGGGGGCGGTGAGGACCGCGTGTTCGCGGGAGATGTCGGCGGTGCTGTCGTCGGCGGTTTTGAGCAGTGGGCGCAGGCCGGCGAACTTGCCGCGGATGTCGGCGCGGGTCAGCGGTTCGCGCAGGGCGGTGTTGATGGTGTCGAGCAGGAAGTCGATCTCGACCTCGGTGGGCTGGGGCACATCGGGGATCGGTCCGGGTGCGTCCTCGTCGGTGAGTCCGAGGTAGACGCGCCCGTGCGCGGCGGGCAGCGCGAAGACGAACCGGCTGATGCTGCCCGGCACCGGCACCGTGAGCGCGGCGCTGAGCCCACCGAAGGCCGCGGCGTCGAAGACGAGATGGGTGCCGCGGCTGGGCCGCAACTCGATGCTGTGGTCGACCTCGCCCGCCCACACACCGGTCGCGTTCACGACCGCGCGCGCTCGGATCGCCAAGGTATCGCCGGTGAGAGTGTCGCGCAGCTGGACCGAATCACCGGTTGCCGCAACGGCTTCCATCCGGGTGAGCACCGTCGCGCCGGTCGCGGCCGCCGTGCGAGCCAGTGCGACGACCAAACGCGCGTCGTCGACGAGCTGACCGTCCCAAGCCTGCAGCCCACCGCGCAGCCCGTCCCGTCGCACGGTCGGCGCCAAGCGCAGAGCCTCGGCGGCGGCCACCCGGCGCGAGCGCGGCAATGTGTCGACGGAGGTACGCGCCGCGATCCGCAGCGCGTCACCGGCGGCGAAACCCGCACGGATGAGCGAACTCTGGCCCAGCTTGATGCCGGGCAGCAAGGGAACGAGCTGGGGGAGCGGGCGCACCAGATGCGGTGCGGTGGTGCGCAACAGGATCCCGCGTTCGACCGCGCTCTCGTGCGCGATCCCGACCCGTCCGCTCGCCAGATACCGCAGACCACCGTGCACCAGCTTCGAACTCCAGCGGCTGGTGCCGAACGCGAAGTCGTTGCGCTCCACCAGGATTGTGCGCAGTCCGCGCGCGGCGGCGTCGAGGGCGACGCCGGCTCCGGTCACACCGCCGCCGATCACCACCAGGTCGACCTCGGGATTGTCGCCGAGCGCAATGAGGTCGGCGGTACGTCGCGCCGCGTTCAGGGTGGCACCGGAAGAGCGGGAGTCAGGAGTCATCACAGTCCTTATCGGGTAGCGGGAGCAGATAACCCTCGACAGCCCTGGACAATTCGGCATCGAACTCCGCGCCTGCCAGCAATGACTCCACCGTGCCCGCCGACTGCACCGCCGACTGGGTGATGAGCAGCAACATGGTGGCCATGTGCTCGGCATTTCCCGCCCGGATCGACCCGTCCTCGTGGCCGAGCCCGATCACATTCGCGAACAGCGCGATCAGCGTGCGCTGATTGCGGCCCAGCCTGCCGAACACATAGGTGAGCATCAGGTCGGTGTCGGTGCGGAAGATCTTGGCGAACACGGCGTTCGACCTGATCGCCGCCGCACCCGCCACGATGCCGTGGACCAGCCGATCCCGGCCGAGACCGGTGTCGGGGACGTTCTCGGCGACGATCGTGCGCAGTTCACGGACCAGCAGCTCGGCGATCAGCGACCCGGTGTCGGGCCAGCGGCGATAGACCGTCGGCCTGCTCACACCCGCCCGCCGCGCCACCTCGGTGAGCGTGGTTCGGCGAACCCCGAAATCGACGACGCAGGCCCGTGTGGCATCGAGAATCGCCACGTCGGTGGGCGAAAGCTGGTCAGCGTGGGTCGCGAGGTCGATCATCGTGCTTCACCGCCGGTGTGTTCGGCGGCGCCGGGGTACGGCGCCGGGGGTCGGGCTGGAACCGCCCAAGGGTATCGAGCGGACCAGCGGGGTTGCGGTCGCGAATGTTCGGTAGTGACATCCGACAGCTGTATGGATGCCGACTCTGGGACATGTCGTTGGTTACTGCTTGACACTATATGTCATTATGTAACGCATGGTCGAGACGCAACGCGAACAATCGGGGTCTGCCACCGTGGCACCGAACATGGTGTGGGACGCCTGGGGCGTCGCCGCCGGTCACCAGCCGCTGTCAGCCCAGATCCGTGGCCTGCTCGCGCAGGTGTTCGGGATCTCGGGTGAGCCGGTCGCGCGCCGTGACGAGAACGACGTGCCGCTGATCCCCACCACGCTCACCGCCGCCGATAGGTCCGGTCTGGCCGGGATCGTCGGTGACGAACATCTCACCACCGCCGACATCGACCGGCTCCGGCACGCGGGCGGCAAGAGCACCCCCGACCTGCTACGCCGTCGTGCGAGCACACCGCAGGACGCCCCCGACGCCGTCGTTTTCCCCGCCGATCACCCCCAGGTTCTCGCGCTGCTGAAGTACTGCGCCGAACACGGCATCGCCGTAGTCCCGTTCGGCGGCGGAACCAGCGTGGTCGGTGGCGTGGATCCGGTACGCGGGCAGTTCGGCACCGTGATCGCGCTCGATCTGCGCAGGCTCGACACGCTCACCGCGGTCGACCCGGCCAGCGGCACCGCCACCCTCGGCGCCGGGCTCACGGGGCCGCAGGCCGAGGAGTTGCTCGGTGCGCACGGGCTCTCGCTCGGGCACTTTCCGCAGAGTTTCGAATTCGCCAGCATCGGCGGTTTCGCCGCGACCAGGTCGTCGGGTCAGGCCTCGGCAGGCTACGGCCGGTTCGATGACATGGTCGAACGCCTGGTGATCGCGACCCCGCAGGGCACCCTCGACCTCGGTCGCGCCCCCGCGTCGGCGGCCGGACCTGACCTGCGCGAGTTGTTCGTCGGGTCCGAGGGCGCGCTCGGCATCATCACCTCGGTCACCTTGCGGGTGCATCCCGTGCCGGAAACCGTTGGCTACCAAGCCTGGTCGTTCCCTGACTTCGCCACCGGAGCCGCCGCGCTGCGCAGTGTGGTGCAGGCCGGTGCCGCGCCGACGGTGATGCGGTTGTCCGACGAGGCCGAAACGGGCCTGAACCTGGCCCGCTCCGCCGATGTCGGCGGCAACCCGGTCTCGGGCTGCCTCGCCATCACCACCTTCGAGGGCAGTAAGGCCCACGTCGCCGCCCGATCTGCCGAGGCGAGTGACCTGCTCGTCGCCGCGGGCGGCACCGCGCTCGGCGAGGCACCCGCGCAGCAGTGGGAGCACGGCCGGTTCGCCGCGCCCTACATGCGTGACGCGCTGCTCGATGTCGGCGTGCTGTGCGAGACCCTCGAAACCGCCACCAGCTGGGCCAACCTGGGCAATCTCAAGGTGAAGGTCACCGGCGCGCTGATGGACGCACTCGGCGCGCAGGGCACACCCGCGCTGGTCATGTGCCACATTTCGCACACCTACCCGACCGGGGCGTCGCTGTACTTCACCGTGGTCACCAAGCAGCTCGACGATCCGATCGCGCAGTGGCGCATCGCCAAATCCGCCGCGAGCGACGCGATGGTCGCCGCGGGCGGCACCATCACCCACCACCACGCCGTCGGCGCCGACCACCGTCCGTGGATGGGTGCCGAAATCGGTGACCTGGGGGTTCGGGTGTTGCGTGCGGTGAAGCGTGAACTCGACCCCACCGGAGTGCTCAACCCTGGGAAGCTGGTGCCGTGAAAGAACATTCGGTGCGGCGCGTGGTGGTTGTCACGAACCCGCATTCCGGGTCGGGCCGTGGCGACGGTGTCGCCGAGGCGGTATTGGCCGAACTCCTGGCGCGCGATGTCGAGGTGGTCGAGGTGCGGGCGCCGAGTGCGGACGAGTCGGTGACGCAGGTCAGGACGCTTGTCGCGGGCGAAGACCGGCCGGATGCGGTGATCTGCGTCGGTGGTGACGGGCTGATGAACGTGCTGCTTGCCGCTGTCGCGCACAGTGGGGTGCCGCTGGGACTGGTGCCCGCGGGCACCGGCAACGACCTGGCGCGCGAATTCGGCATACCCACCGGTGACCCGCTGGCCGCTGTCGGGATCGTGCTCGGCGGTCGAACCAGGACCATCGACCTGGGGCGGATCGAATCACCGGACGCCACACCCACCTGGTTCGCGACGGTGGTCGGCACCGGGTTCGATGCGCGAGTCACCATGCGCGCCAACAAGATGCGCTATCCACGCGGCCCCCTGCGCTACACCGCGGCCGCTGTTGCCGAGCTCATGCGGGGCTACACACTGCCGTTCCGGATCGAGATGTCGGGCCTCGCGCCCGGCGCACTGGACAATCCACCCGACTCACACGTGGTGATCCTGACCGACGCGGTGATGGCGCCGATCGGCAACACCCGCACCTACGGCGGCGGGATGCTGGTGTGTCCGGAAGCACGCGCCGACGACGGCTACCTCGACATCACGGTGGTCGGTGCGGTGTCGCGGCTGGAGATGGCGCGGCTGCTGCCCGCGTTGTCGGCGGGCAAACGGATCGACCATCCCGCGACGAAGCGCTACCGGGCGCGGCGGATCACGGTCAGCGCCGAGGGCGGGTACGCGACGGCCGATGGTGAGCCCGCGGGGATGTTGCCGGTGACGGTGCAGGCGATGCCGGGGGCGCTGAGCGTGCTGGTGCCGTGAGCGCCTCGATCAGGCCGCGTCGAAGGCGATGCGCGACACCGCGTGCAGCGTCGGACGGTCGATGATCACCACCGATGTCGATGACAGCGGATGCGGATCCGGGTTCGGCGCGTGGGTGGCGTCGCGGGCTCCGAGGGAGTCCATCATCGTTTCCCAGCGGCGGCAGTGCGCGGTGAAGGCGATGCTGTTGACGCGTCTGCCCCGGCTGATCTGACCGGATCTGGCCTGCTCCGCGGGCACGTCGATGAGCACCATGTGCAGTTCGCGGTGGCTTCGCGCGGCCCAGCGGGTGATCAGGCGCCTGCTCCAGCGGAAGGTCGCGCAGTCGTGGATGGCGACCGGTCCGTCGCACTCGCGCAGTGCGTCGCGGATCGCGCGGTAGTGCGCGAGGTGGACCAGCGGGCGCCACAGCGAGTACGGCGCCCAGCCGAGGCGGTGGCGCAGGCGATTGCGGGTGTGGTTCGAGTCGAGAACCAGGGCGCCGGACGCGGTGCGCACCGGATGTTCGGCATCGGGGCCCGCGCCGAAGAAGCGGTGTAGCGCGGTGGACTTTCCCGCGCCGGGCACACCGGCGAAGACCAGGACCGTGGTGCTCGGGTAGCGCAGTTCTTCGACCTCGCCGGCGCGTAGGTCCACCAAAGCGATCGGGGTGATGATCCTCGGAGCCGATGCGGGAACGGGGGACGAGGAATCGAGCGGAGGCGTCACCCTCCCCAGGGTCCGTTAATTCGGACAAAACGGCAATCGGGGGTTACCCGGATCTTCGGGCTGGAGGCTTGGGGCACAAGGGTTTCCGCGTGTCGTCGTGGCGCGTCACAGCCCTCGCCACCAGCGCGAGGCCGAAGCTGAGAATTCCATATGGATTCTGCTCGGCACGGTTGATCGCCGGTAGGATCACAGGTGTAGACGGAGTCTTCGGTGTCCCTCATCCACCGAAGATTCCGTCTTTTTTTGTGCTGGGGTAGGCGGGAAAAAGCTGGTTGCCGCCTCCCCTTAGGATTGGGACGTGACCAGCGCAGCCCCTGACAACTCGCGTAATCGTGCCGATGCCCTGCCCAAGAGCTGGAACCCCAGCGAGGTAGAGGCCGACCTGTACGAGGGCTGGGTAAACGCCGGGTACTTCGCCGCCGACGCGTCCTCGGACAAGCCGCCGTACTCGATCGTGCTGCCGCCGCCGAATGTCACCGGTACCCTGCACATGGGCCACGCGCTCGACCACACGATCATGGACCTGCTCACCCGCCGCAAGCGGATGCAGGGCTACGAGGTGCTGTGGCTGCCGGGCATGGACCACGCGGGTATCGCCACGCAGACGGTGGTGGAGAAGCAGCTCGCCGTCGACGGGAAGTCCAAGGAGGACTTCGGGCGCGAGCTGTTCATCGACAAGGTGTGGGACTGGAAGCGCGAGTCCGGCGGGCAGATCCAGGGGCAGATGCGTCGCCTCGGTGACGGCGTCGACTGGAGCCGCGACCGCTTCACCATGGACGACGGTCTCTCGCGCGCGGTGCAGACGATCTTCAAACGGCTCTACGACTCGGGCCTGATCTACCGCGCGGAGCGACTGGTGAACTGGTCGCCGGTGCTGCAGACCGGCATCTCCGACCTCGAGGTCGACCACAAGGAGGTCGACGGCGAGCTCGTGAGCATGCGATTCGGTTCGCTGAACGACGACGAGCCGCACGTCATCGTGGCCACCACCCGCGTGGAGACGATGCTCGGTGACACCGCGGTGGCGGTGCACCCCGACGACGAGCGCTACCAGGCTTTGATCGGCACCACGCTCTACCACCCGATCACCGGCCGTCAGATCCCGATCGTCGCCGACGACTACGTCGACCCCGAATTCGGTTCCGGCGCGGTGAAAATCACCCCGGCGCACGACCCCAACGACTTCGAGCTCGGCCTGCGCCACGGTCTGCCGATGCCGACGATCATGGACAAGACCGGCCGGATCGCCGACAGCGGCACCGAATTCGACGGCATGGACCGCTTCGAAGCCCGCGTCAAGATCCGCGAGCGGCTCGAGGCCGAAGGTCGCATCGCCGGGCGTAAGTTCCCCTACAAGCACCAGGTCGGCCACTCGGAGCGCTCCGGCGAGCCGGTCGAGCCGCGCCTGTCGATGCAGTGGTGGGTCAAGGTCGACACCCTGGCCAAAGCCGCCGGTGACGCCGTGCGCGAAGGCGATGTGAAGATCCACCCGGCCAGCCAGGAACCGCGCTGGTTCGACTGGGTCGACAACATGCACGACTGGTGCATCTCGCGTCAGCTGTGGTGGGGCCACCGCATCCCGATCTGGTACGGCCCCGAGGGCGAGATGGTGTGCCTGGGCCCCGGCGAGGAAGCGCCAGAGGGCTGGGTGCAGGACCCCGATGTGCTCGACACCTGGTTCTCCTCCGGCCTGTGGCCGTTCTCCACGATGGGCTGGCCCGACGCCACCCCCGAGCTGGCGAAGTTCTATCCCACCAGCGCGCTCGTCACCGGCTACGACATCATCTTCTTCTGGGTCGCCAGGATGATGATGTTCGGCATGTACGTCAGCGACGACCCGGTGCTCACCGCCGGGAAGGGCGGACGCAAGCAGGTGCCCTTCCAGGATGTGTTCCTGCACGGCCTGATCCGCGACCAGCACGGCAAGAAGATGTCGAAGTCGCGCGGCAACGGCATCGACCCGCTGGACTGGATCAACTCCTACGGCGCCGACGCGCTGCGCTTCACCCTGGCCCGCGGCGCCCAGCCCGGCGGGGATCTGTCGGTCGGCGACGCGCACGCGCTGGCCTCGCGCAGCTTCGTCACCAAGCTGTTCAACGCCACCAAGTTCGCGCTGATGAACGGCGCGCGCATCGGCGAGCTGCCCCCGCGCGAGACCCTCACCGACGCCGACCGCTGGATCATCGACCGGCTCGACGCCGTCCGCGCCGAGGTCGACACCGCCTTCGACGCCTACGAATTCGGCAAGGCCTGCGAGGCGCTCTACCACTTCGCGTGGGACGAGCTGTGCGACTGGTACCTGGAGCTCTCCAAGGTGCAGTTCGCCGAATCCGACGCGCGCGCCGAGAGCACCGCGGTGGTGCTCGGCAGTGTGCTCGACGCGGTGCTGCGCCTGCTGCACCCGGTGATCCCGTTCGTCACCGAGACCCTGTGGAAGGCGCTCACCGGCGGCGAATCGGTGGTGATCGCCCCGTGGCCGCAGGCCAGTGGCATCGCGACCGACGAAGTCGCGGCCCAGCGAGTGGCCGATACACAGCGGTTGATCACCGAGATCCGCCGGTTCCGCGGCGATCAGGGGCTGGCCGACAAGCAGAAGGTGAAGGCCACTCTCGTCGGGCTCGACGAGGCCGGGCTCGACGCGTTCGCCGACTCGGTGGCCAACCTGGCCCGCCTCACCGAACCGGGCGACGACTTCGCCACCACCGCCGAAGTGCAGGTCCGGCTGTCGGCTGCGACGGTCACCGTGCAGCTCGACACCTCCGGCGCGATCGACCTCGACGCCGAACGCCGCAGGCTGGAAAAGGATCTCGCGGCCGCGCAGAAAGACCTCGACACCACGACGGCCAAACTCGGCAACGAGGCCTTCCTGGCCAAGGCGCCGCAGCCGGTCGTCGACAAGATCACTGCTCGTCGGGATGTGGCCACGGCCGAAGTCACGCGCATCGGCGCCCGCCTGGCGGAGCTGAGCGCCAAGTGAGCGACATGGGCCCCGGTGACTCCGACGACGCCGATTTCGGCGGCAGCGACTACAGCGCGGCCCAGCTCAACACCGGGCCGTCACCGGTCGACCTCGCCGAAATGGCCCTGGTAGAGGCCGAACTCGACAAGCGCTGGCCCGAAACCAAGATCGAGCCGTCGCTCACCAGGATCGCCACCCTGATGGATCTGCTGGGTAACCCGCAGAACAACTATCCGGCCATCCACATCGCGGGCACCAACGGCAAGACCTCGGTGACCAGGATGATCGACGCGCTGCTCACCGCGCTGCACCGGCGCACCGGCCGGATCACCAGCCCGCACCTGCAGCTGGCGACCGAGCGGATCAGCATCGACAACACGCCGATCTCGCCCGCCGACTACGTGGCGACCTATCACGAACTCGCGCCGTATGTCGGCATGATCGACCAGCGCTCCGCCGAATCCGGCGGCCCGGCGATGAGCAAGTTCGAGGTGCTCACCGGCATGGCCTACGCCGCGTTCGCCGAGGCTCCGGTCGACGTGGCCGTCGTGGAAACCGGCATGGGCGGCACCTGGGACGCCACCAATGTGATCCACGCGCAGGTCGCGGTGATCACCCCGATCGGCCTCGACCACACCGAATACCTCGGTCCCGACCTCGAGTCGATCGCCAAGGAGAAGGCCGGGATCATCAAGCGCGCCCCCGAGGCGCTGATCCCGACCGACACCGTCGCGGTGATCGCCGAGCAGGAGCCCGAGGTGATGGACGTGCTGCTGCGCCGAGCCGTGGCCGAGGACGCCGCGGTGGCCCGCGAGGGCGCGGAGTTCCGGCTGCTGGAACGGGCCGTGGCCGTCGGCGGACAGCTACTGACCCTGCAGGGACTCGGCGGCGTCTACGACGAGATCTTCCTGCCGCTGCACGGTGAGCACCAGGCCCGCAACGCGGCGCTGGCGCTGGCCGCCGTGGAGGCGTTCTTCGGCGCAGGCGCCGATCGCCAGCTCGACATCGAGGCCGTGCGCAGCGGTTTCGCGACAGTGGCCAGCCCTGGACGGATGGAACGGATGCGCAACGCGCCGACCATCTTCGTCGACGCCGCCCACAACCCGGCGGGAGCGCAGGCACTGGCCGCGACGCTCACCGGCGAGTTCGACTTCCGCAAGCTGGTCGGGGTGGTCGCGGTGCTCGCAGACAAGGACGCGGCCGGGATTCTCGACGCGCTCGAGCCGGTCTTCGACGAAATCGTCGTCACCAGCAACGGTTCACCGCGGGCCATGGATGTGGACACACTGGCCGACCTGGCCGTACAGCGCTTCGGCGATGAACGAGTGATCACCGCCGACACCCTGCCCGACGCGCTGGAGTCGGCGATCGCGCTGGCCGAGCAGGCGGGCGACGAGGGTGACGTGATCTCCGGCGCCGGCGTGATCGTCACCGGGTCGGTCGTCACCGCGGGTGCGGCGCGCGCCCTGTTCGGAAAGGCTCCGGCATGAGTACTGTGCCTCCTCCCGCCAACGATCCGTGGAAGGGTCTGCGCGGGGTCATGGCGGGGACCCTGGTCCTCGAGGCGATCGTGGTCCTGCTGGCGCTGCCGGTGGTCGCCGATGTCGGCGGCGGTGTCACCTGGATCTCCGGGACCTACCTCGTGGTGCTCTCGCTGCTGATGATCCTGGGCGCGGGTGTGCAGCGTAAGCCGTGGGCGATCCCGTTCAACCTGGGTCTGCAGGTGTTGCTGCTCGCAGGCACGTTCATCCACCTGTCGATCGGCGTGATCGCGGTGGTGTTCATCGCGGTATGGGCGTTCATCCTGATCTTGCGCTCGGACGTTCAGCGACGAATGGACGCAGGCCTACTCCCCAGCCAGCGAATGCATACGAAGTCCTGACGGTTGCCGGGTACGCAGGCCTACTCCCCAGCCAGCGAATGCATACGAAGTCCTGACCGGCTCGAGGGCCCGATCGGCGTGCTGACACGGCCGACGCTAGGGTTACCCCGTGACTGAGCAGACGTTGGTACTCATCAAGCCGGACGGTGTCTCCCGGGGCCTCACCGGCGAGATCCTCGCGCGCATCGAGCGCAAGGGCCTCACCTTCCAGGCGCTGGAGCTGAAGAACGTGTCCGTGGAACTCGCGGCCGAGCACTACGCCGAACACGCCGAGCGGCCCTTCTTCGGCTCGCTCATCGAATTCATCACCTCCGGCCCGGTCGTCGCGGCCGTGCTCGAAGGCCCGCGCGCGATCGCGGCGTTCCGTCAGCTCGCCGGTGGCACCGACCCGGTGGAGAAGGCCGTGCCCGGCACCATCCGCGGCGACTTCGGCCTGGAGACCCAGTACAACCTGGTCCACGGATCCGACTCGCCCGAGTCCGCCAAGCGCGAGATCGCCCTCTGGTTCCCCGAATTTCCCGCCTGACCCGCCTCGGTCTCCTAGCGCGGTCGAGGTAGTTGGACACCCGGTCAGGCGGTATCGAACTCCGCCCGGCCGGGTCGCCTTCGCTCGCAAGATGCGCCGGGTGAAACGACCGTCGTGAGCGGGGCGGAGTTCGCGTGAGTTGCGCCGATGGCGATCCCCGCGCGAACCGTATGGGATACTGACTACGGATGTGTTCGACGCCGACCTGTCGCGCAGGTACGTGACGCGGCGGCGGACATGACCGGATGACACCGCGGTTGATGCCGATCATCGCTGCCACGGACGGCCCTGTTGCTGGGGTTGCCCGCGCAGGCACGCTGGATGAGCGCTCGAAAGCGCGGTGCCACGCCGTACAGCCAGGCGCCGTGTGACCGGTTGGCGCGCCAGACGATCGATCAAGGTGCGACCGGACACGCGGGGCGAGACCAGATGACCCTCGTACCATCGGGTACGAGGTGCACGGACGATGCCCCCGCGTCGGCCGCGTCACTCCCGTACCGGGGAAGGACGCGCCCGGGGGCCCGAGGAGACTTCGTGGCCGAAAAAGAGCCGCTGGACACAACACAACAGGATGCCGATCAATTGCCGGAGCGAATTCGAGTTCATGCACTGGCCAAACGGTTGGGAGTGACCAGCAAACGCATCCTGGCCAAACTGGCCGAATTGGGCGCCGAGGCGCGCAGCGTTCAATCCAATGTCGACCGCTCGGTCGCCGAAACGGTGCGCGACGCGATCGCCGCCGCTGACACCGAGCCTGGCGCCCCCGACGAATCCACAGCACCCGCACCTACGACGCGCGCGAAGAAACGCGCCGCGTCCACACCCGTCGCCGAGCAGCCGGCCGACACCTCAGCGGCGCCCGCGTCGCTGTTCTCCGCGCCCCACGTCGCGCGCACCGACGAGGTGTTCGCCGCGATGCGCGAGGACGCGCACACCGATCTGTTCACCCACCGGGTGTCCGAAACCCCCGTGCGGGCCGAACCGGTGACCTTCGAGGCGCCCGCCTCGGTGGGTATGCCGCTGTTCCTCCCGCCGGATGCCACCGCCGCCGAGGAGGCCCGCAAGCGCCGTCGCGCCGAGCGGACTCCCAAGCGGACCGAAGAGCCCGCCGCACCGCCCGTCGAGGAGCCCGTCGCGCCGAAGGCCGAGGAGCCCGAAGCCGAGGTCGAGGACGAGTCCGCCGATCAGTCCGGTGACCACGACGCCGACGGCCAGCCGCGCCGCCGTCGCCGTGGCCGCCGTGGCCGTGGTCGCGGTCGTGGCGAGCAGTCCGCCGACGGCGAGGACAACGAGTCCGACACCGAGGACGACGACACCGACGAGGCCGAGCAGCCGGCCGAGCAGGTCACCGACGAGGCCGAGCAGGCCGAGGACACCGAATCCGAGACCGATGACGAAGACGGATCCGCCGACGGCGCGAGCCGTCGCCGCCGTCGTCGTCGCCGTCGCAAGGTCGGCGGCGAGTCCGCCGACGCCGACGCGGCGACCGAGGACGATCCGCCGAACACCGTCGTGCACGAGCGCGAACCCCGCAACAAGAGCCGCGGCCGTTCCAGCTCGAGCAACTCCGACGAAGTGCAGGGCATTTCCGGCTCCACCCGCTTGGAAGCCAAGCGTCAGCGCCGCCGTGACGGCCGGGAAGCCGGGCGTCGCCGTCCGCCGATCCTGACCGAGTCGGAGTTCCTGGCCCGCCGCGAGGCGGTCGACCGGGTGATGGTCGTGCGCGAGAAGGCGTTCGACCCCGCCGAACACGCGCCAGGCCACCAGACCACCACCCAGGTGGCGGTCCTGGAGGACAACATCCTCGTCGAGCACTTCGTGACCAGTTCCGGTCAGGCGTCGATGGTGGGCAATGTCTACCTCGGCAAGGTGCAGAACGTGCTGCCCAGCATGGAGGCGGCGTTCATCGACATCGGCCGCGGCCGCAACGGCGTGCTCTACGCCGGTGAGGTGAACTGGGAGGCCGCCGGTCTCGGTGGCCGCGAGCGCAAGATCGAGCAGGCGCTCAAGCCCGGCGATCAGGTGCTGGTGCAGGTGTCCAAGGACCCGGTCGGTCACAAGGGCGCCCGCCTGACCACCCAGATCTCCCTCGCCGGTCGCTTCCTGGTGTACGTGCCCGGTGGCACCTCCACCGGGATCAGCCGCAAGCTGCCCGATACCGAGCGCAAGCGGCTCAAGGAGATCCTGCGCGAGATCGTCCCGTCCGACGCCGGGGTGATCATCCGGACGGCGTCCGAGGGTGTCAGCGAGCCCGAACTGGCTCGCGATGTCGAGCGGCTGCAGGCCGCCTGGCGCACCATCGAAGAGGCCGCCGCCAAGGAGACCAACGCACCGAAGGCGCTCTACGAAGAGCCCGACATGCTGGTCAAGGTCATCCGCGATCTGTTCAACGAGGACTTCGCCAAGCTGGTCATCGAAGGTGACCGCGCGTGGAGCACCGTCGAGACCTATGTCCGCACCGTGGCGCCCGACCTGCTGCCGCGGGTCAACCGGCACGAGAACAATGGTGTCGACGTGTTCGACGCGTTCCGGATCGACGAGCAGCTGGCCAAGGCTCTCGATCGCAAGGTGTGGCTGCCCTCGGGCGGCACCCTGGTGATCGACCGCACCGAGGCGATGACCGTCGTCGACGTCAACACCGGCAAGTTCACCGGCTCTGGCTCGTCGAACCTCGAAGAGACCGTCACCAAGAACAACCTGGAAGCGGCCGAGGAGATCGTGCGCCAGATGCGGCTGCGCGATATCGGCGGCATGATCGTCGTCGACTTCATCGACATGGTCCTCGAATCCAACCGTGACCTGGTGCTACGTCGTCTCACCGAGGCTCTCGGACGCGACCGCACCCGCCACCAGGTATCGGAGGTCACCTCGCTGGGCCTGGTCCAGATGACCCGCAAGAAGCTGGGCACCGGACTGGTCGAGGCGTTCTCCACCACCTGTGAGCACTGCCACGGTCGCGGCATCCTCGTGCACTCCTACCCGGTGGATTCCGGGTCCGGCGTCGAGGAGCCGCGGGCGAAGGAGGGCGGTTCGCGCCGTCGCCGCGGCAAGGACCGCGACAAGCCCGCCGCCGCCACCGCCGCGCCGGCGACCAACGGCACCGCGCCCGCCGCCGAACACACCGAGGAGGACATCGCGGTCAAGCGAGCCCACCCGGTGGTGCTCGCGATGGCAGGTCATCACGACGACGAGCACACCGACGAGCACACCGAAACCGTCGAGGAAGCGCCCGCCGAGCCGACCAGGTCGCGCTCACGGTCGCGGTCGCGCCGATCGGGTCGCGGTGCCGCTGCCGCGAACACCGAGCCGAGCACCGAGGGTCCGCTCACCGGGGTCATCTCCGGCGAGGCCGAGCCCGAGGCCGCCGAGGTCGAGGAGGAAGTGGTGAGCTCGGCGCCTGCCGATACCGCCGCTGTCGCCGAGACTCCGGTCGTCGAGACCGCGCAGCCCGAACCGGCCGCGGTCGTCGAGACGCCAGAGCCCGAGACGTCACAGCCCGAACCGGCTCCGGCCGCCGAGGAACCCGCACCGCGGGCACCTCGTAGGCGTCGCGTAGCCCGGTCGACGGCAGCGCCCGCACCGGACAGCGCGGGAGCCGTGTTCGTCCTGTCGGCGAACGAACAGCCGCCCGCAGCGGCTGTCGTGGACTTCGCCGCGGAGCCGGTGATCGTCCCGGAACGCAAGCCGCGCCGTCGCGCTGTGGGTCGTCCCGCGGGCGCTCCGGCTGCTGAATCGAAGTAACCCGACGCTTACGTGCGCGGATTCGTCCGCGCACGTAAGCCCTCGATTCGGGCCCTGACCGGCCGAATTGGGGGAGTGGATACCGCTCTGGTAACCTAGGTCGGTCGCTGCCCAGTGATTGAGCATCTGGCCGAACAGGCCGGGTGTATACCGCAGGCAGCAAACGTTCTTCCCCCGCTCTTGCGGGGATGAGCCCAGGAATACGCGTCGCAGCTGCGGCGTGGACATGTGCAGGACCAATGTGAGTGGAGGAAGCCGACCGATGGCAGCGTACGCAATCGTCAAGACCGGCGGAAAGCAGTACAAGGTCGCGGTCGGTGACCTGGTGAAGGTCGAGAAGATCGAGGGTCCCGTCGGCACCGCCGTGGCGCTGACCCCGGTTCTCGTCGTCGACGGCGCCGATCTGACCACCGACGCCGACAAGCTGGCCAAGATCTCCGTGGCCGCTGAGGTCATCGACCAGACCAAGGGCCCGAAGATCCGGATCCACAAGTTCAAGAACAAGACCGGCTACCACAAGCGCCAGGGTCACCGTCAGCCGCTGACGGTCATCAAGGTCACCGGCATCAAGTAAGAATTTTCCCGAGGAGACGAAGCAATGGCACATAAGAAGGGCGCATCCAGCTCCCGGAACGGCCGCGATTCGAACGCACAGCGCCTCGGCGTGAAGCGCTTCGGCGGCCAGAAGGTCAGCGCGGGCGAGATCCTGGTCCGTCAGCGTGGAACCCACTTCCACCCGGGCGTGAACGTCGGCCGTGGTGGCGACGACACGCTGTTCGCCCTCGAGGCGGGCGCGGTCGAGTTCGGCACCAAGCGTGGCCGCAAGACCGTGAACATCGTTGTACCGGAGCCGGTCCAGGCCTGACCGCCTGGAGCTTTCGCTCCCCACGGACACCAGAGCGGGTCAGGGATTTCCTGACCCGCTCTGTCGTGTTCGTCCACCCTTACCGAAAACGACAAGTCAGAAGGAGGAGGATCAACCCATGTCCAAATTCATCGACCGCGTCGTGCTGCATGTTCGTGCCGGTAGAGGTGGACACGGTTGCGCCTCGGTGCATCGTGAGAAGTTCAAGCCGCTCGGCGGGCCCGACGGCGGCAACGGCGGCAGCGGTGGCGACGTGATCCTGGAGGTCGACGCCAACGTCCACACCCTGCTCGATTTCCACTTCCACCCCAACGCCAAGGCAGGCAACGGCAAGCCGGGCGAGGGCAGCAACCGGGAGGGCAAGAACGGCGCCGATCTGGTGCTGCAGGTCCCCGACGGCACGGTCGTCGTCGACGACGACGGCAAGGTGGTCTGCGACCTCGTCGGCGCGGGCAACCGATTCATCATCGCCCGTGGCGGCCGCGGTGGCCTCGGCAACGCCTCGCTGGCGTCGAAGGCCCGCAAGGCGCCCGGTTTCGCGCTGCTCGGTGAAGAGGGCGACGAGGTCGATGTCGTTCTCGAGCTGAAGTCGGTCGCCGATGTCGGACTGGTCGGGTTCCCGTCCGCGGGCAAGTCGTCGCTGGTCTCGGTGCTGTCCGCGGCAAAGCCGAAGATCGCCGACTACCCGTTCACCACGCTGGTTCCCAACCTCGGCGTCGTGCTGTCCGGTGACACGACCTTCACCATCGCCGACGTGCCCGGTCTGATCCCCGGCGCCAGCGAAGGCCGCGGCCTCGGCCTGGACTTCCTGCGCCACATCGAACGCTGCGCGGTGCTCGCTCACGTCGTCGACTGTGCGACCCTGGAACCCGGCCGCGACCCGGTCTCCGACGTCGACGCGCTCGAAGCCGAGCTCGCCGCCTACAAGCCCGCTTTGTCCGGTGACGCCAGCCTCGGTGATCTGGCCGACCGCCCGCGAGTGGTGATCCTCAACAAGACCGACGTGCCCGATGCGGCCGAGCTGGCCGAAATGGTGTCCGCCGAGTTCGCCGAACGTGGCTGGCCGGTGTTCGAGATCTCCGCCGTGAGCCGCGCGGGCCTGCGCCCGTTGACTTTCGCGCTGGCCGACATGGTTCGTCAGTATCGCGAGGATCACCCCAAGGCCGCGCCCAAGCGCACCATCATCCGTCCGATCGCGACCGACGAGACCGGTTTCAGCGTCATCGCCGACCCGGAGGAGGCGGGTGGTTTCATCGTGCGTGGCACTCGCCCCGAGCGCTGGATCCGCCAGACCGACTTCAACAACGACGAGGCCGTCGGCTATCTGGCCGACCGCTTGGCTCGCCTCGGTGTCGAAGCCGAGCTGGTCAAGCAGGGTGCGCAGCCGGGTTGCCCGGTCACCATCGCCGGTGTCACCTTCGAATGGGAGCCGATGATCTCGGCGGGTGTCGATATGCAGCCGACCGGCCGCGGTACCGACCTCCGGCTGGAGACCAACGACCGTATCGGTGCGGCCGAGCGCAAGCTCGCCTCGCAGGCACGGCGTGGTCTGCTCGACGAAAACGGTGAACGAAAAGAGTGAGAGTGGTCGCGTTCGGCGAAATTCGCTGTCGGACAAGACCATTGGATCGGCATACTGCGATGGGTTGACGAGGTAGCTCGGTAATCGTGGTGCAGGGAGTTGAACGATGCAGGTGGGTTCGGAGCTGAGTCAGGGCCGCGCGGCGATCGTGTCGGCGCGCACCGTCGTGGTGAAGATCGGTTCGTCGGCGTTGACCAGCCTCGAAGGCGGGCTCGACACCGGTCGACTCGATCTGCTGGCCGACGCGGTCGAAGCGCGGATGCGGGCGGGTTCGGATGTGGTGGTCGTGTCCTCGGGCGCGATCGGCGCGGGACTCGCGCCGCTCGGCCTGTCGAAGCGGCCCAAGGACCTGGCGACCAAGCAGGCCGCGGCCAGTGTCGGCCAGCTGGCCCTCGCCCACGCCTGGGGTACGTCGTTCGCCCGTTATAGCCGCACCGTCGGCCAGATCCTGCTCTCCGCCGATGATTTCGCGCGCCGCGAGCATCACCGCAACGCGCAGCGCACCCTCGACCGGTTGCGTTCGCTCGGCGCGATCGCGGTGGTGAACGAGAACGACACGGTCGCCACCGAGGAGATCCGCTTCGGCGACAACGACCGCCTCGCCGCCCTGGTCGCGCACCTGGTGGGCGCCGACGCCCTGATCCTGCTGTCGGATGTGGCCGGTCTCTACGACGGTGACCCGCGCAAGGGCGCCGCCAACTTCATCCCCGAGGTGCGCAGCAGCGCCGACCTCGACGGCGTCATCGCGGGCAGCGGTGGCGCGCTCGGCACCGGCGGCATGGCCTCCAAACTCTCCGCCGCCCGTCTTGCCGCCGACGCGGGCATTCCCGTGTTGCTGGCCTCGGCCGCCGACGCCTCGTCCGCGCTCACCGACGGCACGGTAGGTACCGCTTTCGCCGCCCGCCCGATCCGACTGTCCGGCCGCAAGTTCTGGGTCCGGCATGCCGCCGACCCCCGTGGCGCGGTGCTGCTCGACGCGGGTGCGGTCGACGCGGTGGCCCATCGCCACTCCCTGCTGGCCGCGGGCATCACCGGTATCCGCGGTCGCTTCTTCGGCGGCGACGTGGTCGACCTGGTCAGCCCCGACGACGAGGTCGTCGCACGCGGCGTCATCGAATACGACAGCACCGAACTCGTCACCATGCTCGGCCGCTCCACCACCGACCTCCCCGACACCATGCAACGCCCCGTCATCCACGCCGACGACCTCGTCAAGGTCTGATTCGCGGTTGCGTGGCGCGTCGGTCAGCTGACGGACCGGCGTCGACGGACTACCGCCGCCGTGGGACCACCCCTGGCTGAGCGGTGTCGGTAGGCGGTGCGGGCTGGGCGGGTTCCGGTGGGCCCTCGGTGCCGGGCACCGGTCCGGTGACACCGGGCTGTCCACCGGGGTCGGACATGTCCGGCATGCCCGGCAGCGGAAGTGGTTGTGGCGCTTGGCGACCGGGTGGAGCGGGGGAGGCCGGTAGTTCCGAGGACGGCGGATTCGAATCCTGCTGTGTCGGTACCTGGTTCGGCGGCGGGGGCGGGGGAGCCGGTGTCTCGCTGGGAGAATGCGTCGGCGGAGTAGTCGGCGCCTGGCTCTGCGGAGGAGGCGGTTCGGTCGACGGCGCGGGCGGTTCGGTAGGCGGCGCGGGCGGCTCGGTAGTCGGAGCGGGCGCTTCGGTGGGCGGCGCGGGCGGTTCGGTAGGCGGCGCGGGCGGCTCGGTAGTAGGA